>NZ_JALQDQ010000015.1:0-56321 GCF_023631105.1 Caballeronia sp. AZ10_KS36 | reverse complement strand
TGGTGTGTTTTTGGTGCCGGGGTGGGGCTCGGGTCGCAGGAGTCGGGGGGGGGGGGGGGGGGGGCCGCCCGCCCCCCCCCCCCCCCCGCCCCCCCCCGCCCCCCCCCCCCCCCCCCCCCCCCCCCCCCCCCCCCCCCCCCCCCCACGGCTCTTCAGGTAGTTCAGCGTGGTGAGGCATGGCTGCGCTCTCCAGAACATGTACATCAGCGGCGGACACCGGTCGCGCGCGTGCTCGTGCGCGGGTCGCCGCAGGAAGCCGGATGAAGCGCGTAAGCGAAACGGCCGAGAGCCGATGCGCTGCGCGCGTCATTCGAAATGAATGGTGAAACTGAAAAAGCGTGCGGCCGATCTCGACGGCGTTCCCCTGAGCGCGGCTCATCCGGGCGCGGAGAACGGCCGTTCGGCCTGCAACGATGTAACGCTTGCCGCAGGCCGGCAAAATCTGCCAACTGCGAGCAGCCACGGTGATGCGCGTCGCGCGCTGCCGGCGACAGGCGGCACCGCGCGCGAGGCTACGGCACGTGACCGTGTGAATACCGAATACTACCGTAGCATCGTGCAGGCCAGCCGACCGCAATTACCATTCCTCAGATCAGCGACACCGCGTTTCGTTGTCTCGCGCACAGACGGAAGCGGTGCGTTCATGCGTGGCCGCACATTCTAGCGTTTTCGGCGATTTACGATGACGAGCGCGATACCGCCGAGAATCGCCACTGAACTGACGACGAGCCGGACACTGAGCGCTTCGCCGAGCAGCGCGACGCCGCCCGCCGCCGCAAGCACCGACACGCTCAGTTGCACGGTCGCGGCGGTCGCGGGATCGAGCCGTTTCAGCGCCGCGTACCAGAGGACGTATCCGAGCCCCGACGTAAGCGCGCCCGAAGCAAGCGCATAGCCGAAGCCGGCTGCGTCGAATGTCGCGTGCCGGTAAGCGAGCGCGAAGACCACCGTCGCGATAGGGAAGGCGCGCAGAAAATTGCCGGCCGTCGCGGCGGTAGGATCGGCGAGGCCGCGGCCTCTCAACGAATACACGCCCCAGCCGATGCCCGCCACGAGCATCAGCGCCGATGACAACGGCTGCGGCGCGGCCAGTCCCGGCAGCACGAGCCACACAAGGCCGGCGAGCGCCAGCGTGAGACCTAGCCATTGACGCGCGGTGAGGCGTTCGCCGCGAAAGAGACCGTAGCCGATCATCGTCGCCTGCACCGCGCCGAAGAGCAGCAGCGCGCCCGCGCCGGCCGGCAGCGCGACGTAGGCATAGGAGAAGGCGACGGCGTAGAGCGTGAGCATCGCGGCCGAGGCCCAGCTTCCGGCGCGCCGGGCATCGCCGCCGCGCGCCGCGAGTATCAGCCACAGCACCAGCGCCGCCGACGCGATGCGCACGAACGTGAACGTCGCGGCATCGATGCTCGTGCCCTTCAGCGCCAGGCGGCACAGCAGAGAATTGCCGGCGAACGCGAGCATCGCGAGCGCGGCGAGCGTGGCGGTGCGCGCCGGCGACGACGCATCGGGATAGGGCTCGTCCATCGAAAGTCCCGGCGATGGCAACGCGCCCAATGTATCCCAACCGTGCCGCGCGGGCATCGCGCGGTGTGTCAGTCGGCGTGTCAGTCGGTGTGTCAGTCGGTGTGTCAGTCGGTGCGGAAGGCGGGCGGCTTGTCCGGCTGCGGCAGGCCGAAACGCTCGAACTCCGAGATGACCTGCGCGCCGAAGAGCAGCAGCGTAGCGAGCGCTTCGAGGCTGAAGAGCACGACGATCGACGTCGTCAGCGACCCGTACACGACGCTCACCTGCGATAGCGTCGCGAAGTACCAGACGAGCACGTGGCGCGTGATCTCCCAGAGCAGGGCGGCGGTGATGCTGCCGAGCAGCGCGAGCCTGAACGACGGCCGCCCCACCGGCATCACGAGATAGATGGACGTCAGCACGAATACTTCGCCCGCCACGCCGAGCAGATAGAGCAGCAGCCGCGACGCGCCCTTGAGCGACACTTCGAAGCCGAGCAGGGTGACGCTGTTATCGCCCATCGCCTGAAGCCCGTTCGACACCAGCGTGACGATCAGCATGCCCACGCCGAGAAACAGGATGTAGCAGTAGGGCAGCAGCGCGGACCAGAGAAAATGGCGCCGCCGAATGGCGACGCGGTGCACGAAGATGACCGACATCGCGTTTTCGAGCACGGTGAAGGCGAGCGAGCTGAAGAAGATCATCGTGACGAGGAGCAGCCAGCCGATCACCGCGCGATGCGTCAGAAAATTGGCGAGCTCGCGCACGATGGCGCGCGCCTGTCCTGGCACCAGCCATTCCAGCAGATGCGCGAGCGTGTCCAGCAACTCCTGCTGACCGACGAACTTCGACAGCACGATCACGATGAGAATCAGGAGCGGCACGATGGAAAGCAGCGCGTAATACGCCACCGCACCGGCGAGCAGCATGCCCTGATTGGCGCGGAATGCCTTCACGGTCCGCGTGAGAAACCCGAGCGGATGGCGCGCGACGCTTTTGACCTGTGGCCCGAGCACGGGGCCGAGAATCTTCGACATGGAACCTCCGCGGCGCGTGTGCGGCCCCTCGCACGATGGCCAGCCCCATGTTCAGGGCGACGGGACGACAAGCCGCGAAGCAACTTGCACGCCCGAAGCTGCGTCTATCCCGCGCGATGCGCCTTGGTGCGGCGTGCGGCGGCTTGCTGCGCGGCTTCTTCGAACGCGATGTCGAGCAGCGCATCGACGTCCTGCGCCGGAAGATCGGCCGCGTCGATGCGGCGCAACCGGCAGATGAGCGCGAGGGCTTCGGCGGCAGCGGCGAAGGCGAGATTCACATCGCGGGCGGGAAGGCGTTTTTTTCTCATGCCTCGCATATCGGCAAGCGCGCGGTTTTACTTTAATCTCTCTGTAACGGCGGGCGCGCGCCCGACGCGGCCGGGCCCGCGCGCTCTTTCCCTCGGATCTGGCGATTCGCATCTCCATCGCGGTTTCATTTGTCGGCCGTTTGCGTTGCAGGCAACGCTGCTTTACCCGGGCCCGACGCTTTGAACAGAGGGGACGATCATGCCAGCTTCGCACGTCGCCAATAGCTCCGCTCTCGGCCCGGGCGCCGATGTCGACGTCGCCGACGCCGACGAGCGTCTCTACAACCACGACCTTGCGCCCGTGCCGCGAGCGCGGCGCACATGGACCGGCTACAGCATCTTCGCGATGTGGATGTCGGACGTCCACAGCGTCGGCGGCTACACGTTCGCGGCGAGCCTTTTTCTGCTCGGGCTCTCGGGATGGCAGGTCCTGCTTGCGATGACCATCGGCATCCTGGTGGTCTATGTGCTCATGAACTGGGTCGGCAAGCCGAGCCTCGTGCATGGCATTCCCTTCCCCGTGATGGCGCGCGTCTCGATGGGCGTGATGGGCGCGAACCTCGCCGCGCTGATTCGCGGCGTCGTGGGGATCGTCTGGTATGGCGTGCAGACGTACTTCGCGTCGAAGGCGGTGGGCACGCTGCTCCTGCTCTTCGTGCCGTCGGCGGTGGCGTTGCGCGATTCGAGCTTTCTGCGGCTCGACATGCTCGGCTGGGTCAGCTTTCTCTTCATGTGGCTGCTGCAACTCGTGATCTTCCAGCGTGGCATGGAGATCATCCGCAAGTTCATCGACTTTTGCGGGCCGGCGGTGTACGTCGTGATGTTCTTTCTGATGGGATGGATTCTGTATCGCGCGGGGCTCGGGAGCCTTAACCTAACGCTGTCCGGAAAGGTGCTGCCTGGCGACGAGCAACTGCACGCGATGGTCAACGCCATTCTGCTCGTCGTGAGCTATTTCGCCGCGCTGCTGCTGAACTTCGGCGACTTCTCGCGCTTTGCGAAGAGCGAGCGGCAGATGAAAGTCGGCAATTTTCTCGGCCTGCCGTTCAACTTCATCGCGTTCGCCATCATCACGGTGATCGTCACGGCGGGCAGCGAGAAAGTATTCGGCGCGATGATCATGGACCCGGTCGAGATCGTCTCGCGCATCGACAACAAGCTCGCGGTGGCGGTCGGCAGCATTACGTTCGTGATCGCGACGATGGGCATCAATATCGTCGCGAACTTCGTCTCGCCGGCCTACGACATCGCCAATCTGTTCCCGAAGCATGTGGACTTCAAGAAGGGCGGGCTGATCGCGTCGGTGCTCGCGGTGGTCGTGTGTCCGTGGATCTTCGTCGATAGCCCGAAGGCGATCACGATCTTCGTGTCGGTGTTCGGCGCGGTGCTCGCGCCGCTCTATGGCGTGATGATCGCCGACTATTACCTCGTGAAGCGTCAGCACGTGAACGCCGCCGAGCTGTACACGATGCAGCCCGGCTCGCGCTTCTATTACGACGGCGGCTGGAACAAGGTCGGGCTCGCGGCGCTGATCGTCTCCGGCGTGATCTCGGTCGGCTGGGAACTGTCGACGCAACTGCTCAAGGTGCTGCCGCCGAACAATCTCGGCTGGCTGATCGGCGCGGTGGCGGGGGCGTTGCTTTATATCGTCTTCATGCGTGTTGCGCGGCGTACTTGAAGCGAACGGCGGGTTCACGCGATGACACGGCCAACGCGCTGCGAGCCGCCGAGACGCCGAGTGCTTGCGTGATGCCGTATGCGTGCAGCCGCACGGTCTGCTGCCGGCGTACCAGCACGCGATGCGCATTCGCGGCTATCTCGCGCGCTCGCCTTCCGAAGGCGAGGCTTGTCGCAGGCCTCGGCGGGCATCGCTGAGGCCGAGCCCTCGGCATATGGCCGTCGTCGCTGTCGTCGCTTTCGCGCGGATTCACTTCAGCCAGCGGCGGACATCCTGTTCCCAGTCGGGCTGTCCGCAATTCGGCGGATTCTCCGGACCTAGCACGGTGATGTAGCCGTGCGTCTTCATGCACGCCTCATATGCGCGAACCTGTGCGCATCGGCCCGGGCCCGCCTTGCGCGACGAGACTTTGCAGGCGTCCATCGCGCGGTCCATGCCGCTGAAGTCGGCGTTGACGGATTCGCTGGCAGGCGGCGGATTCGCGTTTGCCGAGAATTCGACCGGGCCGGTGCAGGCGGCAAGCGCGAGCGGAACCAGGGTGACGAGCGTGCGTGGGATGCAATATGCCATCGTGTCGTTTCCTCCCGTGATTGATGCGGTGGATGTTACGCGCACTTCGGGACCGCGGAGCATCGCGAGTCTGAGACGATCGAGCAGCCGAACGAGACGTTGCGACATTCGCGCCGCTGGCGCTCGCCACTAAGCTTTCTCCAACGACGAAGCACGCAACCGCGCGCTTCCGTCATCCGACAAGGAGAATGCAATGGACAAGATTCAACCGGCTACTCGTCGCGGCCCGATGCCGGTGGCGTTCTTCGGCATCGCAGTCGGCGCGCTGGCGATGGCGGGCGCATGGCGCGCGGCTGCTCGCGTGTGGCATGTTCCGCACGGCGTGCCGGACCTGCTGACGGCGGGCGCGCTCGTCGTATGGATAGCGCTTCTGGTGGCTTATGGCCGAAAGTGGCTGGGTCAGCGCGACGAGGCTATCGCGGAGATGCGGCATCCGGTGCAGTCGTCGTTTGCGGCGCTCGTTCCCGTATCGACGATGCTCGCCGCGCAAGCGGTTCAGGCCGTTTCGCGCGAACTCGCGGTCGGGCTCTTCGTCGTGGGCGTCGCGAGCCAGCTCGCGCTCGGGGCGTTCTTGCACGGGCGCTTCTGGCAAGGCGGCCGCAAGCCCGAACTGACGACCCCGGCGATGTATCTGCCGACTGTCGCGCCGAGCTTCGTCGCCGGCACGGCGGCCGCCGCCTTCGGCTGGACGCAACTCGGCGCGTTGTTCTTCGGCGCTGGCGTGTTCTCGTGGCTCGCGATCGAATCGATTCTGCTTCATCGCGCCGCCGTGCACGAGCCGCTCGCCGATGCGCTGCGCCCGACGCTCGGCATCCAGCTCGCGCCGCCGGTGGTGGGAGGCGTGTCGTATCTCGCGATCACGCACGGCGTGCCGGATGTCTTCGCGTACATGCTCCTCGGCTACGGCCTCTATCAGGCGATGATTTTGACGCGCCTCGTGCCTTGGATTCGTCAGCGCGCATTCTCGCCTTCGTACTGGGCGTTCAGCTTCGGCGCGGCCGCGTTGCCGACGATGGCGATCCGCATGCTCGAGCGCGGCGCGCAGGGTCCGGTGGAATGGATCGCGGTGGGTTCCTTCATCGCGGCGAATGTGGTGATCGCGGGGCTGATTGCTGGAACGGTTCGGGCGGCTTTGCAAGGGCGGCTGGTGCCGGTGGTTCCGGTAGTGCCGGTGCAGGCGACGCAGGCGTGACGCGGGTGGGGAGGCGGTCGTCTGCGCTGGGAGTGAGCGGATCGGAGAGGGTGGGCGACGTAGGTCGAGGCAGGTAGCGGCGAACGAAAAACGTCGAAGGCAGACACCGAATGCTGAATGCAGAACGGCTAACGCGAGAAAGCCAGACCCGTTTAGGGAACTAGCGAATGCCGCCCGCTACGCCCCGCTTCGCGCACCCGTGGCCACCAGGCTCGGTAGCGAGGTGGAACCGGCCGTCTCCGTTGACAGTGAGCTGATCGAAGAGGCGGCGGCGAAGGCCAAAGGTAGAACGCATGCGGAATGCAGAATGCATAACGCGGAATGCCAAACGCGAGGAAGCCAAACTCGTTCAGGGCAGCAGCGAACGCCGTCCGCTCCCACGGATTCGCACACCCCTAACCAACAGGCTCGGTGGCGGGGTGGAGCCGGCCGTCTTCGTTGGGCGTGAGCTGATCGAAGAGGCGGCGGCGAAGGCCAAAGGTCGAACGCATGCGGAATGCAGAATGCCAAACGCCAAACGCCAAACGCCAAACGCCAAACGCCAAACGCCAAACGCCAAACGCCAAACGCCAAACGCCAAACGCCAACGCCAACGCGAAAGGCGAGAACCCAAACGCGAGAAGCCGAACGCGAGAAGCCGAACGCGAGAAGCCGAACGCGAGAAGCCGAACGCGAGAAGCCGAACGCGAGAAGCCGAACGCGAGAAGCCGAACGCGAGAAGCCGAACGCGAGAAGCCGAACGCGAGAAGCCGAACTCGTTTTGGGCAACTAATAAACGCCGCGCGCACGCCCAGCTTCGCGCATCGTTGACCGATAGGCTCGATGCCGGGTGGAGCCGGCCGTCTCCGTTGGGAGTTAATTGATCGAAGAGGCGGCGGCGAACGGCAAAGCTCAAAGGCACGCGGAATGCAGAATGCATAACGCGGAGTGCCAAACGCCAAAGGCCAAACGCGAGAAGCCAAACTCGTTCAGGGCAGCCAGTGAACTCCGCCCGCTACGCCCAGGTTCGCACATCCTTAACCCACAGGCTCGGTGACCCGTTCGAGCCGGCCGTCTTCGTTGAGCGTGAGCTGATCAAGGAGGCGGCGGCGAACGCCAAAGGTCAAAAGCATGCGGAATGCAGAATGCCAAACGCCAAACGCGAAAAGCCAAACTCGTTCGGGGCAATCAATAAACGCCGCACGCACGCCCAGCCTCGCGCACCCTTAACCGATAGCCTCGGTGGCGGGGTGATGCCGGCCGTCTTCGTTGCGAGTGAACTGATCGAAGAGGGGGCGGCGAACCCGAACTTCAAAGGCACGCGGAACGCAGAATGCAAAAACGCCAAAAGCAAGGAGCCGAACTCGTTCAGGGCAACCATTAAACGCCGCAGGCACGCCCGGCTTCGCGCACCATTTGCCGATAGACTCGGTGGCGCGGTGACGCGGGCTGTCTCCGTCGGGAGTGAACTGACCAAAGACGGGCGGCGAACGCCAGAGAGCAAACGCACGCAGAATGCCGAATGCAAAAGGCGAAACGCCAAACGCCAGGTCCGTCGAACGCAACGAACAAAGCCCCGCCCACCACCCCCAACTCCCCGCCCCCTCACCCCATCTGCTCGGCCAGCGTCCCCTCGACGAATTCCTTCAGAAACGCCACCCACGTCTTGATCTTCGCATCGAGATACTGCCGCGACGCGTACATCGCGTAGATCGTCATGGTTTGCAGTTCCCATTCGGGAAGCACGCGCACGAGTTCGCCGCTTCTGATGGACGGCAACGCCGAGAGCGCAGGCAGCGGCGCAATGCCGAAGCCATCCGCGACCGCGAAGGCGAGCGCATCCGCGGAATTCACCCGCAGGCGCCCCGGCGGAAGATCCACCTCGGCGCGTCCACGCGGGCCCTCGAACGCCCAGCGATCGACCGGAAAAAACGTGGTGACGAGCTGCAGGCAAGCATGCTTCGACAGATCGTCGATATCGCGCGGCACGCCCGCCCGCTCCAGATAACGCGGCGACGCGCACAGCACGCTCGGCATCGAGCAGATGCGTGTCGAGACGAGCGCGGAGTCCGGCAGCGTCGATGTCGTGACCTGGACGAAGACGTCGTAGCCTTCGTCGAGCATGTCGGGCACGTTCTGCGACAGCGTCAGTTCCACGCGAACCTGTGGATGCGCTTCGAGATAGCGCGTGAGCGCGGGCACCACATAGTGATGGCCGAACGTGATCGGCGCATGCATGCGCAGCACGCCGCTCGGCAGCACGCGGGCGTCGCCGGCTTCGGCTTCGGACAGATCGACTAGCTCGATCACTTCCTTGCATCGCGCGAGATAGCGGTTGCCGGCATCCGTCAGCGCGACTCGCCGCGTCGTGCGATTCAATAGCCGCGTGCGCAAGTGCGTCTCGAGATCGGTGATGGCCCGCGATGCTTGCGCCGTCGTAATGTCCAGTTGTTGCGCCGCCGCCGTGAAGCTCGACGCTTCCGCCACGCGCGCAAAAATCCGCATGCTCCGCAACAGGTCCATACGCTCGCAGCCTTTTTTGACGAAGCCCGCACTATCCCACCGGGCGCCCAGGCGCGCAACCGCTTGGGCGACATCGTCGATGCGCTTCCGGCGGGCCGGCGCAGACCGACCGTTCGTTTCAACGTTCACATCTGTTACAGGCGTTGTAACGCAAGCGCCGACGCGCCCGCCTAACATGCGGTCATGGCCGTGCTGCGGCCGTCAGGCAGAGGACAACATGAAGGTCAAAACAACTATCGGAGTGGGAATCGCCGCATGCGCCGCGCTCGTTTGCGACGCGGCATTCGCGGGAGTAAGCATCGGGGTCAATCTGGGCGTGCCGCTCGCGCCGGTTTATGCTGCGCCTGCGCCGGTCTATGCCGCGCCCGCGCCGGTGTACGTCGCGCCGCAACCCGTGTACGCGCCGCCGCCGCCCGTGTATGTCGAGCAGCCCGCGCCCCCGCCCGTCGTGTATCAGCCCGCGCCTGTAATGGTCGCGCCCGCGCCGGCCATCGTCGTCGGCTGGCACGGCGATCGTTACTGGGACGGCTCCCGCTATTGGGACCGTCGCGACTGGTACGCGCATCACGGCGGCTATGGGCATCGCCATTGGTAAGACCGGGACGTCGGGGAGCCTACATCATGAAAAAGCACATTAACAACACGCCGGCTCGGCGTATCCCGCGTCTGGCGATCGTATCCGCGACGCTCGCGCTCGCGGCGGCATTGAGCGGCTGCGTCTACGCGCCCCCGTATGCCTATGCGCCCGCGCCGGCTTACGGCTATGCGCCCGCGTACGGCTACGGTTATGCGCCGGCGTATTACGCGCCATCGGTATCGGTGGGCGTCGGTTTCGGCGGATACGGACACTGGCACGGCCGCTGATCTCCGAGAGTCGGCGACGCGTGCAAACGCGATGAGTATCCGTCGGCGTTGGCTTAGGCGGATACGGACACTGGCACGGCCGCTAATCTCCGCGAGCCGGCGACGCGTTAAAACCGGGCATAACGACAGGAACACCCGTTGCTGCGCTGCTCTCGATTCCACGGAGAAACGCATATGGCCGAGCACACCGAAACCGAGCAGGCGGCCGACGCCCGCTGCGAGTCGTTCATGCTCGCGGCGAACGGCTGGGTGCCGAACAACGCGCGCCTGCCGGTCCTCGTCTGGCACGGCGCGATCGATCCTCAGGACCGCGACTGCGGCAGCCGCTTCGAAGCGCTTTTCGCGCGCAACGGCTGGCCGCCGCAATGGCGCGACAGCGTCTTCGACTATCACCATTTCCATTCGACGGCGCATGAGGCGCTGGGCGTGGCCTCAGGCGAAGCCGAACTGATCATCGGCGGACCGAAAGGGCGCGTGATCGCCTTGCGCGCGGGCGATGCCCTGATCCTGCCCGCCGGCACCGGCCATTGTCTGCTGACGAGCGGACGCCGCTTTCAGGTGATCGGCGCGTATCCGCCGGACCAGCAGTGGGACATTCGCCGCGACGCGCTCTCCGACGACGAGCGGCGCGCGATGGAAGCCTTGCCGTTTCCGAAGAGCGATCCTGTCGGCGGAGAAGATGGACCGCTCACGCGCTTGTGGCGATAGGCCGCGCTCGGCGCGCGCCGTTCACTGTTTCGCGCATGCGGCACGGCGTTCGCGCACGAGCGGCACGCGCTTGACGACGCCTGTCGCGAGCGCGGTGCCCGCCAGCACGACGGCGCAAGCCGCGGCCATGCCCGCCGACACGCGCTCGGCCAGAAAGAGCGCGCCCCACAGAATCCCGAATATCGGAATCACGAACGTGACGGTGATCGCCCGCGCCGGGCCGGCGACCGCGATCAGGTGGAAGAACACCATGTAAGCCACGCCCGTGCACGCGATGCCGAGGCCGAGCACCGCGCCCCACGCGCTCAGCGACACCGTGCCCGCGGGCCACGCGACGAGCGCGAACGGAAGCAGCACGAGCGTCGCTGCGCTCATGGTGCCGGCCGCCACGGTGAGCGAATCGACACCTGTCAGATACCGCTTCGTGTAACTGGCGGCGATGCCATAGCAGAGCGTCGCGGCCAGCGCGGCGAGGGCCGCGAGCGCCGTGGTCATCGGCGCGATCGCGGGTGTCGTGGCGTCGTGGACGAACATCTGATCCCACACGAGCGCCATCACGCCCGCGAAACCGATGGCCAGTCCCGCGACACGCAGGCGGCTCAACCGATCGCCGAGCCACAGGTAGGCGACGAGCGCGCCCCACAGCGGCGTCGTCGCGTTGATCACGGAGGTGACGCCGGCGGTCAACGTCAACTCTGCATAGGCGAAGAGACAGAACGGCGCGGCGGAGTTGAAGACGCCGACGACGAGCAGCGGCCACGCGCGCTCGCGTATGGTCGCGAACGCTTCGCGCGGCGAGCCGCGCAGCATCAACACGATGAGCAGAAAGGCAGCGCCGATGCCCACGCGCAGCGCCATCAGCGGCGCGACGCCGAGATCGGTCACGCCCACGCGGATGAAAAGGAAGGAGCCGCCCCACAGCGCGGCGAGAAGGAGCAATTGAGCCAGATTGACGGGATTCATGACGGGCTTCGCGTAAAGAGTAGGTGAAGCCATCGTAGCGGCGTGCAAACGCGCGATGCTTCGCTGCGGCGTGAAACGAAAGATGCAACCGAAAGATGCATGAGCCGACGGCTTCGTCCGATGGAGGAGCATCGTAGGCGCGCGGCCGGGCGTCGGCAAACGAGCATTTCTCACCGGTATGTGAGAGAAATTGCGATGCCATGCGCGCATTGCGCGTTTCGCCTATGCCATACGGACGAGTGGCGTGCGTCGGCTGTCGGTGCGACTCTTGCTGACACGACGACGAACGGATCACGCAGTGCCATCAACCACGCGAAAGGAGAGCGCCATGGAGAACGTCAACGCCAATGCCAACGCTAAAGGGAACGCTGCGTCATCGACCGGCGAACCCGCCGTGTCGCGCAAGGCCGTCGAGCGCGCGATGGACGCCGCACTCGGGCCGGGCATGGAGCAGAGCGGCGAGAGCAACGCGGCGGCGCACGCGCCCGGCGCGGCGCAACAGCCCGCGCGCAATGCTCCCTATCCCGCGCCCTATCATGCGCACGGCAGCGTGCTGGAAGGCGGGGATAGTCCCGCCGTGCTTGGTCAGCCTGCGTCGGCCTCGGCCCAAGGGCAGGGCAGTCCGTTGCGTCCCGAGCGCCTGTCGGCGGGGCGCCGGGCGCAACGCGTCATCTCGGGGGCGCAGGATGTCGCCGTGGCGCGCTATCGGCTCGTCACGGAAGGCACCGACGACTTCGTGCACGACAACCCGTGGAAGTCCATCGCGATGGCGGCGATAGGCGGGCTGATCGTCGGGCTGCTGATCGCGCGCTGACGCGGCGAGATTCGTCCTCGCTGAAGCGGTGAACGGCGCGGTGCCTCGTTGCCGCGCCGGATCGCTATGAATGCATCGACGAACCTAACAAGGCGGCCCTGCCGAATCGCAGAGCCGAAGCACGCCGCGTATTGGCAGCGCATTCAGATTCGAGTGCAGGCGGTCGTCTTGTGCTGATGTTGTCATGCGCGGCTAAGAAATCTGCGACGCTGACGCAGCCTGGCGGCCGCAGGCGCTTTCGTGGACACGCGCATCGGCGCGAATGACGGGCCACCGTCCGTCGACAGATGCATCCGCAGGCGCTTGCGCGTATCCTGCGCCGGCCGGCACGAACCGCTGCCAATCGCGCTCGCCATGCACTCAGTCGCTGACCCGCGCGACGCGTACGGATCGAGTCGCAAGCCTGGCCGATTTGACGCTGAGGGACATGTCATCGCGTCCGTTCGCGCGCTGATGCATTGCGACGAGCGACGGCAGCGCCGTAGCGTCGACGCTGCCGTCGATTGAATCGATCCGACGGCGGCGGCGATATATGAACGCTTCAGGCCGTCTTCTTGAAGTCGTTGGTTTCAAGTTCCACCGACTGGCCGCCATTGCGCTCCAGCGCCCGGCGCGCCGCTTCTTCGATCTGCAGACGTCCGCCTTCGAACGCGCTCAAGATGGCGTGCGACGAGGTTCCGCTGTTACCGAAGTGGTCGTTGAGCGCGTCGAGGGACACGCTGCACCAGACTTCGCGGCCGTCCACCGACGCTTCGAATGCGACACGCGCTGCCGCTACTACATGACGCCGCCCGCTGAACTCTATCGTCATCCTGATCACCTCCTGTTATTCGTTTGAGTTAAACGTTGGGAAAAAAGGGAAAGTGGAAAGGCTTGATACACGCTGACCGTCACGCTTCAGACAAAGTGGCCGGATGCCGGGATGATGCCGGGGCCGCATTCATCATACGCCGCGAGGCACGTTCGCAGGGAAATGCAACGCGTATGCCTGGCCGCGCGTCGAAGCCGGCGCGGGCATCGGCGACGACCGTTTCAGCAGCAGAGGCAGCCGCCGCGATGCCGCATGCCGTAACTGCCGACGTCGTCGTTCTGGGGCTGCGAACTGCCGCCGCTGCTCCCGACGGACGGCGCGCCGACGGTCACGCGAACCGCCGTCGCGCCGCACGTGGGGCAGGCGGCGGGGTCGTCGCGTTCGGAGATACGGCGGACTGCTTCGAATGCGCCGCATTCGGAGCACGCGTAGTCGTAGACAGGCATGGCGTCTCGGTAAAGGAATGGGAAGAGAAAGTGTAGCAAGCCAGCATAAGAGACGGGCAGCAATGCATATTCCGGTTGCGCGGGCGTTTATCGGCTGCTTGGCATCCCCATTGCTATCGAAGGGGAGCTATCACCGCCAAAGGAGGCATCAATGAAACGCAATGCAGTTCTGCTCACCGCGCTGGCATCGGCGCTATTCGCCGCCGCGCCGGCAGTCACGCTCGCGCAGACGCAGGCGGCCAGCACCACGATGGCCAACGAGTTGCCGTCGCCTGACAAGGAATTCGTGCAGGCCGCGTCGAAGTCCAGTTCCACGGAAATCGACGCCAGCAAGCTCGCGACCAAGCAATCGCAAGACAAGGACGTGAAGAACTTCGCGCATCACATGATGGTCGATCACACGAAGCTGACCATGCAGCTCAAGATGGCCGCGCCGCACGGCATCGCCGTTCCGAAGGACAATTCGGACACGGCCGTGCTCGACTCGCTGAAAGGGCTGAAGGGCAAGGAGTTCGATACCGCCTATATCCAGAAGGTCGGCGTCCAGGGCCACCAGGAAGCGGTCGAAGCGTTCAGGAAGGAAGCCGAAGGCGGCCAGAACGCGGATCTGAAGAAGGCCGCGCAGAAGGCATTGCCGACCATCGAGCAACACCTGAAGATGGCGCAGGACCTCGCCGCGAAGAAGGGCGTGCAGTAAGCATAAACATCGAAACGGCCGCGCGGCGTTGAGCGCCGCGCCGCCTTTCCTTGCGGTCCCTCCGCTCCTGTCAGCGCGAGCCGCTGTGCAGGAGCCGCTCGCGCGCTTGCGGAATCGACTCGAACGCGCCGGCGTACTCATCGAATACGGACACCTCGCCCTGTCCGATGTCATAGACCCAGCCCTGCACTTGTAGCTTGCCGAGCGCGAGCCGTCCGGCCACCGCCGGGTGCGTGCGCAGATGCGTGAGCTGAAGGCGGATGTTTTCTTCGACCATCGCCTGCACGACGCGGTTTTCGTCGAGTTTCCTCGTCATCACGACACTGCGCGCAGCTTCCGCATTGCGCAGCCACGCGTGGACCGTGGGCATTTCATCGGCAATGGTCGCGCCGGACGCGAGGCCCTTCATGGCGCCGCAATCCGAGTGGCCGCAAATGACGATCTGGCGCACGTTCAACGCCAGCACCGCGAATTCCACCACGGCCGAAACGCCTCCGAGCATTTCCCCATAAGCCGGCACGATATTGCCGATATTGCGGCACACGAAGAGTTCGCCCGGGTGCGTCTGGGTAATCATCTCGGGCGACACGCGCGAGTCGGCGCAGGTGATGAAAAGCGTGTGCGGCGCCTGCTGATGCGCGAGGCTCTTGAAAAGCGCCTCGCGGTCGGGAAAGACGAAGCGGCTGAAGTCTTCGGCACCCTGCAGCAGGTACAGCAGATCGGGGTTATCGGCGCCTTTGCGCTCTTCGTTCATCGTCAATTTGTCGGACATGGGACCTCTTTGTTTTACAGACCGGCGCGCATTACGCGCCGCAACCGAGAGCTTGCGGGGTTTTGAGATGATGTGCAAGCGGCACAAGCGGCACCGACATGCGTGCCGCGCTGCGGCGCCATCCGCCGCATTTCGGTTTTTGCGCGGCTTTATAGTTCTTGACGAATTCGTGCCGGACCTCTGTTAGTTTTACGCTCCAAAAATTCCCCGAACAGCGGTTCCGCGCGTTTTCGCTCATGGTTTTCGATCCGAATCTCTATCACACGGCAGCGGCTCATTATTCGAACGGAGACTATGAGGCGGCGCTGCATGTGCTTCAGCCCATGATTGAAGATGCGGCAGCCGACGCGGAAGTCCTGAATCTGGCGGCCATCTGCTGCTATCGACTCAACCGTCCGGACGATGCGGAAGCGCACTGGCGCCGCGTCATCCATGCGCATCCGGAGCATGCCGGAAGCTACGGCAATCTCGCGAATCTGTTGATGGCGCAGGGCCGGATCGCGGATGCCGAGTCCGTCTACCGCAAGGCCGTCGCCCTTCGCCCGGAGTTCGCGCAAGCTCATTACAACCTCGGCAATCTGCTGCGCGCGCGCCATCGCGCCGGCGAAGCGGAAGCCTGTTTTCGCGAGGCGCTGCGGCTTTGCCCGGATCTGGCCGAAGCGCATTACAACCTCGCAAGCCTGCTGAAAGACGGTGGACGCGTGGCGGAAGCCGAAGCCGCCTACCGCGACGCCGTGAAGGTGCGTCCCGACTACGCCGAAGCCTTTAACAATCTCGGCAATCTGCTGCGCGAGCAGGGCCGGCTCAAGGAGGCGCGGACCGCGCTCACGCGCGCGGTGGCGCTTCGTCCGACCTTCGACATCGCGCATCAGAATCTGGGGCTGGTGCTTCAGCAAATGGGCCAGTTCGCGCGGGCGCAGGCTTTCCACCGGCGCGCGACACAACTGACGCCCACATATGTCGAGGCGCACTGCAGTCTCGGCGATGCGCTTTTCGCGACCCGGCGCGTGGCGGAAGCGACGGCGGCGTTCGAAGCGGCGCTCGCCGTTCGCTCGGACTGCACACAGGCGCTCATGGGTCTCGCGCGTGCGCGGCGTGAGACCGGCGGCATCGCGGAAGCGGAGCGCATCTATCGCGAAGTGCTCCAGATGCACCCGGACCACGGGGACGCTCGCGCGGGCCTCGCTCAAATGCTGCACGAAGCAGGCCGCATGAAAGAAGCGGAAGCGGCGTATCGCGCGCTGATCGCGCAGCATCCTCGCAACCCGGACCTGCACTACAACCTCGGCGTGCTCCTTGCGGGCGAGCATCGCCTGCCCGAGGCGGAGGCCGCCTACCGCCGCGCGATCGCGCTGCGTCCAAACAGCGCCGACGCTTATACGAATCTGGGCCGCGTCGTGCGGGACATGAACCGGCTGCCGGAGGCGGAGGCCATTCTGAGGCAATCGATCGCAATCGCGCCGCACTCCGCCGAGGCTCATAACAACCTCGCGAGCGTGCTGAAGGACATGGGCCGGATGGATGACGCCATCGAAGCGTTTCGCCGCGCCGTTGCCTGCGCGCCCGACAATGAATGCGTGCATCGCAACCTCAACTACGCGCTGACGTATTACGCCGAAGACTCCAAGACCATCCTCGACGAATGCCTGCGCTTCTCTACGCGACACGAGGCCCCGTTGCTTGAACGCGCCGTGACGTACGCGCATGACCGGTCGGCATCGCGGCGGCTCAGAATCGGCTATGTCGCGCCGGACTTCCGTATGCATTGCCAGTCGATGTTCACGGCGCCCGTTTTCGCGCAGCACGACCATGCATCGTTCGAGATCTTCATCTACGCGAGCGTGGCGCAAACGGACGCGGTGACCGATCTGCTCCGCGGCATGGCCGATGTCTGGCGCGATGTCCACGCGCTCGACGACGAAGCGCTCGCGCAACTCATCCGCGATGACCGCATCGACGTGCTTGTCGACCTCACCATGCACATGGCGGGCGGGCGTCCGCTTTTGTTCGCGCGGCGGCCCGCGCCGGTGCAGGTTCAGTGGCTCGCGTATCCGGGCACGACGGGCAGCCGCGCGATCGGCTACCGGCTCACCGATCCGTGGATCGATCCGCCCGATCAGCCGGGCGTCGCCGAGCGCTATAGCGAGCGCTCGCTCTGGCTGCCGGAGACGTTCTGGTGCTTCGATCCGCGCGTCGCGATGGACGATGCACCCGATATGCGCGAGGTCGGCCCGCTACCCGCCGAACGCAACGGCTATATAACATTCGGATGCCTAAATAATCCGTGCAAGGCGTCGGAGCGCACGCTTCGCATGTGGGCCGCCGTGCTGGCCGCGACGCCTAATGCGCGCTTCGTTTTGCTCGCGGAGCCGGGCGCGCGCGAACGCTTCACCGCGCGCCTGAGCGCGTTGGGCGTGGACATGTCGCGCGTAGCGTACGTCGGTTATCAAAGCCGCAGCGCGTACCTCGACACCTACAATGCCATCGACATCGGCCTGGACACCTTCCCGTACAACGGTCACACGACCAGCCTCGACGCGCTGTGGATGGGCGTGCCGGTGCCGTCGCGCGCGGGCGAGACCGCTTGCAGCCGCGCGGGACTGAGCCTGCTCATGAACCTCGGCTTGTCCGAGCTGGTTGCGCATGACGACGCGGCTTACGTCGACATCGTCACGCGCCTTGCCAGCGATATCGCGCGTCTTGCCGGACTGCGCGCATCGCTGCGTTCTCGCCTCGAACATTCGCCGATGACGAACGCCCCGCGCTTCACGCGCAATCTGGAAGACGCCTATCGCGCGATGTGGCGCGAGTGGTGCGCCACGAGCGCCGAATGAGCCGCTCAGAACGCGTCGAGGCCTGTGACGGTTTCCACGGGAAGCACGGCGTCCGCAGGCGCGGCTAGCTCACGCCGGCGCAAGCGGTTGATCGCCGAGAGTCCCAGCGACAAGCCCGGGTCCAGATAGTGAATGACGAGGCTGCGGCGCTCGCCCGCGAGGACATCGAGATTGCAGTGCTGCATCAGGAATCCGTTGAAGACGTAGACGTCGCCCGCGAAGCCCCGAATGCGCGAGCACAGGCCCCGTTCGAGATGCCGCTCGGTGCGCGCCGCGCGAAGCGGGAAGGGCAGGCCACGCTCGCCCCACTGCATGCTCTTGCGCAAGAGGTTGTCGCGGCGTCGCGGAATCTCGCGTGTTCTCGGATAGACGACGAGATCGCCGCTCTTGTCCTGATCGCTCGCTGTCTTCAGCACGATCACGAGCGTGAGCACCTGCGAGTCGAAGTGGCGGCAGTGACTGCCAGCGGTCGTCGTGCTGCTTCCGATGCGAAGACCGAACCACGGCCCGACCGTCGCGGTGACCTGCATCGTCGACCTGAGCCAGTCGGATGCGGTGCGCACGGCCTCGTTCTCCAGCGCCCTGAAGGCGGGGATGTCGCGCAAGGTATGCACGACGTCCTTCGCGCTGCCGAAAAACTGCTCGTGGTCTTGCGTGGCTTCATAGGCCGCGTCCAGCATGCGGTTGATCGCGGAAAGCGTAGCCTGCGGCACGACGGATTCGAATACCGCAATGCTGCCCTTCGATGCCTGCGTCAACGCGGCACGGTCTTGTGCGTTCATATGCGCTCTCGGAGATGACGTGTAAAAGACGGCGATTCGTTGCGGGCGCAACTTCATCGAGGGCCGGGCGGCACGGGCCCCGAGGCTGAGAGCATGGCGTTGCCGTTCACGTATGCGGCACGGCAGGCGTGCGTGCTGGTCTGACTCATGGCGAGCCTCTTTAAGTTATTCGATTCGTTCGATACCGCGACCCCGCGCGTCCGGCCCCGACCGCCTTCCGGTGCGCATTCTTTTCCGGCTTGGTTGGTACGTAGTCCTACACGTCGCCATTTATGCCGATATGGCTCTAATGTACGACGTCACGGGCGTTTGCGACACATGACGACCACGAGGACAAACCCGTAGCGGTAACACAATAAGCCGGCTTATGTTCGGTAACCATCGCAAAGAACGCTCGGGTGCCGACATCGGCGCCTGCATGTCGCAGCTTATGAGCGCAAGCCGACATAGCAAACGTGAGCGTGGACCATCGACCGCATCGAGCGTGCGTAGGCGCACGGAGGGGACTCGACCGCGACGGTAAGTTTTCGGCAACGGGGGCGGGCCTGGCCGGGTCCGTCGCGCTGGAAGCACAGCGCATACAACAAGAGGCGATCGGCGGCGACGTGGGCGAGATGGGCGACATGGACGACCCGCGATCCCCGGCGACATGCGACGGTGGAATAATGGAAAGGGCATCGCTCGAAGACAAACTGTGGGTCGCGACGTTTCTCGCTGCCGTGGGAAGCGACGTGCTCTCGGGCGTCGTGCGCTACTACACGTCGATGGCCGGCGTGCCGCAGGCCGCGTATCTTCCCAAAGTCGTCATGGTCGCGTGGGTGCTGTTCACGCTCATCAAGCGCCCGAAGGCGAGCCACGCGCTGATTGCGCTCTACATGCTCGCGCAGTCGTGCGTATCGCTTTCGCATGGCGTCGTGCCGCAAGCTGTCGCGTTCTGGGTATGGACCGTGACGCCGATGCTCTTCGCGCTCACGGCGCCGCGCGGCGCGCTGGCGCTGCTCAACGCGCGCAACGCGACAACGGGCTTTGCCGTACTCGCCGCGCTTTGCGGCATCGGCATTCTCGCGAATACGTTCATGACGCTGCCGTGGGTCGGCGCAAGCGTATCGGTGGGCGGTCATAACGTGCGCGTCGCGGTGTCCTCGTATGTCGGGATCGCATCGCGGCTCTCGGGCTTCGGCCGCGACAGCGCATCGACGGGACTCATGGCCGGTCTGCTCACTACGTGGCTTCTCATGCGGACCGACAATCGCTGGTTGCAGTGCGCGTTGCTCGCGGCAGCGGGCGCGGCCATTCACGCCACCACCAACAAGACGGCGCCCGTGGCGCTCGCGCTTGTCGTCGGTGCGCACTGCCTTTTCTCGACGATGACGATGAAGCGCGCCTGCCTGTGGGCGACTGCCTTCGCCATCGGCTTTCCGCTCGCGTCGTTCATCGCGGCCTCGGCATTCAATCTTTCAGGCACCGGCTATATGACGCTCGCATCCTTCCAGGACCGCATGTTCAATACATGGCCGATTCTGATAGAAGGACTCCTGAAGAATAACCGGATATGGCTCGGGCTCGGACCGGGCGGCTTCGGCTCGGCATCCACCTATTATGAGAACGCGTTCGGCTTCAATGTGGCCTATGCGGACAACACCGTGCTATATGCGCTCGCGAGCTTCGGCATGTTCGGCGCAGTGGCGCTAATCGGCTTATTCGTGCGCGTAGTGCTGAGGGCGCAGCCCGAGGACAGACCGTCCTGGGCGATGCTGCTTTATCTGCTGTTCGCCTGCGCGACGACCGATGTCTGTGAATCGATCGGCTGCCTGTTGTTCCTCGGCATCACGCTCGCTTATCTGCGTGAGAGCGGGCTCGCGATGGAGCCGCGCGTGTGGCGCATGCCGGTGCCGTTCACCGGGACGCAATGGCGCACGCGCATGCCGGCGATCCATGCGATGCCCTCCGTCAAGAGCGAGCCGATGCTCGAATCGGCGCGCGACGGACTGCGGAGCCTCTGACATGATCCGCAAGAAAAGCATCGCCCGGCACATCGCGGTAGCGGGCGCGGTGGCCGCATGCATCACGATGCTGCCCGCATCCGCCACGCCCGATGTGGCGCTCGACGGCTCGCCGGTGTCGCTCGAGCGCGCTTATGTCGCGTTGCCGTCGTTCGCCGCGGCACGGGCGAATACCGGCGTCGCGATCCATCAGATCGGCGATACGCAACTGCTCGACGCCGTGAAGGACGTCGGCTTCTCGTTCGTGCGCACCGACCTTTTCTGGGAAGCGGTGCAGGCGCCGGACGGCTGGCATTTCGGCGAATTCGACGGCCTCGTGAACAACCTGAAGGCGCGCGGTCTCGGCGCGCTGTTCATTCTCGGCTACAAGCATTACGCGTATAGCCCGGACCAGCCGCCGACCTCCGCGCCGCAACTTGCCGCGTTTCAGACCTATACGTATCAGGCGGCATACCGTTATCGCAGTGCGCCGGTACGCTTCGAAGTGTGGAATGAGGAAGATCATAAGGACTACTGGTTAGCTACGCCGTCAGCGACTGCCTATCGCGCATTGCTTCAGACGGCGGTGAAAGCAGCACGGGCCGCCAATCCCAGCGTCGTCATTGCGACCGGTGGCGTGCAGCAGGTCGATCGCGACTTCATACGCGCGGTGGGCGATATCACCGCGACGCAAACGGGACCGGACGCCGTGAGCGTCCATCCGTACCGGCAGCAAGAACCGGAGACCGTGCTCGGCGACTATCGTGCGTTGCGCGAGGACCTCTCGACGTATGCAAGGCGTCCGCAAGTGTGGGCGACCGAATGGTCATACCCGAGCGTCGGCTATCACTATGTAGCCGATATCGGCAATGGTCATTCCAGCGAAGCGCGCGCGAGACAGGCCAATTACGCAGTGCGATTGCTGTTGATGAACTGGATCGCGCAAGTGGGACTGACGTCCTACTACGACATGCGCAACGACGGCAACGATCCGAAGGAGATGGAACATAACTTCGGCTTGCTTGATGCGCACAACGGAAAGCTGCCGGCGTATCGAGCCGTGAAGCATTTGTTCGCGTTCACGGCGGATGCGAAGAACGCGCGGTATTTCATCGACGAGAAGGCGCAGTACATCATGCTCAAGCTCGACGATGCGCACGCAACGAAATACGTGGTCTGGTGCTACGGCGCCGGCAACGTCGTGAACTTGGATGTGTCGCGTCTGCCTGCGGGCGCGCGAATCACGGATTTGTATGGTGTCGCGCGAGGCGGGCAGAAGGTGCTCGCCGTGACGGAAGCACAAGGACCGGTCTTCGTGACCGTGTCTTCATAGCGGTTCGTGGTACGAATCACAGGCGCATGCGAGGAAATGCGCCTGTGTGGAAAAGCACTGACGTCCTGGGTCTTTTACTTTTCGTAGGGATATAACATGCTTTCATATAATATGCGCCCGGCCATGACGCCAGTTCCGCAACGCGGCGACGGTCTCGTCGATCTGTGGCGCAGCGTGGTGCGCCACAAGACCTTGTTGGGCGCAGTCACCGGCACATGCTGCGCGGCCGGTGTGCTGTACGTGTTGCTCGCCACGCCGCAATATCGCGCCGAAGCGCTGTTGCGCGTGCAAAGCAAGGCGGGCACGTCGATCAGCGCGCTATCGGACGTCTCCGGCTCGATGGCCGCCGATGCCTCCGCAAACGACGAAAGCGACGTGCTCACCTCGCGCTCGGTCGTGAGCGCGGCTATCGCGCAGACGGGGGCGGAGACCGTCGTCGAAACCAAGAGCCACTTTCCGTTGATCGGCAGCTATCTGGCGTCGCGCCACGCGAGCGACAACGAACTCGCGCCATCGTTCTTCGGTCTCGATCAATATGCTTGGGGCGGCGAGCGTCTGAAGCCCGGCGTGTTCACGGTTCCTGAATCCGCTTACAAGGCGAAGTTTCGCGTGGTCGCGGGACAAGCTGGACGATGGACGCTCTACGACAAGGACGACAGGCAACTCGCGCAAGGGCGCGTCGGCGAAACGGTGCCGTTTCAGGTAAGCACGCCGGAAGGACAGGCGCCCGGCGAAGTGCGCATCGACACGCTGCGCGCGCGCCCGGGCATCAGCTTCGAACTGCGCAAGTACTCGCAGCAGATGACGTTCGACAACGTGATTTCGCGGCTGCGCACATCGATCCCGCCGCGCGAATCGTCGTTGCGCGACCCGTCGCTGATCCACCTGAGCTATCAGGCGGAATCGCCGCTGCTCGCGCAGGCCATGGTCAACGCGATCATCAAGACGTATCAGCAGCGCGACGTCGAACGCCGTGCCGCGCAGGCGCAGACGAGCCTCGACTTTCTGAAGCAGCGCCTGCCCGCGCTGAAGCAGGATCTCGAAGCGGCCGAGCGGCGCCTCAATGCATTCCGCACGCAAACGGGCACCGTCGACATGGCGCAGCAGAACACCGCGCTCATCACACGCATGAGCCGGCTGGAAGAGCAGCAGACGACGCTGCAACTCGCGCTCGATGCCGCGCAGCATCGCTACAAGCCCGACAACGAGAACTATCAGAGCGCGCTCACGCAGTTAAATCAGGTGAAGCGCGAGATTGCCGATACGTCGAAGATCGCGGCGAATCTGCCGACCGTGCAGCGGCAATACGTCGAGCTCGCGCGCGATGTCGCCGTCACGACGCAGCTTTACACGAGCGTGCTCACGAATGCGCAACAACTGGAAGTGGCGGCCGCCAGCACGCCGCCCGGTGTCGCGGTGGTGGATTGGGCCGTCGCGCCCGAGAAGCAGTCGTGGCCGCGCGCGTGGATCGTGCTGCTGGGCTCTGTCTTCGGCGGCCTCTTTATCAGCACCGTTTCGATCTATCTGATCGCATTGAATAGACGAGAACTTCGGAGTCCGGAAGAAATCGACCAGTTCTCGCAGTTGCCGCGTCTTGCGGTGATCGCACGTTCGACGGCGCAGCTCCGCCAAGACGTGCGCGCGCTGACGCACAACGCCGCGCCCGCGAAACTGCTCGCGATGACGAGTCCGACCGACCCGAGCATCGAGGCGTTGCGCTCGTTGCGCAACAGCGTCCGCGCGATGCTGAGCGACGCGCCCGTGCCGATGGTTCATGCGGGAATCGGCGGCGGACTCAACTCGCTGAACCCGATGAACGCGATGCCCTTCGGCACCACCACGACCATGATGAATCCGCGCTACGTCGCAAGCGCCGACGATCGTCACGGCAATGTGATCCTCTTTACCGGCCCCACGCAGGGCGTTGGCAAGAGCTTCGTTTCGTCGAACTTCGCGTATCTGCTGGCCGAAACGCGTGCGTCCGTGTTGCTGATCGACGCGGATATGCGGCAGGGGCGTCTCCGTCATCTCGTCGATGGCCGCACAGGGCCCGGTCTCGCTGAAGTACTGGAAGGCTCCGCGCACGTGGATGAAGCGATCGTCTCGCTCGGCGGCGGTCTTTCGATGATGGACGCGGGCGCGTTCTATCCCGAGAATCCGGCGGAACTGCTCGGACGTCCGGCGTTCCAGGAGACGCTGTCGATGCTGCGCGACATCTACGATTATGTCGTCATCGATTCGCCGCCGGTGCTTCCGGTCAGCGACGCGCTGTCCATCGCCATGCACAATTGCGATCTCGTGCTGCTCGTGTCGCGGGCGGACCGGACGGGCGCGCGGCAACTGGAAGAGACCTTGCGCCGCCTTGAGAACGTGGGCGCGAAAGTGGGCGGCCACGTGTTCAACGGATTCGCGCCCGGCCGCTACGGCGCGCGCGAGGAGTACGGCTTCAGGGCGGTCGCGCGTTGAGCTCGGCTAGCGTGCGTCGGCACTGAGCAGCCGCTGCAACGTGCCGACCACATCCCCCCATGCGCCCAGTTCGCGCGCCCGGACGAGCCGCATGTTCGGGTACCAGGCCGTCGTGGGGCCTGCGCGCTCGTAACGCCATTCGGCCACGTGGTTCAGAAAGAGATAGGTGCGCTTGCCGAGCGCGCCGGCGAAATGCGTGAGCCCGCCGTCATTGCCGATGAACGCATCCAGCCGATCGATGAGCGCCGCCGACTGACCGAGCGTCAAGTCGAGATCGAGCGTGGTGAAGCGGTCCAGATCGTTCGAGCGCGGGTCGTTCAGCCAGCGGCGGCGTTCGAAGCCGCGCTGCATGACGACCCAGTAGACGTCGCTCTGCGTATCGAACAGCGGGTCGAGGTCGGGCAGGGTGAGGCTGCGGCTCGCGAAGTTGTTCGCCGATTCGCACGATGACCAGAACACGCCCACGCAGCGCCGGCCGCGCGCGCGATGCCAGATGCGGTCGATGACGGCATCGACGCTCGCCGGGTCCGCCGGTTCGATGTACCGGTGCGACGTCGCGTGGCCGAGCACCGGGAAGAGGGCGGTGAAAAGCGTGAACGGGTCCGTCCACATCGCCGCGTCGCCCGCTGGCCTCGTGAAGCCGGCGGCTTGCATTGCCCGGACGTAGTCGACGCGGTAGGTTTCCGGCGTGGCCACGCGAAAGAGCTCGGTGTCGTAGTCCACGGCGACGCCCATTGCCTGCAACGCGCCGATATAGCGCGCCCAGTTCACGAGATCGCCGAAGCCCGATGCGATGAGCTGCACGGACATGCGCGCGGGCAGGGCGCGCTGACCGGTCCAGTAGCCTTGGCGGTTCACATGCGGGAAAAGCACGCGCCGCGCGTCGTCGGACGACCAGAACTGATGCATCGCTTCGACGCCATGTTCGATGCCGTGAAGCCGCATGCGGCTGCGCGCCTGGTGATGACCGAGCACGAAGGCGGAATGCTCGTCGATGCCGTCCGGTCTCAGTTCCAGTACGCGGTTGTCTTCGCCGAGGTAATGCCATCCGTACACGCGCCACAGAAAAGCGGCGATTTCCGGCGTCGATGCTTTTTGCGCGAACGATTCGATTCCCGCGAGCGCGACTTCTTTCAGGCCGAGATGCCCGGCGACGTCACACATGCAATGGACGTGAAAAGCGAAAGAATCCGACAGACGCGTGAGCATGAAACAAACATCGAGCGCCTGTAGAAATTGTCCGGCGCGCAGATGCACGATTGCGCGCCAATGCCAGTATTCGGCCGTGTTGCCATCCGCCGCGCGCCGTTCGTCGAGAAAGCGCGAGCATGCTTCGACATCGCCCGCGTAGAGTTTCGGATAAAGGTCGTCGTAATGTTCGAGCATGCTGTCGTATCGTGGAGGGTGCGCGAAAGTGGGCTTGAGCCTGGACGCAAGCGTGTTACGCGACTATGGCACGATGCCGGGGAACGTTTCGCTGAGTGAACGAATCGTCGAAAAAATTTGACGATTCAGCGCGCATGCTTTCAGTATAGGTCGTGGTTTTTGCCTGGGCGAGCAGGGCGCAAAGCGTATTGGTGAAGCGCCTGTTCTTCGCGCTAGAAGGCGTAAAGCTCCGGTAGTCGTTCGTTCGCCTTGCGCGCTTGATACAAAATGCGGTGCGTTCTCGGCGACAACAGGTTGACTTCTTCTCTCAGCAAGCGGCTGACGGTCTGTAACTCGTCGGCTTTATTGGCGACGCTCGGTCGGTTCAGATGCGTGATTTTCTCGAGAATCTGCGGATCAGTCACCGCGGTATACAAGGAGAATGGAAATGCGCGAATGCCGATTAATGAAAGCAGTATGCGGATCGATATTGCCGAGATCGGTAAAGTCTTTCCTCGTTTCATCCTTAATCCTCAAATCGACTGGAAGGTGTGCGACCCCAGAACGAGGATAACGCGGAACGTTCGGCTCCACGAATTGTTTTTATGCGAGTTTCCGCGAATGTCTATTGCTGAAGATTCTTTGATTAAATACTGATGCCTTCGGGAAACGCTCCCGGACGTTGAGCAAACGCTGAGACGAATTTGGCCGCGCCGATTATCGACGCGCGCCATTCACGGGTATCGCAAAGCGGTATCAGCGATCGTCCGGACGCGGAACGCCTGCCGGACTCGGGGGATCGCGCAAATCGGCGTCCGCTTGCGGCGGATGCGGCGGGTCTTCCGGTTGCGCCGGCCCGAGATCGGTCAGTCCTTCGGAGTCGATCGGATTTTCAGGTGGTTTATTCGTTGAGTTGGTCGATGCGGACATGGTTGGCTCCTGTTGTCGAATACATTGACGCGAAAGCAACGCGCATTCCGCGATCAGGCATTGTCGATGCTGGATGTCCGCAGCAACCCCAACAAAGGAGACGATCATGAGCATTCCGCAGAACGAACCGGGCACCGATGTCGTCGATACGGACAAGGCGAATCAGCCCGCGCCGAAGTCAGATAATCCGCCGGCCGATATGCCGCTGACCGAGGCGGATGACGGCAATACGCGCACGCCGAGTACGCCGGCGCAGGAATAGGCACGCTTTTGGGTCGGCGGTGAGCCGCCGACCGTTCCTTAAGTGGCTAATAAAATTGCGCTAATTTATCTTATGTCAAACTGGATAGACGCGGCGACGACTCAACGAAGCGTCCGACTCCGCTCCAACAAAAACTCCCGCTCCCGCGCATTCTTCGCCAGCCCCGCCGCCCGCGCAAACTCGTCGCGCGCTTCATCCACGCGACCGAGCCGCGCCAGCAAATCCGCGCGCACGCCGGGTAGCCAGTGATAATTCTTCAACGCGGGAGCATCCCGCAACCGGTCGACGATCGCGAGCGCCGCCTCCGGCCCCGACGCCATGCTCACCGCGACCGCGCGATTGAGCTCGACCACCGGCGTCGGCGCCACCTCCATCAGCGCATCGTAAAGCGCGACGATCATCGGCCAGTCGGTCTCAGCGGCGCTCGGCGCGCGCGCGTGGCATGCCGCCAGCTCCGCCTGCAACGCATACACGCCGCGCGCGCCGCCCAACGCCGCCGCGCGCCGCAGCGCCGCGAAGCCGCGCTGAATCAGCAACGGGTCCCAGCGGCTGCGATCCTGATCCGGCAACAGCACCGGGCGGCCGTCGCGGTCCACCCGCGCCTTCGTCCGCGATGCCTGAATCTCCATCAGCGCGACGAGGCCGTGTACCTCGCTCTCGTGCGGCATCAGTTCGGCGAGAATGCGGCCGAGCCGCAGCGCGTCGTCGCACAGCGCGGGCCGCATCCAGTCGTCGCCGGCCGTGGCCGAGTAACCTTCGTTGAAAATGAGATAGATGACTTCGAGCACCGATGCGAGCCGCGCCGCGCGCTCGCCGGCCTTCGGCACCTCGAACGGCACGCGCGCCGCCGACAGCGTGCGCTTGGCCCGCACGATGCGCTGCGCGATGGTCGGCTCCGGCGCGAGAAACGCCCGCGCGATTTCGTCCGTCGTGAGGCCGCCCAGGAGCCGCAGCGTCAGCGCGACGCGCGCATCCAGCGACAGCACCGGATGGCAGGCCGTGAAGACGAGCCGCAGCAGATCGTCGCCGATGTCGTCGTCGCGGGCGGCGTCGAGGGAATCGACGAAATCGGGCGTGATGTGTCGCTCCTGCGCGTCCAGATCGCGGCCGAGTTCCTCGTGCTTGCGCGCGTGCAGCGCGTACTGACGCAGACGGTCGAGCGCCCGGTTCTTCGCTGTCGTCATGAGCCACGCTCCCGGTTTCTCCGGCACGCCTTCGCGGCTCCAGTGCTCGAGCGCCGCGACGAACGCGTCCTGCGCCAGCTCTTCCGCGAGCGCGACGTCATGCACGACGCGCGCCACGCTCGCGATCACTTTCGCCGATTCGATGCGCCACACCGCCTCGATGGTCCGCCGCGTCGCTGCTTCGCGTTCGTCCGACGACGCGCTCACGCCGCTTCCGGGTCCATATGCACCAGTTCCCAGGTGTGGCCGTCGAGGTCCTCGAACGCGTGGCCGTACATGGACCCGTTATCCTGCGGGGCGCGCGGCGTCCGCCCGCCTGCAGCCACGGCCTTGGCCACGAGTTCGTCCACTTCCGCCCTGCTCTCGCATGACAGGCACACGAGCGCCTCGACGCTCTCATGCGCATCGACGAGCGTCTTGTCGGTGAACGTCTTGAAGAACGCCTCGGTCAGCAGCATCGCGTAGATGTTCTCGCCGATGACGAGGCACGCGGCGGCGTCGTTCGTGAATGCGGGGTTGAAGTGAAGGCCGAGCGCCTTGAAAAACGTCATCGATCGCTTGAGGTCGCGAACCGCCAGGTTCACGAAGATCTGCTTGTGCATGGCGTGAAGCTCCGTTTTCATGGGATGTCGTTCAAACGACGATCGAAGCACGCGGAAATCGACACGCGTCACAGATAGCACGGCCCGAGCTTGCGGACCTCGACTGTGCACCATGCCGCCGCCGGGCACTCGGCGGCAATCGCCACCGCTTCGGCGTGCGTCTCGCAATCGAGCAGGAAGAAGCCGCCGATCATTTCCTTCGCTTCCGCGAACGGCCCGTCGATGACGCGCGCGTCGCCTTTCACCGTGGAAACGCGCGACGCGTCCGCCAGCGACGTCAGCGATTCGCAAGCGCGCAAGACGCCGCGCGCCTTCAGTGTGCCGGCGAACTCGATCATTTGCCGGTACGCTTCCCGCCCTTCCACGGCCGTGCGCTGCGCGCGCTGCTCGACGGGTTCAACGATGAGCAACAGAAAAGCCACGGCGGTCTCCTGTCGTGAAGTTATGTGCCGACAAAGTTAAACCGGCATCGCGCGGACGGCAACCTCGAACGTCAGCGCATTGATCTGATGAATAGGGGTAATTGTCGTACGTTACAAGACGTTACGAGCTGTTACGTGCCATTGTCTGAATTATCCCGTAGTATTTGCCTCCGTCGGCCGGTAAGACGATTGCGGCAGAAGCAATTAATACCGCCCGATGTCGCTTGCCCTCAGTAGAGCGTCGCGCGGCGGTGGCCACCGTCGTACGTCCGCTCGTCCATCACGACGGCGCATTCGTTCGCTTCTTCGAGATCCGGCCCGAAGCCGGGAGAGGCGAATACGTCGGTTCCCTGCCCGTCCCGAACCCGATGCCGAAGGCGTCGCCGGTCGCCTGCGCGCGTCCGGTCCATGCATATGAATCCATGAAGAAGAATACTTTCCTGCTTTCGACGCTCGTTCTCGCTCTCGCCGGTTGTGGCGGCAGCGACGACGCCTCCTCGCCCGCCTCTGTCATGAACGCAGCCGACGGCTCCACGGCGGCCGACCCGACTGCGGTCTCCAAGGCGGCGAGCGCGCAGTCGATGACTTGCGGCACGCCCACGGCAGCGGCGGCCTCGGGCGGCAGCGGGCAGATCACGGCGGACACGCCGAGCAGCGACGGTTCGCGCATGTTCCCCGCCGGCACCAAGTTCCAGGTGGCGATCACGACGCGCCCCGGCTCCGCTGACACGCTCAAGTGGACCATCGCCGATGCGCTCGGCAAGACGGTCGCGAGCGGCAGCTTCCCCGCGCCCGCGGCGGCCACCAAGACCACGCTCACGTGCTCCTCGACGCTCGCCGGTTATTTCGCGGTCTCCGCGACGCTCGCCAATCACGGCGGACAGGTGCAGACGGCCGGCACGCGCCCGAACGGCATCGCCACCTTCGGCGTCATTCCGGACCTCGGCGGCGTGATCCCCGCCGTCACGTACGCGAAGCAGGAACAGCATCGCTTCGGCATGCAGGGCTTCAACGGCAACGGCACGATGCTCGCGGCCCTCGGCATCTCGTCGACGATTGACGACCGCCAGATGTCCGTGATGGAGCCGAACGGCCGCTTCGCGTTCAATCCGAACGCCAACAACCTCGACCCGTTCTATACGTCCGGCAAGATCATGCGCCTCGTCCGTCTGGACGGCATTCCGGGCGGCGCGAGCATGCACGGCCTGAGCCCCGACTACAGCTACATTCCGAACGACCTGACCTACTACGCGAACTACATGGGCCGCGTCGGACAGGAGACCGAGGCGATCCGCGCGCGTTACTACCCGACCATGTCGGCGAACTACTATCAGGTGACGTGGGAGCCGTACATCCTGTGGAAGGACACGGACGTGAACTTCGTCGCGCTGTACAAGGCGGCGTATCAGGGTCTGCATTCGAAGGACCCGCACGCGGTCGTGATGGGTCCGGCCGAGCCGTTCCCGTCGCTCACCACCGAGCGCCTGAAGCGCCTTGCGCCGCTCGGCCTCGCGCAGTATCTCGACGGCATCGCGACGCACGGTTACTACGATGCGGGCACGTCGCCGTCGCATCCGCCGGAGCGTCATCACACGGACGCGAACGCCGCCGATGCCGCGAACTCGCTGCTCAACGAGATGCGCAACCTGCGCGCGGAAATGGCGAAGGACTACAAGCCGAACATGAAGCTCTTCGTGACCGAGACGGGCATCAGCTATGACATCGGCGCGAACTACGGTCCGAACTATCCGACGCCGAACATCCTGTTCGCGCACGGGGCGGTCGTCGCGCGCGCGCACATCATCCTGCTCGGCGAAGGCGCGGACCAGACCTACGTGTTCTTCGGGCCGGACTTCCCCGGCGAGCCGGGCTACGGCACGTTCTTCGATCTGGATCATCCGCAGGCCGCGTTCGGCACGACGAACATCAGCCCGAAGCCGGCCGCGATGGAAGTCGCCGCGATGACCCGCGTGCTCGACGGCACCACCACGCTCGGTCCCGTGAACAACCTGCCCTCCGGCGTGTACGCCTACGCGTTCCAGCAGCTCGGCAACGGCAAGGTCATTACCGCGCTCTGGACGCACAACAACGCGGTGTGGCCGGCTTCGAACGGCGCATTCAGCACGACTTACAGCACGGCCTACAAGCTCAATGTCGATGCAGCCGGCACGAGCGGCACGGTCAAGCTGATCGACGCGATGGGCAACGTGTCGAGCGCGCCGTACACGAACGGCGTGGTGACGCTCACGCTCACCGAGTCGCCGCAGTACGTCGTTTCGACCAACGCGGATATCGCGAAGAAGAACGCGACGAAGCCGCAGGGCTACACGGGCATGTGACCTACGGCTGAAGAAATGCGAACGCGCCCGCTATCTCGATATTGACAGCGCCGCGCGTTCGCATCGATACTGCGTTTCATGCACGCAATCCTTTCCCTCGCCATCGCCGCGATTAAAAACCCAGTGAACGCCATCATCGGCGGGTCATCGGGAGAACGCGTGCGCTAGCGAGACAGGCAAGCAAGTCGATTCCGAAGGCCCCGCCGCAAGACGGGGCCTTTTTGTTTGATGCGTGCCTGGCCTTCCGTCTTCGGCTAGTCAAGGAGAGCAAGATGGAAGAGCTGTCGCAAGTGCTGGAAGGGCGTGGCGCGCGCCACGGCGTCGCCTCGGGCAAGCTGCATGCGTCGGGCGCGCGCGTGGTCGTGTATGTCGAGGTGCTGCCGCATCAGATGGTCTCGTGGCGGCTCGCGCGGGATGCCGAACTGCGCGCGGATGCCTCGATATGGCTCACGCGTCATCAGGACCCCTACGATTACTGGCTCAAGCCCGGCGATGTCGTGCGGCTTGCGCGCGGCGAACGCGTGTGGCTGTCATCGGAGTCGGAGCGCGCGGTCGAGGTGTCGCTGACTTCGTATCGCGCGCAGCAGGTCAGGCCCGCGTGGTCGCGCTTCATCGCTCGGTTCGTGCCGCGTGCGGTGAACGCGCTTTGAGGTGCGCCACGGTCACGGCGCGGTGCAGCGGAAGCTCGCGGCCAGGTTCACTCGTCCCTTGCCGAGATAGCGCGGATAGCCGGGGTATCGGCAGATGGGACGCGTGCGTCCGTTGGTCGCCGGCGCGATGTCCGTGCCGATGAGCGTCTCCGGCGCGACGCCGTTCGTCACCCACTCGTCGAGCGCGCCGAGTTCGTCCCATGCGGGAATGAACACGCCGTTGCCGTGCTGAAAGCCCGGCACCATGTAGAGCCGCATGAACGAATCGACGGTCTCCTGACCATATCGCTCGACGAGTCCGCGATAGAACGCGATCGTCTGGTTCGGGCTGATGACTTCGTCGGCGAGGCCGTGCATGGCGACGAGCTTGCCGCCGTGCGCGATGAACGCCGAGAAATCCGGGTTCATCGCGCCGACCGTATAGGCGAGCGTGACGAGCCGCTGCCGGTAGCGGCCGGGATTGTCGATGTCGAACGAGAGTCCGCTCACCGCTGCGTCGCGCGTGACGAAATGGCGGACATACGCGTCGCCCTGCGCGAAGAGATAGCCGTTCGCGGCGAACGTCGGCGGGTTGAGGAGCGTGGGCGAATCGCCGAGGCCGAGCATGCCGGAGAAGTCCACGCCCTGAAACACGTTGTAGCCGGGATACGAGGCGACGCCATAGGCGAGCGGATAGCGCATCGAAAGTCCGTCGCGCAGCAGTTCCAGCGTGTCGAGTTGCGCATCGGAGAGGCAGCTGTCGCGCAGCGACGGACGCTGGCCGTTCGCGCAGCGCAACGACGCGATGATCTGCGGTTCCAGTTGCCGGCACGCTTCGACATTGCCGACGATGCCGTCCGCGACACCGTCGAGCCGGTCGCATTCGTGGACCACCGTCTCGTACACGCGCCGTTGCTGCGCGAGCCCGACGAAGCCGCCCGGCTTCGCGTAGGACGCCTGCCCTACTTTCACGCCGAGCAGCCGCACGCCCGAAAAGTTGATGGCGGGCGCGTTGGCGATCACGCCGTCGTAGTCGTTCGGAAACCGTTCGATGACGGTGAAGCCTTCGCGTCCGCCCGTCGAGCCGCCCGCGAAGTAGATCTTGTCGGGCAAGCGCCCGTAGCCCATTTCGATCAGCGCGAGCGCGACATCGCGCGTTTTCTTCAGGTGCGCGAAGCCGAAATTGACGATGGCTTCGTCGTTGACCGCGAAATCCGCGCGCCCCGAATTGCCGACGTGCCCCGAGTCGGAGCCGAAGGTCGCGTAGCCGCGCGCGAGCGGCGTCGAATCGGGCGCGAAGGGCATCGGCTCGGTGCCGGAAACCAGCACGCCGTTGTAGCCGCCGCCGCCCATTTGCAGCGCGCGACCGTTCCAGCGGCTCGGCAAGTTCACTTCGAAGCGGATGTCGGGCGTCGTCTCCTGGATCGCGCGGATGATGCCCGTCACGCGGCAATACTCGCCGTTGCGATTGCCGGGCGCGGCCGCCTTGACCGCCGACGCCGTGACGATCAGCGCGCCGCGCGTCGGCAAGCCGATGATCGACGCGGGCACCGTCTTGCCGGCGAGGTCATCGCAGTGCTTGGTCACGTACGCGGCGGCGTGCGCGCGCGAGAGCGCCATGAGCGCGAGCGCGGCGGCGAGCAATGCCCGGCACGCGCGGCGCGAGGCATCGGCGAGGAAAAGACGGCGGAGAGAAAGCACGGGCTGGAGTGGATACTTCAATGGCCGCTCAATATATAAGAAGCGTTTCTGGTTAGCCATTCGGGGCCGCCGCCCGGCGTTGCGGCGGCACGACGTGATTGATCCGCCCAAAGCACGCCGCATTCCCTACTCCCCGTCCCACTCCCCGCGCAAATCGCTCGTCTCCAGAAGCTGGAGCAGCGTCTCCGCCGGCCGGCTCAGATGCTTCGCGCCGAACGCGATGAACTCCACCTCGGGCAGCTCCGGCAACTCCGCGCGATTGACCGGCGGCGCGAGCCCGCGGCCCGCCAGAAAGTGCGAGCGCACCGTGAGCCCGAGCCCGCCGCGCGCCGCCGCGATGCAGCCCGCGTGGCTGCTGCTCGTGCAGACCATTTGCCAGCGCGCGCCGGTCATCGCGAGCGCATCGAGCACCACGGCGCGCGTGACGCTCGGCTCGGCGACGAGAATCAACGGCAGCGGCAGCGCCGTATCGACGACGGTTCCCGGCTTCGCGAGCCATTCCAGCCGCCCGCTGAAAAGCCGCGTGCCGCGCGCATCGCCCAGGCGCCGCTTGCCGACGGCGAGATCCAGTTCGCCCGCGTCGACCAATTGATAGAGCCGCCCGGTCATGCCGATGGTGATTTCCAGTTCCACGTCCGGATGCGTGTCGCGAAACGCGGCGAGCACGCTCGGAAGCGGTCCGAGCGCGAGATCGTCCGACGAGCCGAGCCGCACGCGTCCGCGCAGTCGAGGCGAGCGGAACTGCGATTCGGCGTGCGCCATCGCTTCGAGAATCACGCGGGCGTGGACGAGCATGGCTTCGCCGTCGGCGGTGAGCGCGAGCGAGTGCGTGTCGCGCAGGAAAAGCCGCCGGCCGACGCTCTCTTCCAGCCGCCGGATATGCTCCGACACGCTGGATTGACGCAAGCCGAGTTGCCGCCCGGCTTCGGTGAAACTGTGCGACGCGGCCACCGTCGCGAAAGTGTTGAGCCAGAGCGGATTGAGCATCCGTGCATTGTGATCGGTAGAGCCGATAACAGTCAATGCGGTTAGCGGGGTTCCCGATAACGCCCACAGTCACTAATATTTCACATGTGCGCTGAAAACGGTTCCAGCGCGACGCCCCGCTCTCTCCCTCATGACCAGACAGTCTTCGCACACGGCGCTTTTGTGGATCGTCGCCGTGGGCTTTTTCATGCAGGCGCTCGATACGACGATCGTCAACACGGCGCTGCCTTCCATCGCGCGTGACCTGCACGCCGCGCCGCTCGCGATGCAGTCGATCGTCGTCGCCTACACGCTCACGATGGCGCTGCTTACGCCCGCCTCCGGCTGGCTCGCCGACCGCTTCGGCACGCGGCGCGTGTACTTCGTGTCGATCAGCTTGTTCGTCGTCGGATCGCTCGCCTGCGCGGGCGCACATTCGCTCAATCAGCTCGTCTTCGCGCGGGTGCTGCAAGGCATCGGCGGCTCGATGCTGCTGCCGATCGGCCGCCTCGCGGTTTTGCGCGCGGTCAGCGGCGAAGCCTATGTCTCCGCGCTCGCGATGATTTCCGTCGCCGGACAAGTCGGCCCGATTCTCGGCCCGACGCTCGGCGGATGGTTCGTCCAGTCGTTCACATGGCACTGGATCTTTCTGATCAACGTGCCAATCGGCGCGGCCGGCCTCTATGCGGTGCAGCGTTTCCTGCCCCACGATACGCTGCACGACGCGCCGCCGTTCGACTTCATCGGCTGCGGCTTGCTCTCGCTGTGCATGGTCGCGTTTTCGCTCGCGCTCGATAGTCCGGTGCAAACGCATCGCGGCGCGGTGTCGGCGGCGCTTTTCGCGGTCGCGGCGGCGTCCGCCTTCGCCTACATTCCGTATGCGCGTCATCGGCGCAATCCGCTCTTCAAGCTCGCGCTCTTTCGCGAGCCCAATTTCAGTGTCGGCCTGATCGGCAATCTGCTGTGCCGCATCGGTTCGAGCGCGGTGCCGTTTCTGCTGCCGCTCATGATGCAGCTGGACCTCGGCTACAGCCCGCTGCATTCCGGGCTCATGATGCTGCCCATTGCGATTGCCGGCACCGTCTCGAAACGCTGGATCGCGCGCCTCGTCAAGCGGTACGGCTACGACACGTTTCTCCTGGTGAACACGGCGCTCGTCGGCGCGTCGATCGTCGCGTTCGCGGCTTTCTCGCCGTCACTGCCGCTCGCCGCCGAAATCGCGATTCTCGCGATCTTCGGCGCGTGCAACTCGATGCAGTTCGCCGCGATGAACAGCGTCACGCTCAAGGGCTTGTCAAAGCAGGACGCGGGCAGCGGCAACAGCCTGTTCTCGATGGTGCAGATGCTCGCCATCGGCCTCGGCGTATCGATCGGCGGCTCGCTGGTGCAGGTCTTCGAGGGACACTTCGGGTCGGCGTCGCTCGGCTTCAAGCTGAGCTTCGCGTGCATGGGCGTGGTCACGCTGCTGTCGGCCGCGGTGTTCCGCCGGCTCGATTCCGCGCCGCAACCGTCCGCGCCGACGCCCGCTGCACGATAAGCAGGCGCGCACGGTACGGGCTATCCTGCCCGTTGCCGCACCTTCTTCCCTTCTTCTGGAGCGCAACCGTGCAATACCGCAAATTCGGCAGCACCGGACTCACCGTATCGCGTCTCACGCTGGGCACGATGACCTTTGGTCTGCAGACCGACGAGAACGTATCGCGCAGCATCATGGACCGCGCGAGCGAGGCAGGCGTCAATTTCATCGATACCGCCGATGTCTATCCGCTCGGCGGCACGCACGATATCGTCGGCCGCACGGAGGAGATCGTCGGGCGATGGCTTGCGGGCAAGCGCGATCAGTTCATCCTCGCGACGAAAGCCGTCGGCGTGATGGGACCGCTCGACTGGAACAAGGGCGCGTCGCGCAAGCACCTGCTCGATGCCATCGACGCGTCGCTCAGGCGCCTGAACACCGATTACGTCGATCTGTATCAGCTGCATATGGACGACCGCGACACGCCGCTCGACGAAACGCTGGAGGCGCTCGACGTGATCGTGCGGCACGGCAAGGCGCGTTATATCGGTGTGTCGAATTTCCTCGCGTACCGGCTCGCGCGGGCGCTGGGCCGCGCGGACGTGCTGCGTACCGCGCGCTTCGTCTCGCTGCAGCCGCGCTACAACCTGCTCTTCCGGCAGATCGAGCGCGAGTTGCTGCCGCTCGCGACAGAAGAAGGGCTCGCCGTGATTCCGTACAACCCGCTCGCGGGCGGCCTGCTGACCGGCAAGCACAAGCACGGCGCGGCGCCTTCCGAGGGACGCTTCACCGCGACCGTCGGCAAGGCGGGCGAGATGTATCAGGAGCGTTACTGGCACGAGCGCGAGTTCCAGACCATCGAGAAGCTGAAGGAAATCGTCGCGCCGACCGGGCGTTCTCTTGCGAGCACGTCGCTCGCGTGGGTGCTGGAAAATCCCGCGGTGACATCGGCGATCATCGGCGCAAGCCGCCCTGAGCAGCTCGACGATACGCTCGCCGCCGTCGATCAGCCGCTCGATCCGGACATCAAGGCGAAGCTCGACGACGCGACCGTCGAATACCGCTGGGGCGATGCATCGCGGTAAAGCGCACTGGTCGGTTCAGGCTGCCCGCGCCCGCCGCGCCGAATAGACGCCTTCGAGCGAATACAGCGCGAGCGCGGTCCAGATGGCGCCGTAGCCGATCAGCTGATCGTGCCCGAACGCCTCCTGATAGATCGCCACGCCGATCAGCAGTTGCAGCGACGGCGTGATGTATTGAATGAGCCCGAGCATGGACAGCGGAATGCGCCGCGCGCCGGCGGCAAACAGCAGCAGCGGCACGGCCGTCACCGGTCCGGCCGCCGCGAGCAGCAGCTTCACGCCGATCGTCGCGTGCGCGAAGCCGCTTGCTCCGTGCGAGCCGAGCACGAAGAGATACAGCAGCGCGACCGGACACAGCAGCATGGTTTCGAGCGTCAAGCCTTCGAGCGCGCCGAGCGAAGCCGTCTTGCGCAGCAGACCATAGCCGCCGAACGTGAGCGCCAGCGCGAAGCTGATCCAGGGCGGCGCGCCGTTCACCCAGGTGAGCCACGCGACGCCCAGCGCGGCGACGATCACAGCCATCCACTGCACCGGCCGCAGGCGTTCGTGCAGGAACGCCATGCCGAACAGCACGTTGACGAGCGGATTGATGAAGTAGCCGAGACTCGCCTCGACGATGCGCCCCGCGTTCACCGCCCAGATATAGATGCCCCAGTTCGCGGAGAGCAGCACCGCGCTCGCCGCGAAGCGCGCGAGGAGCCGCTTGTCGCGCAGCACGGGCACGAGCCATTGCCATTGACGGCGCGCGGTCAGCACGATCAGCAGAAAGAGCATCGACCACGCCATGCGGTGCGCGAGCATTTCTATCGCGCCGATCGAATGCAGCGCCTTGAAGTAGATCGGGAAAAGACCCCAGATGGCAAAAGCCGCGAATGCGTAGACGACGCCTGGATTCATGGTTCGATGCGTGGCGCAGATGTAAGCCGGCCGGACGCGGCCGGAAGCCGTCTGCAAGGAATGGAAGCCGGATTTTAGTCGATGCGGACGACCGAAAACGCGCATCTCGCGAACGTCAGGCGAGCTTCGTGCTCCGAGGCGTGCGTGCAAGCGCGCCGACAGCGCGTGCTAGCATGGCCCGCTAATCCTCGCCCTGCCCCTTTTTGCCTTTTCCCGTCGCCGCTAATGAACAACCACCAGTCCGTTCACCAGAGCTTCTTCCATATCCTGCTGTTCGTCGTGACCGTCGCGCTCGCCTGGGTGCTGTTGCCCTTCTTCGGCGCGATCTTCTGGGGCGCGATACTCGCGCTGCTGTTTCAGCCGATGCAGCGCTGGCTCACGGTGCGCTTCGGCAAGCGCCGCAACGTCGCCGCGCTCACGACGCTCGCCGCCGCCATTCTCATCGTCATCATTCCGGTGTCGGTGGTGGCGGTGACGCTCGTGCAGGAAGTGGCGCTCGTCTATACGCGCATCAAGAGCGGCGATCTGAACTTCGGCATGTACTTTCAGCATGTGCTTCATGCGCTGCCGGCGTCGGTGCAGCAACTGCTCGGGCGTTACGGCCTCGACGACATTCCAGGCGTGCAGAGCAAGCTGATGGAAGGCGCCTCGCGCATCAGCCAGTTCGCGGCGGCGCAGGCGCTGCTCATCGGTCAGAACACGTTCCAGTTCATCGTGAGCTTCGGCGTGATGCTGTATCTCGTGTTTTTCCTGCTGCGCGATGGCGTCGAGATCGGGCGACGCATCCGCCGCGCGCTTCCGCTCGACCCGGCGCCGAAGCAGCATCTGATCGCGAAGTTCACGACCGTCGTGCGCGCGACGGTCAAGGGCAATATCGCGGTGGCCGCCGTGCAAGGCTTTCTCGGTGGGCTGATCTTCTGGATTCTCGGCATCAACGGCTCCTTGCTATGGGGCGTGCTGATGGGGTTTCTCTCGCTGTTGCCGGCGGTGGGCGCGGCGCTCGTCTGGGCACCGGCCGCGCTCTACTTCTTCATGACCGGCGAAATCTGGCGCGGGCTCGTGCTGGTGGCGTTCTGCGTCGTCGTGATCGGACTCGTGGATAACGTGCTGCGTCCGATTCTCGTCGGCAAGGACACGAAGATGCCGGACTGGGTCGTGCTGATCTCGACGCTCGGCGGCATGGCGTTGTTCGGTATCAATGGCTTCGTGATCGGGCCGCTCGTGGCGGCGCTCTTCATGGCGAGCTGGGATATCTTTTCGCAGGATGAGGACCCGCAATAGCAAAGAAAAATGGCTCCACAAAGGAGCCATTTCTCATTGAACCCGCATTTCGATCAACGCGAATTCGGCGCGGTATATCGGCAATCGAAGCGCTTTCTCACCGTTCCATTTTCATCGACGCTTTCCAGATACACATCGAACTGCCACAAGCGCGCCATGTGCTTGAGCACTTCGTCGCTGTCGTTCGACAGATGGCGATTGTCGGTCATGAAGTGACGCAGCGTGAGACTGCGGTCGCCGCGCGTGTTCACCGAATACACCTGAATGTTCGGCTCGCGATGATGAATGTCGTACTGCCGCGACAGCGCCTGTCGCACATATCGATAGCCGCTTTCATCGTGAATGGCCGAGACTTCGAGCGCGTCGCGCATGTCGTCGTCGAGAATCGAGAAAAGGCGCATCTCCCGGATCAAATGCGGCGACAGATACTGCGCGATAAAGCTCTCGTCCTTGAAGTTACGCATCGCGTAGTGCAGCGATTCCAGCCAGTCGCTGCCCGCGAGATCGGGGAACCACTCGCGGTCTTCGTCGGTCGGGTTCTCGCAGATGCGGCGAATGTCGCTCATCATCGAAAAGCCCAGCGCATACGGGTTGATGCCGCTGTAATACGGCTTCGTCACCGGCGGTTGATAGACCACATTCGAATGCGAATGCAGGAACTCCATCATGAAGCCGTCTTCGAGCCGGCCTTCGTTGTAGAGCGTATTCAGCAGCGTGTAGTGCCAGAACGTGGCCCAGCCTTCGTTCATCACCTGCGTCTGCCGCTGCGGATAGAAATACTGTCCGACCTTGCGCACGATGCGAATGACTTCGCGCTCCCAAGGTTCGAGAAGCGGCGCATTCTTCTCCGCGAAGTACAGTAGATTCTCCTGCGGCTCTGGCGGATAGCGGCTTTCGATTTCCTCGGCGGACGGCGCCTTCTTGTTCGGCAGCGTGCGCCACAATTCGTTTACCTGCGATTGCAGATACGCCTCGCGCTCGCGGCGCATCGCCGCTTCCTTCGCGAGCGACAGCTTCTGCGGGCGCTTGTAGCGGTCCACGCCGTAGTTCATCAGCGCGTGGCACGAGTCGAGCAGTTCCTCGACGCGATCCAGCCCGTGACGCTCCTCGCATTCCGCGATGTAATTCTTCGCGTACACGAGGTAATCGATGATCGCGTGGGCGTCCGTCCACAGCCGGAACAGATAGTTGCCCTTGAAGAAGGAGTTATGCCCGTAAGCGGCATGCGCGATGACGAGCGCCTGCATCGTCATCGTGTTCTCTTCCATCAGATACGCGATGCACGGGTTCGAGTTGATGACGATCTCATACGCGAGGCCCATCTGCCCGCGCCGGTAGCTTTTCTCCGTCGAGAGAAAGTGCTTGCCGAACGACCAGTGCCGATAGTTCACCGGCATGCCGACGGACGCGTACGCATCCATCATCTGCTCGGCGCTGATGATTTCGAGTTGGATCGGATAGACGTCGAGCCCGTAGCGATTCGCGACGCGCGAGATTTCGGCGTCGTACTCCTCGATCAGCTCGACGCTCCAGTCCGATGGGCATGGCAGCGGCCGCCGTTTTTCTGCAACGTTCATGCTTACCTCGTGCGTCGTGGCAGACGCATTGCGTTGCCCCGCTTCCGGTCCGAGTTTCGACGGCGCACGATCGTCCGTGCCGTCGAGATGATATCCACGCGCTTCGTTGTTCACGTGCCTCGTCGTCATGCGGCCGCCTGTTGTTTTTCGAAGAGTTCGCGGAACACCGGATAAATGTCCGAGGCCGAATCGACCTTCTTCATCGCCAGTTCAGGCGCGCCGGCCGCAAGTTGAGCATACTCCAACCACAGGTTCTGCTCTTCTGGCGCGACTTGAATATACGCAAAATACCGCACCTTAGGCAGGATGTCCTCTGCGAGCAGCTTGCGGCACTTCGGGGAATCGTCGGTCCAGTTGTCGCCGTCCGAAGCCTGTGCGCCGTAAATGTTCCATTCAGTCGGCGAGTAGCGCTCGTCCATGATCTTCTTCATGAGTTCGAGCGCGCTCGACACCACCGTGCCGCCGCTTTCCGTCGAATGAAAGAACGTGTCTTCATCGACTTCTTCGGCGCGCGTATGGTGACGGATGAACACGACTTCGATCTTCTCGTAGTTCCGCTGCAGGAAGAGATACAGCAGGATGAAGAAACGCTTCGAGAGATCCTTGCGCTGCTCGTCCATGGAACCGGAGACGTCCATCAGGCAGAACATCACCGCCTTGCTCGAAGGCGTGGGCTGCTTCACACGGTTGATGTAGCGCAGATCGAACGGATCGATGAACGGAATGCGCGTGATCCGCCCCTGCATGATGACGATATCCGCTTCCAGCCGCGCGATGTCGTCCGGATTGCCGTCTTCTTCCTTCAGTTGTTCGAGCTGGCGTTCCATCTCGCGCAATTGCGCCGAAAGCGGCCAGCCGAGCGCGATGCGCCGGCCGAGCGCGCTGCGCAGCGAGCGCACCACGTCGATGTTGTTCGGCGTGCCTTCCGCCGCCCAGCCCGCGCGCACGTTCTTCCACGTCGGCACGGCGAGCAGTTGTGTCTTGACGAGGCGCGGCAGTTCGAGATCGTCGAAGAAGTACTGCATGAATTCTTCGCGCGACAGCTCGAAGACGAAATCGTCCTGGCCTTCGCCCTCATTGCTCGCGCTCTTGCCGCCGCCGCCCGAGCCGCCTTGCGGACGCGGGATCTTGTCGCCGCGCACGTAGTCGGCGTTGCCCGGATGCACGTATTCACGCTTGCCGCCCGGACCATGCCGGAACGACGGCTCCGCGATGTCCTTCTTCGGAATCGTGATGCTCTGCGTGCTTTGAATGTCTTTGATGCTGCGATCGCGCACCGCGTCGGAAACGGCGCGGCGAATGTAGTTCTTGACGCGTCGCAGGAAGCGTTCGCGGTTCGCGATGCTCTTGTTCTTGCCGGCTAACCTGCGGTCGATGATTTGGTGCAGCACATCCAGTCTCCCGCAAAAATGGCGAGTGTGCGAGGCGCCGCATGTTTGCGCCGCGCGTGGGCGCCTCTCGCTCGCAATCTGCCCGCTTGGCCATCCGGATGCAAGCATCGAACCCGGACGGCGCGGACCTGCACTGCTCTACTGCAACTTCCTTCGTGACACCGCGCCGCTTAAGACGACTTGCGCACGCGCAGATACCAGTCACACAACAAACGCACCTGCTTCGGCGTATAGCCCTTCGCGACCATGCGGTTCACGAAATCCTCGTGCTTGCGTTGCTCTTCGGCCGATCCCTTCGCATTGAAGGAGATGACCGGCAAGAGTTCCTCCGTGTTCGAGAACATCTTCTTCTCGATCACGACGCGCAGCTTCTCGTAGCTGATCCACGCGGGATTCTTGCCGCCGTTGTTCGCGCGCGCACGCAGCACAAAATTCACGATCTCGTTGCGGAAGTCCTTCGGGTTGCTGATGCCCGCAGGCTTCTCGATCTTCTCCAGCTCCGCGTTGAGCGCGGCGCGGTCGAAGCTCTCGCCGGTGTCGTGATCGCGGAACTCCTGGTCCTGAATCCAGAAGTCCGCATACGTCACATAGCGATCGAAGATGTTTTGTCCATACTCCGAATACGACTCCAGATAAGCCGTCTGAATCTCCTTCCCGATGAACTCGGCGTAGCGCGAAGCCAGTACGTCCTTGATGAACGACAGATACTTCTGCTCCGTTTCCGGCGGGAACTGCTCGCGCTCGATCTGCTGTTCGAGCACGTACATGAGATGCACCGGGTTGGCCGCGACCTCGGTGGAATCGAAGTTGAACACGCGCGACAGAATCTTGAACGCGAAACGCGTGGACACGCCCGTCATGCCTTCGTCGACGCCCGCGAAATCGCGATACTCCTGATACGACTTCGCTTTGGGATCGGTGTCCTTCAGGTTCTCGCCGTCGTAGACCTGCATCTTCGAAAAGAGGCTCGAATTCTCAGGCTCGTGCAAACGCGTGAGCACGGCCATCTGCGCCATCATCTTGAGCGTGCCCGGCGCGCACACCGCTTCCGCGAGCGAAGAATTGCGCAAGAGCTTCTCGTAGATCTTCACCTCTTCGCTATAGCGCAGGCAGTACGGCACCTTCACCACGAAGATACGATCGAGCAGCGCCTCGTTGTTCTTGTTGTTGCGGAAAGCCTTCCATTCCGATTCGTTCGAGTGCGCGAGAATCACGCCGTCGAACGGAATGGCGCCGAAGCCTTCCGTGCCCTTGAAGTTGCCTTCCTGCGTGGCCGTCAGAAGCGGATGCAGCACCTTGATCGGCGCCTTGAACATTTCGACGAATTCGAGCAAGCCCTGATTCGCGAGGCATAGGCCGCCGGAATAGCTGTAAGCATCGGCGTCGTCCTGCGAGTAGGTTTCGAGCTTGCGAATGTCCACCTTGCCGACGAGCGAGGAGATGTCCTGATTGTTCTCGTCGCCCGGCTCCGTCTTCGCGATGCCGATTTGCCGAAGTATCGACGGATAGCGGCGCACCACGCGGAACTTGCGGATATCGCCGTTGTATTCGTGCAGGCGCTTGACGGCCCACGGCGAAAGAATGCTCTTCAGGTAACGGCGCGGAATGCCGTACTGTTCCTCGAGCACCGGACCGTCTTCGTCGTAATCGAAAAGACCGAGCGGCGATTCGTTCACGGGCGAACCCTTGAGCGAGTAGAACGGTACGCGCTCCATGAGTTGCTTGAGCCGTTCTGCAATGGACGACTTGCCGCCGCCCACCGGACCGAGCAGATACAGGATCTGCTTTTTCTCCTCTAAACCCTGCGCGGCGTGCCTGAAATACGACACGACGTTCTCGATCACTTCCTCCATTCCGTAGAACTCGCGGAACGCCGGATACACCTTGATGACCTTGTTTGCAAACACACGCGATAAACGCGGATCGAGGCGAGTGTCGACCATTTCGGGTTCCCCGATGGCCGTCAGCATGCGTTCGCCCGCTGTTGCATATGTGGCAGGATCTTCCTTGCAGAGCGCGAGATACTCTTCGAGCGAGAATTCCTCCTCGCGCGTTTTTTCGAAGCGGGTCGCGAAACTGCTGTAGATATCCATGCTACCTCCTCGCCGAAGTCAGAAAGCCTTGGTCGTCTCAACGCGCGTTATCGAAACGACATCGCTTGAATTCATCCTAAACCCTTTCGAATTTTTTTTCACGCACTTGCTTGGTTGATTTGCTTAGAAGCTGCTCGGAACAATCACTAGCTTGGTAGGTTATTTTCGTTCACCTACAATCCTCAGTCCCAAGATGCGGTTCGTTCTTGCGCTCGCATGTCATGCAGCGTGCGCTCTGCGTGCGCTTCGGCATGTTCGCTGCGCCGCGCTTGCTTCATCGCTGCACCGCGACCTTCCGCCAAAGCATGTTCGCGAGCGCATGTCGTCACGTCAGTACCAACTCCAGTTCTCCGATGCGGTCAATCGAGCCATGCACCATGGCCGGTCCTTCCACGCGATACGCGCCCGTGTAAGAGCCCGTCGTGATGGTCCAGAAAGGCTCGACGGTCAAACCCATGCGCGAACAATGGTTGACGAGCCAGGGCAGCAATTCGCGAGGATCGCCCGCCGGATTGCCGAGGGTAGCCGGAGCAATCCCCACGCCATCGAGCGTGAGTTCAAGGCGCGGCGCAAGAAAATCAAAGCCCGGCGCGACGACCTCGTAAGGTTCCATGCCGCTTGTGATGAGCGCGCCGTTGTTCTGCGAGTCCGCAAGCTGCGCGAGCGGATCGAGATTGGGCCACTGCGCGAAACGGCTGTCGACCACTTCGAGCGCGACTGCAATGCCGCCGATCGCCGCGAGCACTTCGGCGCGCGTGTAAGGATCGTTCTTCGGGGGCAGCGCATACGCGAAGCGAAACGCAATCTCCAGTTCCACCAGCACGCGAAAGAAGCCTTCGAAAGGAAGGCGCGCGGGCGAAACATAGACACATTCGGCATCGATGGGCGCGCCCGCCGCGAGCGCATCGGGCGCGCGCGCGCCGATCTTCCATGCGCCGATGCGCGCGTGGCTGTCGCGCAGGACTTCGTGCTGGATGGCGTAAGCGGTGGGTGCGTCGGCGGGGAGATCGCGCGGCTCCAGCGTTTCGATCAGTCGATGCTGACGCCGGGCCGCGACGAGCTTGGCGGCAAGTGTCGATCCGGTCATGTCGATCCCCTCGTGTGAATGGTGACGCGCAGTGTCGTCAGTGTACGGGTTACCGGACCGGAGGTGCTTTACGTTGCCCGCGTGATGCGCTTTCGATCGAACGCGCGATGCGGGCAGCGGCATCAAAGCGTCAGAATGTCTCCCAGTCGCCGCCCGCCGTCGACAATGCGGCGGGCTTCGCGGTCGCTACGGGCTTTGCAGTCGGCGCAGGCTGCGCGACGCGCTTCGGCTTCGACGATACGGGCGCCGGCACGTGCACAGAAGCAGCAGCAAGCCCCGCGCCTTCGGTCACCTGAAACACTGCGACCGCCTGACGCAGGCGCGCGGCCTGATCTTCGAGCGACTGCGCCGCCGCCGCCGCTTCTTCCACGAGCGCCGCGTTCTGCTGCGTGACTTCGTCCATCTGCGTGACGGCGCGCGATACCTGCTCGATGCCGGTCGACTGCTCCGCCGACGCCGCCGCGATCTCGCCCATGATGTCGGTCACGCGTCGCACCGCGCCGATGATCTCGTTCATCGTGCGGCCCGCTTCGTCGACGAGCGTGGTGCCCGACTGCACGCGCGCGACCGAAGTGTCGATCAACTCCTTGATTTCCTTGGCCGCCGTCGAGGAACGCTGCGCGAGATTGCGCACTTCGCCTGCCACGACCGCGAAGCCGCGCCCTTCTTCGCCCGCGCGCGCCGCTTCGACGGCCGCGTTGAGCGCGAGGATGTTGGTCTGAAACGCGATGCCTTCGATGATCGCGATGATGTCCGCGATCTTGGCCGAGCTGCGGCTGATCTCGCCCATCGTATCGACCACTTGCGTGACGACGGCGCTGCCCTTGCCCGCAATCTCCGACGCGTTGGCGGCAAGCGTGCTGGCCTGACGCGCGTTATCCGCGTTCTGGCGCACCGTGCTCGTCAGTTCCTCCATGCTCGATGCCGTTTCCTGCAACGCGGACGCCTGTTCCTCCGTGCGCGACGAAAGATCGGTATTGCCCGCCGCGATCTGCTGCGTGGCCGACGCGATCGATTCGCTGCCCGAGCGCACCGTGCGAACCGTTGTGAGCAGGCTCGCGCGCATCTTCGCGAGGCCTTCGAGCAGCAGGCCCATTTCGTCGCGCGAGGTCACGACCACGTCGCGTCGCAGATCGCCGGCGGCGATGGCTTCGAAGTGCGCGAGCGCGGCTTCGAGCGGCCGCCCGATGGCGCGCCGCAACGCGACCCACGCGAAGGCCGCCGCCCCGAGGCCGAGCGCGATGGCCGAAAGACTCAGCGCGCGGAACCACGTATAGCGGCTCTGCGCGTCTTCGTAGCTCTTCTTCGAGGCGTCGGTGAGAAACGAGCGCAGCGCGTCGTTCGCGTTGGCGAGTTCGTTGTAAGCGGCCTGCATCGCCTTGGCCGCTGCGATCATGCCCGCGCGGTCGTCCGCCGTGACGGCCGCCAGTCCCTTGTCGACGGCGCGTTGAAGCGCGAGCCGCTTGTCCTGCGACGCGTCGGCAAGACGACGCTCGTCGGGCGTCTGCGGCAGCGACATGTAGTTCTTCCAGAACGCGTCGGCGCGCTGGCGCATCATGCGCGAACGCTCGATGGTCGCGGCCACCTCGGACGTGCCGGCGAGCAGCGCCGCGCGGTCGAACACAAGCCGTTCGCGCGCCGCATACATTTCACTGTTGCCGACGGCGATGGCGCCCGGCATCTGCACCGAATACGTGTCGAGAAAAGCCTCGTTCGTGCGGCCCATGCCCGCGAGTCCCAGTGCGCCGATGCTGACGAGGAGCGCGCCGAGAAACGCCATCGAGATGCCGATGCGTGCCTTGATCGTCAAAGCCTTTTTCATGGATGTGTCCCTGATGCCGATTCGAATGTGCGCGGGCGTGGTGACGCGTAAAGCCGCGATGGGCGGACGCGCACTCGCGCAGCCGCTTACGATATAAACGGCAAGAGGCACCGGGACTTGAGAAGGTTCTTTCCCTGATAGGGAAAACGACGCGTTGTACGCGCCGTTATTCAGCACATGTTGAAAACTTATGCTGCGATTTCGCCGCGTCGCGGAATGGACGGCTGCGCGCCCTCGCGCGTGACGGCGAGCGCGGCTGCGCGCTGACCGAAGGCGATCGCGTCGGCGACGGCGCTGCCGCGCGCCAGTTCCGCCGCGAACCCGCCGATGAACGTATCGCCCGCGGCGGTCGTATCGACGGCGTCGACCTTCGGCGACGGCAGATGCTGGCCGTCGCTGTCGTCGCCGAGCAGCGCGAACACGCCCTGCGCGCCGAGCGTGACGATCACGTTGCGCGCGCCCTTCTCCTTGAGCACGCGGGCGGCGCGGCGCGCATCGTCGGGCGTCGCGATGGCGATACCCGAAAGCGTCGCGGCTTCCAGTTCGTTCGGAATCAGATAGTCGATGAGCGCGAACCAGTCGGCGGGCAGCGTGCTCGCCGCAGGCGCGGGATTGAGAATCGTCGTGCGGCCGAGCCGGCGGCCAGCGGCCAGCGCCGCGCGCACGGTCTGCGGCGGCGTTTCCAACTGGCAGACGATGACATCGGCGCGTGCGAGCAGCGCCTCCTGCTCGTCGATGACCGCAGGCGTGACCTGCGCGTTGCTGCCCGCGACGATCACGATCGCATTCTGGCTCACGTCGTCGACGATGATAAGCGCGACGCCCGTCGGCGCGTCCGCGCTCGTCGCGAGCGCGGCGCAGTCGATGCCTTCCGCTTCGAGGCCCGCGCGCAGCGTCGCGCCGTTCGCGTCGCCGCCGACGCAGCCGACCATCGCGACTTGCGCGCCTAGGCGCGCGGCCGCCACCGCCTGATTCGCGCCCTTGCCGCCCGGCGCCTGCACGAAAGCGGAGCCGGCGAGCGTTTCGCCGGGCTTCGGCAGGCGCGGCGCGCGCGCGACGAGGTCCATGTTGAGACTGCCGACCACCACCACGCGCCCGCGCGTGCCTGCTTCACTCGTTGCGTTGTCGCTCATCGCGATGAAATCCTGCTGTGGTTGTTCGTCCGCGTTAGTTTGCTCTGGCGTCTGCCACTGCGCCGCTTTCGGCGCAGCGCGACTCGGGCACGACCGCCGTCGATTCGCGCAGCACGAGACGCGGCGGTACCACGCGGCGGCGCGTCGTGCCGCCGAGCTTGCCGACGATGCGCTCGATCAGCGTCTGCGCGGCCATCTCGCCGAGCGCGCGCACGGAATGGCCGACCGTCGAGAGCGCAGGATACGTGTAGCGCGACAACTCCACATCGTCGAAGCCGATGATCGAGCAATCGTCCGGCACGCGAATCTTGCGCTCGGCCGCCGCCCGCAGCGCGCCGATGCCCATCATGTCGTTGCACGCGAAAATCGCGGTCGGCTTCATCGCGTCGAAAAGCTGCGAGGCCGCAGCATAACCGCCCGTCGCGGAAAAGTCGCTCTGGACGATCGCGTTCGGCTCGATCTCGACGCCGCGCTCGGCCATCGCGCGGATAAAGCCGTGCAGGCGCATGGCGCTCACCGCTGTCGCCACCGGCCCGGTGATGCAGCCGATCTCCGAATGCCCCGTCTCCAGCAGATGCTTCGTCGCAATGTACGCACCTTTCTCGTGGTCGATCTGCACGAGGTCCGCCGAGACGCCCTCGATGTTGCGGTCCACGATCACGAGCGGCTCGCGCGCGCCCGCCAGACACTGCGCGAGCACCGCGTCCTCGCCCGCCGATGCGATCACGAGGCCGTCGATGCGCTTCTCCTGCAAGACGCGCAAATAGTTGCGCTGCTTGGCCGGATCGTCGTCCGAGTTGCAGAAGAAGACGCAGTAGCCGTTTTTCGCGCAGCCGTCCTCGACGCCGCGCGCCAGTTCGGCGAAGTACGGATTCGTCGCGTTCGGCACGAGCAGCCCGATGGTCGCCGTGGACTTCGCCTTGAGCGAGCGCGCCACTGCCGACGGCACGTAGTCCAGCTCGCGGATCGCGCGCTCGACCTTCGCCCGCACGTCGGCCGACACCGGCCTTGAATTGTTCACTACGTGGGACACCGTCGTAAACGACACCCCAGCAATGGCTGCCACGTCCTTGATCGTCGCCATACATCGTCCTTCGCTTTGCTTTGGTCCAACTTCTTTTATTGACCGGAAACGTCCTCTCGCGCGGCCCTCACGCGCCCGGCCGCTTTCCTTCCGCTCGCCGCGCTTGACGTTGTCTAGACGGCGAAGGCACTGCCCGGTCATCTCTATTTGCCTGCGCTCATGTTTAACGTCGCCGCCCACCCCGTTGCGAGGCACCGACGTGCTGCCTGCTGCCTGCTGCCCTCTGCTCTGTCAACCGCGCCTGCGCCGGCTCCGGTAGGTATCCAGCACCACCGCGACCACGATCACCGCGCCGGTGATGATGCGCTTGGTCGGCTCGTTCGCGCCGATCTGCGCGAGCCCCGCCGCCAGCACCGAGATGATGAGAACGCCGAAGAACGTGCTGATGACCGAGCCGCGCCCGCCCATCAGACTCGTTCCGCCGATCACCACCGCCGCGATCACCTGAAGCTCCACGCCCGCGCCCGCGTTCGGATCCGCGGCTTCGAGACGGGAAATCTGGAACAGCGCGGCCAGCCCCGACAGCGCGCCCATCAGCGCGAACACGATGACCTTGTACGGCCGCGGATCGACACCCGCGAGGCGCACTGCTTCCTCGTTCGTGCCGATGCCTACCAGATAACGGCCGAAAATCGTCCGGGTCAAGACCCAATGCGCAAGAATCATCACCGCGACCGCAATCAGGAACGCCGGCGAGATGCCGAACGCGATCGGATTCGACAGAAAATCGAACGCGTCGCCGATATACGCGGTGCGCGAGTTCGTCATTTGATACGCGAGCCCGCGTGCCGCTTCCAGCACGCCGAGCGACACGATGAACGACGGAATGCGCCATGCCACCGTGACGAGTCCCGTGACCGTGCCCGTCAGCGCGGCGGCGGCCAGTCCGATGAGCGCTGCCGGAAGTGCGGGCCAATGCCACTTCAGCGCGGCCACGCTCACCACCGAGGCGCCGAGCGCAAGGACCGAGCCCACCGACAAGTCGATGCCCGCGATGATCAGCACGAACGTCATGCCGACCGACATCACGACGAGATCCGGTATCTGATTCGCGATCGTGCTGAACGTGTCGTACGTCAGAAAGTGGGAACTCAGCACGGAGAAAAGCGCGATCATCGCGGCGAGCGCGCCGGCCAGTCCCAGATAATTGGAAAAGCCCAGGCGCGTGCCCGCGCCCTTCGCGTTCTTGCCGCTTTTCGGCGCATCGGCTGGCAGATTCGCTTCGGTCTGTCCGGTCATTCAATGCTCCAGCAAATTGTCTTGTTCGGGCGGCTTCGCGTCGGGCGCGAGCGGCTCGTGCAGAATGGCCTCGCGCTTCGCATAGCCGGCGAAAGCCGCCGCGAGCAGCGCATCCTGCGTCCAGTTCGCGCGCTCGAACACACCGGTCATGCGCCCCGCCGACATCACGCCGATCCGGTCGCAGATCAGCATCAGTTCGCGCAGATCGCTCGACACGACCACGAGCGCGCGGCCTTCGCGGGCGAGCGCGCCCATGAGCCCGTAAATATCGAACTTCGCGCCGACGTCGATGCCGCGCGTCGGTTCGTCGAAAAGCAGCACGGTGCAGTCGCGGGCGAGCCAGCGGCCGATCACCACCTTCTGCTGATTGCCGCCCGATAGTTCCGACACCGCCTGCGCCGGCCCCGACGTGCGGATGCGCATGGCGTCGATCTGGCGTTCGGCGAGCGCGGCTTCGCGGCGCGTGTCGATCACGCCGTGACGCGCCACCGCGCCCACGTTGCCGAGTGAAACGTTCGCGGCGATGGGCAGGCCGAGCAGCAGGCCCTCGCCCTTGCGGTCCTCCGTGATGAGCGCGATGCCGTTTTTCACCGCATCCGACGGCGACTGGATGTTCACCGGGCGCAGCGCCTCGCCGCCGCGCGAAACGGCCACCGTGCCGCCGTCCGCGCGATCCGCGCCGTAGATCAGGCGCATGAGTTCCGTGCGCCCCGCGCCGATCAGCCCGCTGATGCCGAAAATTTCGCCCGCGCGCACTTCGAAGGACACGTCGCGCACGGCCGGGGCGCGCGTCATGCCGTCCACTTTCAGCGAGATGCCGCCGAGCTTGCGCTCGCCGAGATCGATGCGTTCGCCCAGTTCACGGCCCACCATCAGCGTGACGAGCTGGTCGCTCGTCAGCGCGCTCATCGGCCCGACGTGCACGAGCCGGCCGTCGCGCAGCACGGCCGCGCGCTCCGCGATGCGCCTCAGTTCTTCCAGCCGATGCGAGATATAGACGAGCGCCACGCCTCGCGCCTTGAGCCGCGCGATCTGCTCGAAGAGGAGATCGACTTCGCGTGCGGTGAGCATCGCGGTGGGTTCGTCGAGAATCAGCACGCGGCAATCGCCGATCAGATTGCGCGCGATCTCGACCATCTGCTGATGCCCGATGCCGAGATCGCCGACGAGCGTGTCCGGGTCGATCGCATCGAGCCCGACTTGCGCCATCGCGTGCCGCGCGTCCTCGGCGAGCCGCTTGCGGTCGATCCAGCCGATTTTCAGGCGCCCTTTCTGCGGCAGGCGGTTGAGGAAGAGGTTTTCCGCGACCGAGAGCGTCGGCAGCAGGTTCAGCTCCTGCATCACCATGCGCACGCCGAGCGCTTCCGCTTCGGTGCGGCTTTGCGGGGCGTACGGCTGGCCCGCGAGCGTCATCGTGCCCGTGGTCGGATTCGTGAGACCGCCGATGATCTTCGACAGCGTGCTCTTGCCCGCGCCGTTCTCGCCGGTCAACGCGAGCACTTCGCCCGGCGAGAGTCCGAGCGATACGTCGGCCAGCACCGGCTCGACGTAGGTCTTGCCGATTCCCGTGACGGTCAGCACGCTCGCGTCGTGCGCGTCTTTCATCATGGCGTAAGGTCGCTCAAGGCGGTCGGTGCATCCTCGGCAAAGTTGTGCATGCGTTGCGGCGGGACGGCGGCCGGTACGCTCCGCCGTCCATCAACCGCGCTCGTGCCTCTTAACGGCATGATGGCCGCGAACTTGAGGACGAACGGTTCGCGGCGCAACGCTCGCTGCGCTTTACTTCGTCACGAGATCGACGGGCGTTTCCACCACGGTCGAGAGCTCCGACTGCTTCTTGTGCCCGGCAATGGCCTTGAGCGCCACGTCGATGCCGAACACGGCCTGCTTCGCCGCGTATTGATCCGCGGTGGCGAGCACGCGGCCGTCCTTCAGCATCGGCTTGATGGCGTTGATGTTGTCGTAGCCGACCACCTGCACCTTGCCGGCCTTGCCCGCCGCGCGCACCGCCGACACCGCGCCGATCGCCATGTTGTCGTTGCCGCACAAGAGCGCCTTGACGTTCGGGTTCGCGTTGAGAATCTGCGACGCGACGGCGTTGCCCTTGTCGATTTCCCAGTCGCCCGACTGGAGCGCGACGACCTTCATGCCGGCCGCGTCCATGGCGTCCTTGAAGCCGGCGGTACGCTGCTGCGCGTTGGTCGTCGTGGAAACGCCCTCGATGATGCCGACTTCGTCGCCCTTCTTCAGGCGCTTGGCGAGATAGTCGCCGACCTGGCGCGCGCCCTTGCGGTTGTCGGGGCCGACGAACGGCACGTTCAGGTCCTTCGACTTGAGCACGTCCTGATCGAGCCGGTTGTCGATATTCACGACGACGATGCCCGCGTCCGCCGCCTTCTTGATGACCGGCACGAGCGCCTTCGAATCCGCCGGCGCGATGACGAGCGCATTCACCTTCGAGACGATCATCTGCTCGACGATGCGGATCTGCGCGGCCGTATCGGTTTCGTCCTTGATGCCGTTGGTGATGAGGTCGAACTTGTCGGCGTTGTGCTGCTGATAGTCTTTCGCGCCGTTTTCCATCGTGAGGAAGAACTCGTTGGCGAGCGACTTCATCACGAGCGCGACCTTGGGCTTGCCGGCGCTCTGCGCAAAGGCGGGCGATGCGGCAAAAGGCAGCGCGCTGCACGCAACGAGCGCGACGGCGGCTGACAGGACGCGACGGCGAATGGCTGACTTCATGCGGTTCTCCTCCAGTGTTTTGATTGATTTGTGTGCAGTGGGTCTTGCATGTCACGCGAAACGTGGGCGGTTCAACGTTTGCCGCCGTCGATTCTCGTTCGTGGGAGGCGCGCGGTCAATCGGGCTAACGTGCACTGGGCGCTTCGGACGCACGCGCAATGTGGTCTTGCGCGCGTTCGAAGCCAGCCGCTGGCGCTCAAAGATCGGCGACGGACTGGCCCTCGATCTCGTTGTCGATGATCTTGCGGCCATAGTCAATGCCGGCGCGCGTCGCATCGATCGGGCTCTCGAACGGCGCCTGCTCGGGCACGCCGAACATGGCGGAGCGGCCGCTCTCGCCTGCCGCGTCGCGCGAAATGGTCACGAAGATGTCGAAGTGGCGCGGGCCGTCGTCCGGCTCGTCGCGCTCTTTCGCGCGGCGCATGGCCTGCACGTGGATGGCGAAGCCCTTGTAGTGATCGGCGAGCGGTGTGGACATGAAGCGGCTCCTGTCGTGGATGAAGGATCGAAGCAACCGGATGACGAACACTGCGTCCGCTCGCCGGCGAAAGCGCGTTGCAAGGCGGCGGCGCGGCGGTCAATGGATCAACTCGAAGATTTAACCTTATCGCACACTCAGTTGAAACCTGCTTTGCCATAATGCGCGGGCGAGACGTCGAAACTCGCTCATTCAAGAAGAATCGTCAATTACTCAGGGAGCGTCACATGACCATCCGAGCCACTGCCCTTATCGCTGTTTTGAGTCTTACGCTGGGCGCGCATACGGCTTTCGCGGCCAATAGTCAGCAGTCGAAGATGAGCGACTGCAACAAGCAGGCAGGCGACAAGAAAGGCGACGACCGCAAGGCGTTCATGAAGAGTTGCCTGTCCGCCACGCCCGCCGCCGCCTCCGCCGCGTCCGCGCCGATGACCCAGCAGCAGCGCATGACTGCGTGCAACAGCCAGGCATCCGGCAAGAAGGGCGACGACCGCAAGGCGTTCATGAAGAGTTGTCTCAGCAGCAAGGGCTGATCGCGGCGCGGGCCGCATCGTCTGATTCGCGCCGCGTCGGTTGCATGCGGCGCGGGCTGTCTGCCCTCTTCGTACATATTGCACTGCACCCAAGCAAGTGTTTCGCACCGCCGTCTTTTTCTCATAAGATGGCGCGAAGGCGGCCCCTCACGAATACAAGAAACACGCCATCGGCCGCCGCTCGTCTAGCGTGGCGACAAGCCTCGCATGGAGGCATCGGATGGCATGGAGATACAAGAACCGCTGGTTCCGCCGGTGGCTCGTGACGATCACCTTCTGGGCCGTGCCCGTGATGATCGTCGCGGTCAACGAGGTGCGCGAGGAAATGGCCTATAACACGGTCGATCTTCAGAAGGCGCTCTCGACCTGGGAACTCACCGATGCGCAGCGGTCCGCCGGTGCCGCCGCGCGTTGTCACGGCGCGCCGGACGAAGCGCGCGCATCCGGCTGCCCCGCCGACGTTCTGCAAGCCAACGCCCGCCGTCATCAGGAAGCGCTCGACGAATACGCGCATCGCAAGGCGACGCTCGCCGACTATCTGTGGCACGCCTTCATCGGCTATTGGGTCGTGCCGGCGGCGTTTCTGCTTGCCGTCGGCATCGTGATCGGCGGCATCAAGCGCGCCTTGCGGCGGCCGTCGCGCGCGCCGGCCCCCGTTCCTCCGACCAAAGTAAAAACGACGACCCAGTGACGCAGGCGCTTCGGGTACGGTCGTTGCTACTTGCTACGCGGCGTTGCCGCCGTCACCGAGACCGGTGCGGTGAAATTAATGCAGGGCTTCAGGCAGCGGGGCGGGCGAAATAGCCGGCCATTCGCCGTCGTCCAGTGGACGACGCGCGGATGCGACGCAGGGCTTGCGCGGCACGCGCGGAACGCGGTATCTGTGTCCGGTGCGAGCGTCGCGTTGTTGCGTCGCTGTGCTATAACTTGGCGTGCCTCACCCTCCCGCACTATGGGGTTTCCTAAATTCCACGATGGAGAACAATGATGCAAAGACGAAACTTCATGCTCAAGACGACGGCCGTGTTGGCGCTGGGAGGCCTCGCGCTTGCCGGTTGCACGACGAATTCGAATACCGGCGCTGAGAAGGCCGCCGGCAGCGCCGACGATCGCCGCAGCATCGACGCGGACGTCGACAGCACCATCCAGCGGCTCTATGCGACGGTTCCCGGCTCGCGCGAACTGGTCGCGAAGTCGCGCGGCGTGCTCGTGTTCCCGTCCGTGATTCAGGCAGGCTTCATCGTCGGCGCGCAATACGGCAAGGGCGCGCTGCGCGTGGGCGGCGGCACGGTCGGCTACTACAGCACGACCTCCGGCTCGTTCGGCCTGCAGGCGGGCGCGCAGTCGAAGTCGATCATCTTCCTCTTCATGACGCAGGACGCGCTCGACAAATTCCGCAACTCGGACGGCTGGTCGGCAGGCGCCGATGCATCCGTGGCGCTCGTCAAGATGGGCGCCAACGGCGCGGTCGACACGACCACCGCCACCAGCCCGGTCGAAGCGTTCGTGCTGACGAACGCGGGCCTGATGGCCGACGTGTCGCTCCAGGGCACGAAGGTGACGCGCCTGAAGATGTAAGGCGGCGCGCGCCGTCTTCACGGTCCCGGCGGAAAGCATGACCGCCGTGGGGGGGGGGGGGGGGGGGGGGGGGGGGGGGGGGGGGGGGGGGGGGGGGGGGGGGGGGGGGGGGGGGGGGGGGGG
>NZ_JALQDQ010000014.1:0-113311 GCF_023631105.1 Caballeronia sp. AZ10_KS36 | reverse complement strand
CCCACTCCCCCCCCCCCCCCCACCCCCACCCCGCCCCCCCCCCCCCCCACACCCCCCGCCCCCCCCCCCCCCCCCCCCCCCCCCCCCCGCCCCCCCCCCGCCCCCCCCCCCCCCCCCCCCCCCCCCCCCCCCCCCCCCCCCCCCCCCCCCCACGGCGGTCTATTTTTTTGGTGCCTGGATTTGAACTCAGGTCGCCGCGCGATCGATCAGCTTGAAGCGCGAGCGCTTTTGCGCGCGCACCACGGCCTGATACGCGTCGAGATATTGCCGCGCCATGCGGTGCGACGTGAAGCGCTCCTCGAAGCGCCGGCGCACGCCCGCGCGTGAGAGCGTATGCAGCCGGTTCACCGCCGCCACCGCGCCGATCTCGTCTTCCACGACAAAGCCGGACACGCCCGCGTCCACCACTTCCGGCACCGCGCCGCGATTGAACGCGATAACGGGCGTGCCGCAGGCCATCGCCTCGATCATCGCGAGTCCGAACGGCTCGGGCCAGTCGACCGGGAAAACCAGCGCGTGCGCGCCCGACAAGAAGTCCGCCTTCTGCGCGTCGTTGATCTCGCCGATGAACTCGACGTAGGGCAACTCCAGCAGCGGCGCGATCTCGCGCTCGAAGTATTCGTGGTCGGCTGCATCGACCTTGGCGGCGATCTTGATCGGCAAGCCGCAGCGCCCCGCGATGCGTATGGCCGTATCGACGCGCTTTTCCGGCGAGATGCGCCCGAGGAACGCCAGATACTTCTGCTCGACCGGCTGCGGCACATAACGCATCTCCGGCAGGCCGTGATAGACCGTCGAAACCCACTTCGCCTGCGGCAACGGATGGCGCTGCGAATCCGAGATCGAGATCACGGGCGCGGTGTTGAACGTGTCGAACACCGGCTGCTGCTCGGGCAAGTCGAGCCGCCCGTGCAGCGTCGTGACGAACGGCGTGTCCTGCCGGTTGAAGAGCGAGAACGAATAATAGTCCATGTGGAAATGCAGGACGTCGAACTCCTCGGCGCGGCGGCGCACCAGTTCCATGAGCAGCATGTGCGGCGCAATGCGGTCGCGAATTGCCGGGTCGAGCCGCAGCGCGCGCGGCCAGACGGCTTCGAGCTTCGCCGTGGTTTGCGAGTCGCCGGTGGCGAACAGCGTCACATCGTGGCCGAGCTCGACGAGCGCCTCCGTGAGATACGACACGACGCGCTCCGTGCCGCCGTAGAGCTTGGGCGGGACCGACTCGGTCAACGGGGCAATCTGGGCAATTCTCATCGTTCTCGTCTCCATGCGAACTTCGACGTGCGAGCGTGTGCTCGTGTTCTGAATACGTCGCGCGAGATCGAGTATGACAGCAGACTGTCAGCCGGCTAACGAGGGTTTCCCTCGATCGTTGGATGCGGCAAGCCGGCCGCCGCGCGACGATTCATTATCGACGGCGAAGCGGCGGGAACCGGCGTTCTCTTGCACTTTCATCGCTCTGTTACAGACCGGAAACAACCGTTTCGCGCGCCTGTTACTTGCGTCGCACGCCGCGAAGGTCGGCGAGGAAATCGTCGCGCCATACGCCGAGATTGTGCTTGCGCAGCGCCGCCATGTTGGCCTGGTAACGCTGCTGGCGCTCGGCGAGCGGCATGGCGAGGGAACGGGCGAGCGCGTCGCTCATGCCGACCACATCGTGCGGGTTCACCATCACCGCGCCCGTCATTTCCCCCGCCGCGCCCGCGAACTGCGAGAGCACGAGCACGCCGGGATCGTCCGGATTCTGCGCGGCGACGTATTCCTTCGCGACGAGATTCATGCCGTCGCGCAGCGGCGTCACGAGCCCGATCTGCGATTCGCGGAAGAGCGACATCAGCTTCCAGCGGTCATAGCGCTGGTTCAGATAGCGGATCGGCGTGTAATCGAGGCCGGAGTACCGCCCGTTGATGCGCCCTGCTTCGTATTCGAGGTTCTGGCGGATCTGCTGATACGTTTCGACGTCCGAGCGCGTGGGCGGCGCGATCTGCACGAGCGTGACGTTGCCGCGCCATTCCGGCGATTTCTCCAGAAAATGCTCGAACGCGCGAAACCGTTCGACGAGCCCCTTCGAATAATCCAGACGGTCCACGCTCATGATGAGCTTGCGGCCTTCGAGACTCTGCTTCAGGTCCATCACGTCCTGCCGCGCCTCGCCGCGCTGCGCCTGCTCCGCGATCTCGTCGGGGAATACGCCGATGCGGTACACGCCCGTCTTCAGCTTGCGCCCGAACGCCTCGACGTGGCCGTCCGCGGTCGCCGTGCCGTGCGCGTGCCGCACGATGTAGTCGTGAAACGCGGTCTGATCGCCTTCGGTCTGGAAGCCGACGACGTCGTAGCAGCACAACGACCGCACCAGTTCCTCATGCGGCGGGATGTTGAGCAGAATCTGCGGCGACGGAAACGGGATATGCAGAAAGAAGCCGATCCGGTTCGTGATGCCCGCACTGCGCAGCGCCTCGGCAAACGGAATCAGATGGTAGTCGTGGACCCAAATGACGTCGTCCGGCTCCAGCAGCTTGATGAGCTTGTGCGCGAGCCACGAATTCACGCGGCGATAGCCGGCGTATTCGTCGCGGTCGTAGACGGCGAGATCGTTACGATAGTGGAAAACGGGCCACAGCATCGCGTTCGAGAAGCCGCGGTAGTACTGGTCGTAGTCCTTCTTCGGCAGGCCGACGGTGGCGAACGTCACGGCGCCGTCCTGCACGAGCGTGGGCCCCTGATTCGCGACGCTCTCGCTCACCACGTCCCCGCTCCAGCCGAACCAGACGCCGCCGCTGTCCTTCAGCGCGCCGAACACGCCGACGGCGAGCCCGCCGGCCGAGCCCTTGGTTTCGGTCGGCGTGGCGACCCGGTTGGATACGACGACGAGACGGCTCATAAACTTTCCTCTTGCGTTTCTTGTGTGATGTGGGCGGATCGCTGGATCGCTGTCCGACGTTCGACTAGCAAACGGCGTGCGGGTTTCCGCGCCGCGTCCGATCACCCGATCCGCTGCAAGAGGCGCGTCGGCGTCCGCTCAGCGTTCCGCCTTGCAGGGAAACGCCTTGCCGAGACCGAGCGATACCATCGTCGTGGCGTTGAAATTCGCCTTGTCGGGGTTGTCCGCGATGTACTTGCGCACCGCGTCCGTCAGTTGCTGCGGCTTCACGTCGGCCGGCAGGCAGAAGTACTGGCCGACTTGCGGCCCCGTGGTGCCGCCGATGGCTTCGATCGTGTTGTACACGCCGTCGGCCGCGCCTTCTATGTAGGCGGCACAGGCGGTACGCGAGTTCGGGTCGGTCTTGATGCAGAGCTTGTTGAGATCGTTGCCGGTGAATGCGAACGCGCACACGGGCGTCGCAAGAACACAGGCGATGGCGAATTCCCGCAGCATGGTCTTCCTTGTCTGTTGAGCGGCGGCGTATTGGGGCGAGGCGGCCGCGCCTGACCGCGCTCGCCCGGTTTCGAGCGTAGCGGTGTTATTTTGACCCATTTGCGCCGCTTTGAGCAGCGCCTTGCATGGCGTCGAGCCGCGCCTGCAAACCTTCCGCGACGTCCTTCTCGTTGTATTTACGGGCAAAGTCCACCGCCGTCATGCCGATCTGGTTCTTCACGCGCAGATCGGCGCCCTGATCGAGCAGCAGCTTGCACGTCGACAGATGGCCGCCGCGGGCCGCCATCATGAGCGGCGTCGTGCCGTTCGGCGATCCGGCGTCGATGTAGGCGGAGTGGTCGAGCAGAATCTTCACGATGTCGTCGTGGCCGTTGGTCGCCGCGTAATGCAGCGGCGTCCAGCCTTTCTTGTTCACTTCGGCGTCCTTCGCGATCAGCAGGTTCACGAACGTGGCGTCGCCGTTGAGCGCGGCGATCATCATCGCGTTCTCGCCGGCGGAATCCAGCTTTTCGAGGTCCGTGTTCGGGTTGTCGGCGAGCAGCTGGCCGACCTTGTCCGACTTCTCCCGCGCGGCGATGACGAGCAGCGGCGCGCCGGTGTTATCCACCGTATTCGGGTCGGCGCCCTGCGCGAGCTGTTTCCTGACCTCGGACACGTCGTCGAACTTGACTGCCTTGATGAGCGAGTCCACGGAAGCGGCCCAGACCGGCTGCGCGAACGCGCACGCGGCGATGAGCGCGCCCGCGAAAAGCCCGCGCACCGCCGCGCGCCTGCTGATCTGCGTGCGTGCGTTCGTGGCGGACTGAGTGGAAATCATCGAGGAATTGTTCATAGTGGACCTTCGAATTGCCATGAAACGATGAATCGCGACGCTCGCCTGACCGTGCTCAGGCAGCCGGACGCGCGATCTTGAAAAGCCGGAAGAAGTTGTCGGTGGTCGCTTCTGCGACCGCTTCGTCCGTCTGCTCGCGCAACTGCGCGATGAAACGTCCGACATAACTGACGTACGCAGGTTCATTCGGCTTGCCGCGATACGGCACCGGCGCGAGATACGGCGAGTCGGTTTCGATCAGCAGCCGGTCGAGCGGCACGCGCCGCGCGACGTCCTGCACGTCCGTCGCTTTCTTGAACGTGACGATGCCGGAGAGCGAGATGAAGAAGTTCTGCGCGAGCGCCGCTTCCGCCACGTTCCAAGGCTCGGTGAAGCAGTGCATGACGCCGCCCGGCACGCTCGCGCGCTCCTCCTCCATGATGCGCAGCGTGTCGTCCGACGACGACCGCGTGTGGATGATGAGCGGCTTGCCCGTCGCGTGCGCGGCGCGGATATGCTTGCGAAACCGCTCGCGCTGCCATTCCATGTCGGCAATGCTGCGGCCTTCCAGCCGATAGTAGTCGAGCCCCGTCTCGCCGATCGCGCAGACCTTCGGATGCGCAGCCAACTCGACCAGTTCCGCGACGCTCGGCTCTTTCGCGTCCTCGTGGTCCGGATGGACGCCGACCGACGCATAGACGTTCTCGCATCGCTCGGCGATATCGAGCACCGAGGGCAGCGTCTCCAGATCCACCGACACGCACAGCGCATGCGTGACCGCGTGCTCGCGCATCTTGTCGAGCACGTCCGGCAGCCGGTCGGCCAAGCCTTCGAAATTGATGTGACAGTGCGAATCGACGAACATCCCGTGCTCCTTGCTACTGGTTCTGACTCAGGCCGTTTTTTCGTTGCGGCGCGGTTTCCAGCCGCAAGCCGAGAATGACGAGATCGCGTTCGACGCCATCCAGCACCGCGACGCGCGGCAGCGTGCCCCACGCTTCGAAGCCGAAGCTGGCGAAAAGTCTCATGCTCGGCTCGTTATGGCCGAACACGAAGCCGAGCACCGTATCCACTTGCAGCGACGGCGCCTTATCCAGTGCTTCGCGCAGCAGTTGCTTGCCGAGCCCTTTGCCGCGCGCGCGCTCGTCCAGATAAATGCTCACTTCGACGGTGCGCGCATACGCCGGCCGGCCATAGAAATCCGAGAAACTCAGCCACGCGATCACGGCGCCGCCCTCTTCGACCACCCACAGCGGCCGCGCGTTCGGGCCGTGCGAATGGAACCACGCGAGGCGGCTTTCGACGCTGACCGGATCGAGGTCCGCGGTCACCTGCCGCGAGGCGATCGTCGAATTGTAGATGGCGACGATGGCGGGCAGGTCGTCGAGGGTGGCGTCGCGATACGTGAGACTCATGGGCGATGGCGTTGAGAACGGAGCGAAGGATTAGGCGGTGAAAATCCCGCGATACGCGAGAAACAGTTCTTCGAAGACGAGCCGCGCGTTCAGCGGATGGTTCTCCACTGCGCGCTGACGCGTGACGGCCTTGATGCAGCGGGTAAGCGCGGCAGGATCGGCGGCTTGCGCGCAGCGCGCGAGCGCCTTGCCCGCGCCGGGGAAATAACGCGGCCGCCCGGCGGTGCGTTGCGCGAGCACGTCGTAGAGCCAGCGTTGCAGCCAGCCGAGGACCATCGGCACGGGCAGCTTCTGCAAGTTCTCGCCGCACGCGAAGGCATCGCAGTTCGGGCCTGCGGCGAGTTGCGCGAGCGTGAAATCGCGTAACGCGCGGTTTTCGTCGTGCGCGAGCGCCAGCGCGGCGAGCGGCGCGCCGCCCGCTTCGGCGAGCAGGCTCGCGGCATCGTCCACGCCTTGCGAGGCGAGCCACGCGCGCGCGGCGTCAGCGTCGGGCAGGCTCATCGGCCATTGACGGCAGCGGCTGATGATGGTCGGCAGCAACCGGTCGATTCTCGCCGACATGAGCAGAAACACGACGCCCGATGGCGGCTCTTCGAGCGTTTTCAGAAGCGCATTCGACGCCGCCACGTTGAGCGCCTCGGCCGGATACAGCAGCACCACGCGCAAGCCTCCGCGATGCGAGCCGAGACTGCAAAAGTCCAGTAGCGCGCGCACCTGCTCGATCTTGATTTCCTTGCTGGGCGCGCGCGACTTCTTGCCTTCGCCGTCATCGGCTTTATCGGCGGATGCGTCGTCCGCGCCCGACGGTCCGGCTAGCGCGGCGAGCGCCTCGGGCAGCACGGCGCGGTAATCCGGGTGATTGCCTTGCGAGAACCACAGGCACGCGGGGCATGTGCCGCACGGCTCGCCGTTGGCGGCGGGCGTCTCGCACAAGAGCCCCTGCGCAAGATGCTGCGCGAACGCGAGCTTGCCGATGCCCGCCTCTCCGTGCAGCAAGAGCGCGTGCGGCCAGTGCGCGCGCAGTTGCTGGAGGCGTTGCCAGTCGTCGGTTTGCCAGGGGTAGATCATCTTCTGTGCCGTAATCTCAAAGGCCCGCGATCACGTCTTTCAGACGCTCGCGGATCGCGTCGATCGGCTGGGTCGAATCGACGATGACGAAACGCTCCGGCGATTCCGCCGCGCGACGCAGATATTCGGCGCGCGTGCGCTCGAAGAACGCGTCCGACTCGCTTTCGAACTTGTCCGGCGCCCGCGCGGCCGAGCGGCGGTCGCTCGCGGTCTCGGTCGGCACGTCGAAAAGCACGGTCAGATCCGGATGGAACCCGCCCTGCACCCACCGCTCCAGCGCTTCCAGCTTGTCGCGCGGCAGACCGCGCCCGCCGCCCTGATAGGCGAACGTCGCGTCCGAGAAGCGGTCGGACAGCACCCAGTCGCCACGCGCGAGCGCCGGCTCGATCACCTGCGCGAGATGCTCGCGGCGCGCGGCGAACATCAGGAGCGCCTCGGTTTCGAGGTCCATCGGCTGATTCAGCAGAATGCCGCGCAGCGTTTCGCCGAGCGCGGTGCCGCCGGGTTCCCGCGTCATGACGACATGGTGGCCCCTCGGCGCGATTTTCTCTTCGAGCTGCTGGCGGAACCAGTCGAGATGCGTGGTCTTGCCCGCGCCGTCGATGCCTTCGAACGTGATGAAAGTGCCGCGCGCCATCATTGACCCCGGATGTACTTGTCGACGGCCCTGTTGTGGTCGCCCAGATTGTCGGAAAAGATGCTGCTGCCGTCGCCGCGCGCCACGAAATACAGCGCGCTGCTCGGCGCGGGGTTCAGCGTGGCGCTGAGCGCGGCCACGCCCGGCAGCGCGATCGGCGTCGGCGGCAGGCCCATGCGCGTGTAGGTATTGTACGGAGTGTCCGTCTGCAGGTCCTTTTTCTTCAGATGACCTTCGTAGGTCGAGCCGAGTCCGTAGATCACGCTCGGGTCCGTCTGGAGCGGCATGCCGATGCGCAGCCGGTTCGCGAACACCGCCGCCACGAGCGGCCGGTCGGACGCCCGCCCCGTCTCCTTCTCGACGATCGACGCCATGATGAGCGCCTCGTACGGCGTCTTGTACGGCAGGTTCGGCGCGCGCGTCGCCCAGGCTTCGGCGAGGCGCTTTTGCATCGTGCGATACGCCCGCTTGTAGACGGCGAGATCGCTCGTGCCCTTGTCGAAGAGATACGTGTCCGGGAAGAACAGGCCCTCGGCGGACGCCTTGTCCACTTCCGTCGCGCCGATGGCTTTCAGCAAGTCGATGTCGCTCATGCCGGCCGTGTCGTGCATGAGCGCGGGATTGCCGTCCAGCTCGCTGCGCATTTTCTGCAGCGTCCATCCTTCGATGACGGTCGCGACGTATTCGTTCACGTCGCCGCGCGCGATTTTCTGCAGCACCTCGTAGGGCGTGATGCCGCTCTTGAACGCGTAGTTGCCGGATTTGAGCTGCGCGGACAGGCCGAGCACGCGCGTCATCAGCACGAACAGTTCGGGCTCGACCGGCACGCCGCCGCGATTCAACTGGGCGCTCACGCTGCGCAGGCTGCTGTGCGGCTTGATGGTGACATCGAGTTCGGCGGGGGACAGCGTCATCGGCCGATTGGCCCAGTAATAGACGCCGCCCGCGACGGCCGCTGCGAGTATCGCGACGAGCAGCGCGGCCACGACGCATTTCTTCAGGAAAGACACGACGAATAGAGGCAGTAATGGAGTTGTGACGGAGAGGTGCGCGCCGATCGGGTCAGCGTGCGACTTCCCTCTTGCAGCCCTTCGGCCGATTTCGACCCGTATTGTATAGATGCGGCCACGCTTCGGTCAGAGCGGACCGGTTGCAGGATGCGAACGACCGGGCGAACGCGGCACGGCACTTGCGACCCATTCAATTAAGCAGGCGATGAGCGTCTGCCTCATTTTTGGAGAACGACCAAGGAGGAAGAGATCATGAGCAAGGCAATGAGCACATTGATCGCGGCGGTCGCCGCGCTGACGCTGTCGGGCGGCGCGTTCGCGCAGGCGGGCGGCGGCGGCTCGGCGGGCGGTTCCAACGGCGGTTCGACGGGCAGCACGGCGAGCCCGGCGAATCAGGTCAACCAGGGCAACCAGGTCAACGGCGGGACGGGCGGCTACGGCTCGCCGGGCGCGACCGGCTCCGCCAGCGGCATGTCCGGCGGCGCGCCGAACTCGGGGCTGCCGAGCGCCACGAACGGCACTACCACTACGGCTCCTGCCACGAGCAATAACACGCTCGCGACGCCTAGCGTGAGGTCGCCGGCGGGGCAGTGACGGGTGGTTAAGTCTGATTAAGACGGAAGTGTGGCGCGGTTGATCGCGCCACATCTATGCAAGCGGTAGTACGGAAGGCCGCACAAGCCGCTGCTGCCGCTTCGCGGCGCTCTGAGCACAGCGGCGGGTGGAACGCCCGCCGCCTCTGATTGCAGCCGCCGAAACCAACGAACAAGCGCGAGCAAGCGCACGCTGACGGGCAGGCGGCCGTCGCGGCGCGGGCATAGCCGGCCGTTTCAACTAGCGCCGCCACTCCGCGACGGAATGCGAGGTCGATCGCCACGGCACGCACGGCCTGCGAAAAGCGGGTTCCGGCACATCTTTAGCCAAGCCCCCCAGCCGCGCACAGACACGATGTAAGAGCGACCGTCTCGGCAGAACGATCAACGCATCGGTCGATGGCGAGAAGCGTCGACTGGCCGCGCATGCGAAGCGACTACGGTGGCCCTGCGCAGACATGCTGCCTTCGCCAACGCGATAGCCATGCGCCGCGATGCGTCGCCATCAGGCTGTAACCCGCCGATCCCCCGCCCTGCGTGCGCCCTAAAAACACGCCCCGCCCAACCCCCATATAATGACTTGCCACCTGCGCGGGGCCGGATCGACCGGCCGCGCCTTTCGCATCGACACATCGTCCCTATGAATTCCCAGACCAGTTCCCTCGCCGCCGCCGATTTCGAAGCCGTCAGGACCGCGGGCGTCCACATGCCGCTCACGCAGTTCGGCGTGATCGACGTGAAAGGCGATGACGCCGTCGCGTTCCTGCATAACCAGTTGACGAACGACGTCCAGCATCTCGACGCCTCCACCGCGCGCCTCGCGGGCTATTGCTCGGCCAAGGGCCGCCTGCTCGGCTCGTTCCTCATGTGGCGCACAGCGGACGCCGTGCGTCTTCTGATCTCGCAGGACATTCAGGCGCCCGTGCAAAAGCGCCTTTCCATGTTCGTGCTGCGCGCGAAAGCCAAACTCTCCGACGCGACGCCCGAAGTCGCGGCCGTCGGTTTCGCGGGCGATGTGCGCGCGGCGCTCTCCGGCATTTTCGACGCGCTGCCCGATGGCATCCACGTCAAGGTGGAAGGTCCGCACGGCGCGCTGATCCGCGTGCCGGACGCCGCGGGCCGTCCGCGCTTTCTGTGGGTTGGCCCGAAAGCCGATATCGAGGCGCAGTTGCCGAAGCTCGACGAAAAGCTGCGGCGCGGGGCCGCCGAACTGTGGGACTGGCTCGACATTCACGCGGGCGAGCCGCGCATCACGCAGCCGACCGTCGAGCAGTTCGTCCCGCAGATGGTCAACTTCGACGTGCTGGGCGGCGTCAACTTCAAGAAAGGCTGCTACCCGGGTCAGGAAGTGGTGGCGCGCAGTCAGTATCGCGGGACCATCAAGCGGCGCACGGCGCTCGCGCACGGCGAAACGGCCGCGCCGGGCGCAGCGCTCTTTCATTCCGACGATCCCGGCCAGCCCTGCGGCATGGTCGTCAATGCGGCGCCGGCCGAAGGCGGCGGCGTCGATTGTCTCGTCGAAATCAAGCTCGCGGCGCTCGATAACGGCTCGGTGCACGTCGGCGCCGTCGACGGTCCGCGCCTCGACTTTCTGCCGCTGCCGTATGCGTTTCCGTCCGACGTCTGACCGCTCATGTGCCTGATCGTATTCGACTGGCAGCCGGACGCCCGCCGGGACCCGCGTGCCGGCGACGGTCGCGCGCTGCTGACGCTCGCCGCGAATCGCGACGAGTTCTTCCGCCGCGACGCCGAGCCGATGCACTGGTGGAACGACGCGCCCGGCGTCCTGGCCGGCCGCGATCTGACGGGCGGCGGCACGTGGCTCGGCGTGAGCCGCGACGGCCGCTTCGCTGCGCTGACGAACTATCGCGCGCCGAGCGAAATGCGCCCCGACGCGCCCACGCGCGGCACGCTCGTGAGCGCGTTTCTCGCGGGCGAGCGCGAAGCGCCGCTGGACTATCTGCGGCGCGTGGCCGAGCAAGGGCACCGCTATAACGGCTTCAATCTGCTGTGCGGCGATTTCGCGCGACGCGAGCTCGGCTGGTACGGCAATCGCGCCGACGCGCCGCCCGCGCTGCTCGAAGCCGGCGTTCACGGTCTGTCAAACAGCCTGCTGAACACGCCCTGGCCGAAGCTCGTCGCGCAGCGGCAGGCGCTCGCCGATCTGATTCATGCCGGTGAGCATCCGGCGCTCGACGTGCTGATCGACACGCTGCGCGATCCGCGTATCGCAGACGACGAACATCTGCCGTCCACCGGCATTTCGATCGAGCGAGAGCGCGTGCTGTCGGCGGCGTTCATCGAGACGCCCGAATACGGCACGCGCAGCACGACCGCGCTGCGGGTGCTGCCGACTGCACGCGGCTTGTCGCTGGCGATCAAGGAGCGCAGCGATGACGACGGCTCGCATCGCGTCGTCAGGCCGGGGAACGTTGAGCGGGCGTTTTCGTTCGAGATTGCGTGAGCGGCTTTTAGCGTCCGCACCGTGTCTGCGTTCGCCGCTTCAGAGACCAAACGGCCCATCGCGGCGATAGCGGACGGCTCGCGTCGCCGAGTTGGGGGACGCTAGACCATGCTGCGCCTGTGTTTTCGCATACGCCTCTCAGCGCCGCTACCGCGTCCGCGCGCGCCTTCCGCACTTCTGGCACGAAGCCGCACATCTGGAAGAACGCGTGGATCAAGCACGGCGATAACGGACGTCTCGCATCGTCGAGTTGGGAGACGCTCGAAATTGCGCGCCTGAGCTCTCGCACGCGCCCTTCACCGCCGCTAGCGCAACCCCATGCGCCTGCGCCACTTCGGGCACGAAGCCGCCATGAAGAACGCGCGGATCACGCGCGGCGCTGACGGACGGCTCGCATCGAGTTGGGAACGTTCGACCATGCCGCGCCTCAGGTTTCGAACGCGCCTTTCGGCGCCGCTACCGCATCCGCGCACGCCTTCGCCACTTCCGGCACGAGCCGCCCATCCTGGAGAACACGTGGATCAAGCGCGGCGATAACGGACGGCTTGCATCGTCGAGTTGCGCGACGCTCGAAAGTGCTGCGCCTCAGCTTTCCAACGCCCCCTTCAACGCCGCCACCGCATCCTCGTGCGCCCGCGCCACTTCCGGCACGAAGCCGCCCATCTTGAAGAACTCGTGGATCATTCCTTCGTAGCGCGCGAGCGTCACGGGCACGCCCGCAGCCGCGAGCTTCGCCGCATACGCGACGTCTTCATCGTAGAGCGGATCATGGTCCGCCGCCGCGATCCACGCGGGCGCCATGCCCGCAAAATCCGGCTGGCCGCCCGCTGCATCGAGCGGCGCGAAGCGCCAGTCGTCGCGATCGCGGTCGTCGCGCAGATATTGGGCGAAGAACCACTGAATCGTCTCGCCCGAAAGCAGATAGCCCTCGGCCAGCCGCGCATGCGAGTCGCTTCGCTGCCGCGCGCTCGTGCCCGGATAGATCAGCAGTTGCAGCCGCAACGCGATGCCCGCGTCGCGCGCGAGCACCGCGCAGACGGTGGCGAGCGTGCCGCCCGCGCTGTCGCCGCCAATGGCGAGCCGCGCCGGATCGATGCCGAGCATCGGCGCTTCGCGCGCGAGCCATTGCAGCGCGTCGAACGCGTCGTTCACGGCCACCGGGAACTTGTGCTCGGGCGCGAGCCGGTAATCGACCGATACCACCGCGCAGCGCGCGTCGTGAGCGAACTTGCGGCAAAGCGCGTCGTGCGTCGCGATGCTGCCCACCGTAAAGCCGCCGCCATGCAGATACAGCAGCGCCGGCGCGGGCTCGGCCCAACTCGGCGCAGCGGGCTGATAAACGCGCACGCCGATCTCGGCGCCATCGCGCGTGGCGATGCGCATGTCTTCGACGCTATGAAGCGGCAACGGCGCGATATCGAGAATGGGCGCGCTCATCGCATAGGCAGCGCGCGCCTTGCCGGGCGTGAGCGTGTGATACGGCGGACGGTTCGCGCGCGCGACCATGTCGAGGATCTGCGCGATCTTGGGATTGAGCGGCATCGTCAAACGCCCCGCTTGGCTTCGCCCTTGACCGACATCGGATCGCTCGGGTTGCGCAGTTGCGCGATATCGTCGAGCCGCAGGCGAATCGACGCCATGATGCCCGGATGCGTGACCACATAGAAACGGCCTTCGCGGACCGCATCGAACGTCATCTCGGCGATGTCGCGCGCCGAGAGCCGCCCGCTTTCCACCGCGCGCGTCAACTGCCGCGCGGCCATCTTCTGCGATGCGGTGAGCGGCGCGTCGTTGGCCAGCGCGTCGGGCCGCGAGCGTTCGGCGTTTGCAATGCCGGTCGGCACGAACGCCGGGCACAAGAGCGACACGCCGATGGACGCGCCCGCGAGCCGCAGATCGTGATACAGCGTCTCGGTCAGCGCGACGACCGCATGCTTCGATGCGTTGTAGACGCCCATCGCGGGCGCGGCCAGCAGGCCCGCCACCGACGCCGTGTTCACGATATGCGCCGGCTCGCCCTGCTTCAGCATGATCGGCGTGAACGCGCGCACGCCGTTCGCCACGCCCATCACGTTCACGCCGAAGACCCACTGCCAGTCCTTCGGGCTGTTCTCCCAGACGAAGCCGCCCGCGCCCACGCCCGCGTTGTTGAAAAGCAGATGCACGCCGCCGTAGGCATCGAGCGCGGACTGGGCGAGCGCATCGACTTGCGCCGCATCCGAGACGTCCGTGCGCACGCCGAGCGCATCGCTGCCGTGCGCGCGCACGGCGTCGACGGTGGCCGCGAGTGCGGCGTTGTCGATATCGGCAAGCACGAGCTTCATGCCGAGCGACGCGGCCTTATACGCGAACTCGCGGCCGAAGCCGCTGCCCGCGCCGGTGATGACGGCGACCTTGCCTTCGAAACGATCCACGCGATTTCCTCTGCTGTCCTTAGATCAGCTTGACGAGTTGCTTGCCGAAGTTCTTGCCGCGCAAGAGGCCGAGGAACGCCTCCGGCGCGCTTTCGATGCCTTCTGCAATCGTCTCGCGATACTTGAGCTTTCCGCTCGCGACCGCAGCGCCCAGTTCCTTCAACGCCTGCGGCCACACGTCCATGTGCTCGCTGACGATGAACCCTTGCAGCTTCAGCCGCTGCGTGAGCAGAAGCGCGGGCGCTTTCATCGGCAAGGGCTTGCCGTCGTAGCCGGAAATCATGCCGCACAGCGCGATGCGGCCGAAAGCATTCATGCGCGCGAGCACCGCATCGAGCACTTCGCCGCCGACGTTCTCGAAGTAGCCGTCGACGCCGTTCGGCGCGGCCGCTTTGAGATCGTCGCGCAGATTGCCCGCCTTGTAGTCGACGCAGGCATCGAAGCCGAGCGTCTCCACCACATAGCGGCACTTTTCCTCGCCGCCCGCAATGCCGACCGCGCGGCAGCCTGCCGCTTTCGCGAGTTGCCCGACCACGCTGCCGACCGCTCCGCTCGCCGCCGATACGACGACCGTCTCGCCCGCCTTCGGCTCGATGATGCGGTTAAGCCCGTACCACGCCGTCACGCCCGGCATGCCCACCGGCCCCAGATAGGCCGACAGCGGCACATGCGTCGTATCGACGATCTGCAGACCTTTGCCATCGGACGTGCCGTATTCCTGCCAGCCGAACATGCCGACGACCTTGTCGCCCGGCTTGAACGCCGGGTTGCGCGATTCGATCACCTCGCCGACCGTTCCGCCGACCATCACTTCGTTGAGCGGTTGCGGCGGCGCGTACGACTTCGTGTCGTTCATCCGTCCGCGCATGTACGGATCGAGCGAGAGATAGTGATTGCGCACGCGCACCTGGCCTTCGCCGAGCGGCGCGAGCGGCGTCTCGACGAGCCTGAAGTTGTCCGCCGACGCTTCGCCCTGCGGGCGCGAAACGAGCAGTACCTGACGATTGATGCTGGCGTTTGCCATAGGAAGTCTCCTGATCAGGCGTCGCTCGGTCCGGGCGTGGCCGCCGGATCGGAACGCAGTTTCTGACGCACGACGTCGCGGCCCACCGCGAGCCGCTTCATGTACTTGAACGTGCCGAGCGCCTTCGCGACGAAGTGCCCTTCGCTGTCGCGGATTTCGCCTTCGCAGTAGGCCATCGTCGTCGAGCGGTGCAGCACGCGGCCGTAGCCGCGCAACTCGCCGCGTCCCGGCTGCATGAAGTTCACCTTCATCTCGACGGTGACGACGCCGACGCCATCGCCCGCGACACTGCGCGCCGCAATGGCGAGCGCCGCGTCGAGCAGCGTCATCGTGACGCCGCCATGCGCGATGCCCCACGTGTTCAGATGCGCTTCACCGAGCGGCAGGCGCACTTCGCCTTCGCCATCGACGGCTTTCACGAGTTGCACGCCGAGCGCGTCGATGAACGGGCTTTCGATTGCGATGGCGTGGTTCGCGGGCTGTTTTTGCGTATCGGTCATCGCGATCACACTTCGTAGTCGAGGCATTGACGCGCTTCGTGAACCGCCGTCACGAAGTCCTTTACCGCGAGATGCTTCGGATGGACCTGATAAGCCTGGAGCGAAGCGGTGTCGTCGAAGTCCGAGACGAGCACGACGTCATACGTGCAGTCGAAGCCCGGCTGCGCGATGCCGACCTCGAAGTGTCCCTGCCCTTTCACGAGGCTGCGGCAGGTTTCGAGCTTAGTCTTCAGCTTGTGCGCGTTCTCCGCGCGACTGGCGCCCTCGGCGGTCTCTTTCAACTTCCACATGACGATGTGACGTAGCACGGCGGCTCCTGTAATGCGAATGAACGAACGAAGCGCCAAGCGTAGCAAAAATCGCGAGCAGCCTTAGCCGGTGACATCGTCCGACCGCACCCGCGCGACGCCCGCCGCGCGCATGTCGGACCACGCGCGGTCGAGCGAGCCGTTCAGGTCGATCGCGCGGCACGCGTCTTCGATCACGCTCGCTTCGAAGCCCGCGGCGCGCGCATCGAGCGCGGACCACGCGACGCAATAATCGGTGGCGAGTCCCGCGAGCCATACGCGCTTCGCGCCCATTTCGCGCAGATAGCCGGCGAGTCCGGTCGGCGTCGTGCGATCCGCCTCGACGAACGCCGAGTAGCTGTCGACCTGCTCGTGATGCCCCTTGCGCACGATGAGCCGCGCATGGGGCACGTCGAGATCGCGATGCAGCGCCGCGCCCTGCGTGCCCTGCACGCAATGCGGCGGCCACAGCACCTGTTCGCCATAAGGCATCGCGATGGTCTCGAACGGCGCGCGTCCCGCGTGATTCGCCGCGAACGACACATGCGACGCCGGATGCCAGTCCTGCGTCAGCACCACATGCGAGAACGCCTTCGCGAGCCGGTTGATGACGCGCACCACTTCATCGCCCCGCGCGACCGCGAGCGCGCCGCCGGGCATGAAGTCGTACTGCACGTCGACGACAAGAAGCACTTCTTCCGCTGATTTCATTCGGCACTCATGCATTGAAGCGGCCGTTGCTGGCCGCCAGTTCGATGATGCGCGCAGCCGGCTGCCATGCTTCGCCGTTGCGTTGCGCGGCGTACTTGCGCATGGCGCGCTCGACGTTCGGCAGGCCGAGCGTGTCGGCATGAAACATCGGCCCGCCGCGCCACAACGGAAAGCCGTAGCCCGTCAGATACACGATGTCGATATCCGATGCCTTCGCCGCGATGCCTTCTTCAAGAATCTTCGCGCCCTCGTTGACGAGCGACAGCACGAGCCGCTCGACGATCTCTTCATCGCTTATCTCGCGCCGCGCGATGCCCTGTTCCTTCGAATACGCGACGATCATCTCGATCACTGCCTGCGACGGCTTCGCCTCGCGCGAGCCGGCTTCGTAGTCGTACCAGCCCGCGCCGGTCTTTTGCCCGAAGCGGCCCAATTCGCACAGCCGGTCCGCGACGCCCGAATAGCGCATGTCCGGCTGCTCGCGATAGCGCCGTTTGCGAATCGCCCAGCCGATGTCGTTGCCCGCGAGATCGCTCATGCGGAATGGACCCATCGCGAAGCCGAAGGTCTCGATCGCGCGGTCGATCTGCGCCGGCAGCGCGCCTTCTTCGAGCATGAAAAGCGCCTGCCGCAGATACTGCTCGACCATGCGGTTGCCGATGAAGCCGTCGCACACGCGCGCCACCACCGCCGTCTTGCCGATCTTTCTGGCGAGTTGCATGACGGTCGCGAGCACGTCTTTGTCGGTCTTTTCACCGCGCACCACTTCGAGCAGCTTCATGACGTTGGCAGGACTGAAGAAGTGCATGCCGATCACATCGCCCGGACGCTGCGTGAATGCCGCGATCTTGTCGAGATCGAGTGTCGACGTATTCGACGCGAGAATCGCGCCGGGCTTTGCGATCGCGTCCAGTTGGCGGAAGACTTGCGCCTTCACGTCGAGGTCTTCGAACACGGCTTCGACGATCAGATCGGCTTGCGCGAGATCGGCGTAATCGAGCGTCGGATGCACGAGCTGCATGCGGGCTTCGACCTGTTCCGGCGTGAGCTTGCCCTTTTTCACCTGCGCTTCGTAGGTGCGCCGCACGGTGGCGAGGCCGCGCTCGAGCGCGTCCTGTTTCGTTTCCAGCAGCACGACCGGTAAGCCCGCGTTGACGAAGTTCATCGCGATGCCGCCGCCCATCGTTCCTGCGCCGATCACGCCGATGCGTTCTATTTTTCGAACCGGCGTATTGGACGGCACATCGGCGATCTTGCTTGCCGCGCGCTCGGCGAAGAACGCATGCCGCAGCGCGCGGCTTTCAGGCGTCTGCACGAGAAAGAGAAAGCACTCGCGCTCGAAGGCGAGACCGCGATCGAAGCCTTCCTTCGCGCCCATCTCAATGGCATCGATGCACTTGTGAGGCGCGGGGAAGTGCCTGGCTTTCTCGGCAATCGCCTGGCGTGCGGACTCGAAGCAACGCGCGGCGTCGGGATGCGTAATCGGGCGATCGCGCACTTTCGGACGAGCACCGCCTCGTTCGGCCATGCGCCGCGCGAAGCCGATGGCGGCATCAAGCAAATCGCCTTGCGCCATTTCATCGAAGAGCGCGGTGTCGGCGAGTTTCTCCGATCGCACCGGCGTGCCGGACACGATCATGTCGAGCGCGCGTTCGAGTCCGACGACGCGCGGCAGACGCTGTGTGCCGCCCGCGCCGGGCAGCAGGCCGAGCTTCACTTCCGGCAACGCGATCTGCGCGCCCGGCAACGTGATGCGGTAGTGCGCCCCGAGCGCGAGTTCCAGCCCGCCGCCCATCGCGACCGCGTGGATCGCGGCGACGACCGGCTTCTCGCTGCCTTCGACGGCCTTGATGACGGTGGCAAGCGTCGGCTCCTGCGTCGCTTTCGGCGTATTGAATTCGGTGATGTCCGCGCCGCCTGAGAACGCCTTGCCCGCGCCGATCAGCACGATCGCATGCACCGACGCATCGCTTCGCGCCCGCTCGATGCCCTCGACGATGCCAAGCCGCGTCGAATGTCCGAGCCCGTTGACCGGCGGATTGTCGAGCGTGATGACGGCAACGCCTTCGCGGATCGTATAGTCGACTGCCATGGATGTTCCCTCTCGCGTGATGGCTCATTGTGGGCGATCGGGGAAAAATACACAAAGACGAACGACCGTGCAATTCGGCTGTGCCCTAGTGCGCTGCGAGCAGGAACGCCCTGCGGCGCGAGGCTTATCAGACGGCCTTTTCTTCCGCGACCGGCAGCACATGATCGCGATACTGCTCGCGCAGCCGCACCTTCTGGAGCTTGCCCGTGGCGGTATGCGGCAACTCGTCGGCGAACACGACGTCATCCGGAATCCACCACTTCGCGACCTTGCCTTCGTAGAACGCGAGCAATTCGTCGCGCGTGAGCGTCGCGCCCGGCCGCAGCACGGCGACGATGATCGGCCGCTCCGTCCACTTCGGATGCGAACACGCGATACACGCCGCCTCCGCCACTTGCGGATGCGACATCGCGATGTTTTCCAGATCGATCGAGCTGATCCATTCGCCGCCCGACTTGATCACGTCCTTGCTGCGGTCGGTGATGTGCATGAAGCCGTCGGCGTCGATGGTCGCGACGTCGCCGGTCGGGAACCAGCCGTCGACGAGCGGGGATTCGTCGCGGCGGTAATAGCGGTCGATGACCCACGGCCCGCGCACGTAGAGATCGCCGAACGACTGGCCGTCCCACGGCAGTTCGCGACCGTCGTCGCCGACCACTTTCATATCCACGCCGAAAAGCGCATGGCCCTGCTTCTCGCGCGATGCGCGCTGCTCCTCCGGCGAGCGCTGCTTCTGGCGGAACGACAGCCGCGCGAGCGTGCCGAGCGGCGACATCTCCGTCATGCCCCACGCGTGAATCACTTCGACGCCGTACTCTTCTTCGAACGTGCGCAGCATCGCGGGCGGACACGCGGAGCCGCCTATCACGGTGCGCTTGAGCGTCGTGAAGCGCTTGTCCGCCTGCTTCATATAATTCAGGAGTCCGAGCCAAACCGTCGGCACGCCCGCCGAAAACGTGACGCCTTCGGCTTCCATCAGTTCATGGAGCGACTTGCCGTCGAGGTCCTTGCCCGGAAACACGAGCTTCGCGCCGACGAGCGGTCCGGCATGCGGAATGCCCCACGCATTGACGTGGAACATCGGCACGACGGGAAGAATGGCATCGCTCGACGAGGCGCCCATCGCATCGGGCAGCGCGGCGGCGTACGCATGCAGCACGGTCGAGCGATGCGAATACAGCGCGCCCTTCGGATTGCCGGTCGTTCCCGACGTGTAGCAGAGAAACGAGGCTTGCCGCTCGTCGAGCACCGGCCATTCGAACACGCCGTCCTGTGGCGCGATGAGGCTTTCGTAGCTCATCACGGGCACGCTCATGTCGCCGAGATGTTCGGCGATGCACGACGCATCGCCCAGTGCGATCCAGCCCTTCACGTTCGGACAATGCTGCGCGATGCGTTCGACGAGCGGCCAGAACGTCATGTCGAAGAAGACGTATGAATCGTCCGCGTGGTCGATGATGAAGGCGATCTGATCCGGAAAGAGCCGCGGATTGATGGTGTGGCACACGGCGCCCATGCCGCTCACGCCGTAATAGCACTCCAGATGCCGATAGCCGTTCCACGCGAGCGTGCCGATGCGCTCGCCCTGTTCGACGCCGAGCGCGATGAGCGCCTGCGCGAGTTGCTTCGCGCGCTTCTCGCAATCGCGATACGTGTAGCGATGAATGTCGCCTTCGATGCGCTTCGACACGATCTCCGTATCGCCGAAGTGGCGCGCCGCATGCGAGAGCAATGACGACGCGAGCAGCGGAATGTCCATCATCTGACCGTAAAGCGGCGACGCCATGTGTGAAGTCCTCGACGAATAGATGGTCCGACAGCTGCCCGAGTGCCGCCCTGCAGGCCCGCGGGCGCGGAATTACAATATCGTTTAACTCAGAGGCGCTCAACATGTCGTTTTCCCCAAGCAATGCCGTGCGCGCAACGACCGGCGCAGCCGAATCCGAACTTGGCGCGCAGTCGATGCCGCAGTCGATGCAAGAAGTCGCCGAGTCGATCCAAAGCAACCGCCCCGGCTCGTTCGCCTCGCTCGGTCCCGCGTTTCTCACCCGCCTTCCCGCCACGCCCGTTCCCGATCCGTATGTCGTCGCCGTGTCGCGTGAGGCAGCCGAACTGCTCGGCTTCGACGCGCGCATCGCACAAGAGGAAGCAGCCGCGTTCGCCGCTTACTTCGCGGGCAACCCCACGCGCGAATGGCCGCCCGAGGCGCTGCCCTATGCCGCGGTCTATTCGGGGCATCAGTTCGGCGTGTGGGCCGGTCAATTGGGCGATGGCCGCGCGCTCACGCTCGGCGAAGTCGACCGTGCCGACGCGCGCCTCGAAGTGCAGCTGAAAGGCGCGGGCCGCACGCCGTATTCGCGCATGGGCGATGGCCGCGCGGTGCTGCGCTCGTCCATTCGCGAATTCCTGTGCTCGGAGGCGATGCATCATCTCGGCATTCCGACGACGCGCGCGCTCGGCGTCATCGGTTCCGACCTGCCGGTGCGCCGGGAGACCATCGAGACAGCGGCGATCGCCACGCGCATCGCGCCGAGCTTCGTGCGCTTCGGCAACTTCGAGCACTTCTATGCGAACGAGCGTGTGGACGATCTCAAGACGCTGGCGGATCACGTCATCGAGCGTTTCTATCCGCAGTGCCGCGACGCCGACGATCCGTATCTCGCGCTCCTCGATGAAGTCGTGCGACGCACGGCGGAACTCATGGCGCAATGGCAGGGCGTGGGCTTCTGCCACGGCGTGATGAATACCGACAACATGTCGATTCTCGGCCTCACGATCGACTACGGTCCGTTCGGCTTCATGGACGGCTTCAACGCGCATCACATCTGCAATCACTCGGACACGCAAGGCCGCTATTCGTATAGCCGGCAGCCGCAGGTCGGGTACTGGAACCTCTTTTGTCTCGCGCAGGCGCTCGTGCCGCTCTTCGGCGCGAAGCTGCCGGAAGAAGGCCGCGCGGAACGCGTGGTCGAGGAAGCGCAGAAGGTGCTCGAACGCTACAAAACGTACTTCGCGCCCGCGCTCGAAGACAAGATGCGCGCAAAGCTCGGTCTCGAAACCGCGCGCGAAGGCGACGACAAGCTCGCCAACGGCCTGCTGGAAATCATGCATGCGAATCGCGCGGACTTCACGCTGACCTTCCGCAATCTGTCGAAGCTCTCGAAAGCAGATGCATCGGGCGATGCGCCCGTGCGCGATCTTTTCCTCGATCGCGCGGCCTTCGACGCCTGGGCCGTGCAGTATCGCGAGCGCCTCGCGCACGAACCGCGCGACGACGCGTCCCGCGCCGCGGCGATGAATCGCGTGAACCCGAAGTTCGTGCTGCGCAATCATCTGGCCGAGCAGGCCATCCGTCAGGCGAACGAGAAGGATTTCTCGGAAGTCGCGCGCCTGCTCGACGTGCTGCGCCGCCCGTTCGACGAGCAACCCGAAAACGAGGCTTACGCCGGCCTGCCGCCGGACTGGGCGAGCGATCTGGAAGTGAGTTGTTCTTCCTGAGCCCGCCCCCAACTACACAGCCCAGAGCAACGAAAGGAAGACCATGAACCGAGACGACACCCCCGGCGCCACCGAGCATCCGCTGCAAAAGGACGACGCGGTTTACCGCCGCGAACTCAACGAAATGCAATATCAGGTCACCCGCCATGCGGCGACCGAACGGCCGTTCACCGGCGAGTACTGGGATCACTTCGAGCGCGGCGTGTACGACTGCGTGTGTTGCGGCACGCCGCTCTTCGAATCCGACACCAAGTTCGACGCCGGCTGCGGCTGGCCGAGCTACTTCAAGCCGATCAACGGCGAAGTGATCCAGGAAAAGACCGACCGCTCGCACGGCATGCTGCGCATCGAAGTGCAGTGCAAGAACTGCGGCGCGCATCTCGGCCATGTGTTCGAGGACGGCCCCGCGCCGACCGGCCTGCGGTATTGCATCAACTCGGCTGCGCTACAATTCGAACCCAAGTAACCGGGTTCAGCCTTGAACGGACACGGGCCAGCACACTCGCTCGTGGCCGACGCCCGACCCGCGCCCGCTCTCCCGAGCGGGCGTTCGTTTAGCGTCGTCGCGCCCCGCATCGCACCATTCGCCTCATCTCCGAAACGCCAATGAAATTCCTGTTCGATCTGTTTCCGATCATCCTTTTTTTCGTCGCTTTCAAGATATGGGGCATCTATACGGCGACGGCCGTGGCGATCGCGGCGACGCTCGTGCAGATCGCGTGGGTCGCGTTCCGGCACCGCAAGGTCGATCCGATGTTGTGGGTAAGCCTTGGCGTCGTCGTCGTGTTCGGCGGCGCGACGCTCGTGCTGCATAACGACACGTTTATCAAGTGGAAGCCCACTGCCCTTTACTGGCTGTTCGCGTTCGCGCTGATCGTCGCGCAACTCGGCTTCAGGAAGAATCTGATCGAAGCGATGATGGGCAAGCAGATCGTGCTGCCGCATCGCGTATGGGGACAGTTGAATATCGCGTGGGCGGTGTTCTTCGCGCTGCTCGGCATCGTGAATCTCTTCGTCGCCTATCACTTCACGACCGACCAGTGGGTCAACTTCAAGCTCTTCGGCGCGACCGGCTGCCTCGTGCTGTTCATCGTCGCGCAGAGTTTCTGGCTCGCGAAGTACATGAAGGAGGACAACCAATGACCGCTCCGTTCGATTTCATGGCCGCCAGCGCGCAGGGCAAGATCGCGCATCTCGAAGCGCGGCTGAACGCCGCGCTCGATCCGCAGTCCGTCCATATCGAGGACGACAGCGCCGCGCACGCGGGCCACACAGGCGCCGCGTCAGGCAGCCACTACACGGTGACGATCGTCGCGGAACGCTTTGCCGGCAAGGCGCGCGTGGCGCGGCATCGGCTGGTGTATGATGCGCTGGCCGAAGAAATGCGGCGCGGCGTGCACGCGCTCGCCATCCGGGCTTATACGCCGCAACAGTTCGCAGAACAATTCGAATAAATCGCGGTTCGGCCCGATCTCGCTAAACCCGCCTTTGAAGGCGTCTGTTTGTTCAGTCTGTTCGTTCAGTTAGGAACCTCCGATGACTTTGAAAAAAACCCGTGTCTGGGTGTTGCTGGCTGCGTTCGCGGCGGCTCCCGCGTTCGCGCAGAACATCGCTGTCGTGAACGGCACGCCGATTCCCACGTCGCGCGCCGATGCGCTCGTGAAGCAACTCGTCCAGCAGGGTCAGCAGGATTCGCCGCAACTACAACAGGCCGTGCGCGAAGAACTGATTAACCGTGAAATCCTGATGCAGGAAGCCGCCCGCGAAGGCGTGGCGAACCGCCCCGACGTGAAGGCGCAACTGGCCGTCGCGCAGCAGACCGTCGTGCTGCGCGCGATGATCGAAGACTACCTCGCGAAGAACAAGCCGACCGACGCCGAGATCAAGGCGCGCTACGACCAGCTCGTGAAGCAGCAAGGCGGCGGCAAGGAACTGCATCTGCATCACATCCTCGTGGAGAACGAAGACCAGGCCAAGGACCTGATCGCGAAGATCAAGGGCGGTGCGAGCTTCGAAGATCTGGCGAAGCAGTACTCGAAGGACCCGGGATCGGGCAAGAACGGCGGCGATCTCGACTGGTCGTCGCCGTCGGCGTACGTGCCGGAATTCGGCGCCGCGGCCGAGAAGCTCAAGAAGGGCGAAGTCACGGCCGCGCCGGTCAAGACGCAGTTCGGCTGGCACATCATCCGCCTCGACGACAGCCGCGACGTCGCGCCGCCGCCGTTCGATCAGGTCAAGGCGCAAATCGCGCAGCAAATGCAGCAGGAAAAGCTGCAGGCGTTCGAAGAGAATTTGCGCAAGAAAGCGGTCATCAAGTAAAACGCCTTCCCGCCGCGAACTCGCGCGATGTACGACAAAGCCGCCCTCGGGCGGCTTTGTTGCTTTTGGAACCGCGTAGCGCAAAAAAACGCCCCGGCAGCCGAGGCTCCGGGGCGTGGCTCTGCGCTTACGCGCGATCAGCCGAGGAAGCGTCGCGCGTTCTGGAACGCGCGCAGCCACGGGCTCGCGTCGGTGGTCCAGTCGGCGGGCGTCCAGCTCATCTGCACATTGCGATGCACGCGCTCCATGTGCGGCATCAGCACCGTGAAGCGGCCATCCGGCGTCGTGACCGACGTAATGCCCTGCGGCGACCCGTTCGGGTTGAACGGATACTGCTCCGTCGCGTTGCCGCGATGATCGACGAAACGCATCGCGACGAGCGCGCTCGCTGCATCGCCCTGTTGCGAGAAGTCAGCGAAGCCTTCGCCGTGCGCGACCGCCACCAGAATGCGCGAGCCTTCCATGCCGGCAAAGAAGATCGACGGCGAGCTCTGCACTTCCACCAGCGAGAAGCGCGCCTCGAACTGCTCGGACTTGTTGCGCGTGAACTTCGGCCAGCTTTCCGCGCCCGGGATGATCGACGCGAGGCTCGACATCATCTGGCAGCCATTGCAGATGCCGAGCGCGAACGTGTCCTGGCGCGCGAAGAACGCCGCGAACATGTCCGCGAGGCGCGGATTGAAGCGGATGGTCTTCGCCCAGCCCTCGCCCGCGCCGAGCACGTCGCCGTACGAGAAGCCGCCGCACGCCACCGCGCCCGCGAAATCGGCGAGCGTCGCGCGGCCTTCGAGCAGGTCGCTCATGTGCACGTCGTGCGCGTCGAAGCCGGCGCGGTCGAAAGCGTACGCCGTCTCCAGATGCGAGTTCACGCCCTGCTCGCGCAGAATCGCCACGCGCGGGCGCTTGTTCGTCGCAATGAAAGGCGCGGCCACGTCTTGCGCCGGATCAAACGTGAGCACCGGCGAAAGGCCCGGGTCGCTCGCGTCGAGCAGCGCGTCGTACTCGGCGTCCGCGCAGGCCGGATTGTCACGCAGACGCGCGATGCGCCAGCTCACCTCGCTCCATGCGCGATGCAGTTCGACACGCGGCGCATCGAAAATCTTCTTCGCGTCGCGATAAATCTCGACGGCATCGCGCTCGTTCGGCTTGCCGATCACGTGCGAGCACGCCGACAAACCGTGTTCGCGCAATGCGGCGAGCACCGCGTCGCGGTCGGCTGCGCGCACCTGCACGACCGCACCCAGTTCTTCGGCGAAGAGCGCGCGAACAGTGCGGTCGTCGCGGCGGCCGCTCGTCTGCTTTGCCCAGTCCTTGGCGTCGCCGTAATCGGATTCGTGCTCGGCGTCGAGCGTCAGCATGTCAACGTTCAGCGACACGCCCACGTGCCCGGCGAACGCCATTTCGCAGACCGTCGCCCAGAGGCCGCCGTCCGAGCGGTCGTGGTACGCGAGCAGCTTGCCGTCTGCATTGAGCGACTGGATGGCGGCGAAGAAGCGCTTCAGGTCTTCGGCGTCGTCCAGGTCGGGCACGGCGTCGCCGACCTGCTGCGTGACTTGCGCGAGAATGCTGCCGCCGAGGCGATTGCGCCCGCGCCCGAGATCGATCGCGATGAGCACGGTGTTCGTATCGGCGACGAGTTGCGGCGTCAGATGCCGGCGCACGTCTTCGACCGGCGCGAACGCCGAGATGATGAGCGACACCGGCGACACCACTTCCTTTTGCGCGCCGCGCGCGTCCTGCCATTTGGTGCGCATCGACAGCGAATCCTTGCCGACCGGAATGCTGATGCCCAGCGCCGGGCACAGTTCCATGCCGATCGCCTTCACGGTCGCATAGAGCGCGGCGTCTTCGCCCGGGCTGCCGCACGCGGCCATCCAGTTGGCGGAGAGCTTCAGCTTGTTCAGCGATTCGATCGGCGCGGACGCGATGTTCGTCACCGCTTCGCCGACGGCCATGCGGCCGGAAGCCGGCGCGTCGATCACGGCGAGCGGCGTGCGCTCGGCCATCGTCATCGCTTCCCCGCGAAAGCCCGCGTAGTCCATCGTCGTGATCGCGCAGTCGGCGACGGGCACCTGCCACGGACCGACGAACTGGTCGCGCGCGGTCGTGCCGCCCACCGAGCGGTCGCCGATGGTGATCAGAAACGACTTGCTCGCCACCGTCGGATGCTTCAGCACGTCGAGCGCGACTTCCGACAGCGCGAGGCCGGTCACGTCCACCGGCTCGAACTGCGCGCGCTCGCGCTTCACGTCGCGATGCATCTTCGGCGGCTTGCCGAGCAGCACGTCCATCGGCATGTCGACCGGCTGCTGGCCTTCGTTCTCGTCGTCGATCAGTTTCAGTTGACGCTCTTCCGTCGCCACGCCGACGACCGCGACCGGGCAACGCTCGCGCGCGCAGATGGCTTCGAACGCGGTCAGATCGGCGGGTGCAATCGCCAGCACGTAGCGCTCTTGCGCTTCGTTCGACCAGATTTCGCGCGGCGACAGCCCGCTTTCTTCGAGTTGCACCTTGCGCAGTTCGAAGCGCGCGCCCTTGCCCGCGCCGTCGACGAGTTCCGGAAACGCGTTCGAAATGCCGCCCGCGCCGACGTCGTGAATCGACAGAATCGGGTTGCGCTCGCCCATCTGCCAGCACGCGTTGATGACTTCCTGCGCGCGGCGCTGAATCTCGGGATTGCCGCGCTGCACGGAATCGAAGTCGAGCTCGGCGGTGTTCGCGCCCGTGGCCATCGACGAAGCCGCGCCGCCGCCCATGCCGATGCGCATGCCCGGCCCGCCGATCTGGATCAGGAGCGTGCCGGCCGGCAAGTCGTGCTTGTGCGTGTGCTGGTCCGAGATATTGCCGATGCCGCCCGCGATCATGATCGGCTTGTGATAGCCGCGCACGCGGCCCGCCACGTTCTGCTCGTAAGTGCGGAAGTAGCCGCCGAGATTCGGCCGGCCGAATTCGTTGTTGAAGGCAGCCGCGCCGATCGGGCCGTCGATCATGATCTGCAACGGCGAAGCGATGCGGTTCGGGCGGCCATACGGCTCGTGCGTGTCGGCGGGATTGCGCGCGGACCGCGGCGTGGCGCTGTCGCGGGCGTTTTCCCACTTCTGACGCGCGTCGGGCAGATCCAGATTCGACACCGTGAAGCCTGCGAGACCCGCTTTCGGACGCGCGCCGCGGCCGGTCGCGCCTTCATCGCGGATTTCGCCGCCCGAGCCCGTCGCCGCGCCCGCGAACGGGGAAATGGCGGTCGGGTGATTGTGCGTCTCGACCTTCATCAGCGTGTGCGTCAGCTCGACGTGGCGCTCGTAGTGCTCGCTCTCGCCGCGCGGGAACCAGCGTTCCGCCACGCCGCCCCGCATGATCGCCGAGTTGTCCGAATACGCGACGATCGTCCCTTCGTGATTCAGCTTCTCCGTGTTGCGGATCATCTGGAAGAGCGACATGTCCTGCTTCTCGCCGTCGATGGTCCACTCGCCGTTGAAGATCTTGTGGCGGCAGTGCTCGCTGTTGGCCTGCGCGAACATCATCAGTTCGACATCGGTCGGATTGCGCCCGAGGGCTTGGAACGCGTTGACCAGATAGTCGATCTCGTCGTCCGCCAGCGCGAGACCCAGTTCGACGTTCGCCGCTTCCAGCGCGGCGCGCCCGGTGCCGATGATATCGACCGTTTGCAGCGGCTTCGCGGGCAGTTCATCGAAGAGATGCAGTGCCTGATCGCGCGATGCCGCGACGCTTTCGGTCATGCGATCGTGCAGCGCGGCCGCGACCTGCGCGCGCGCTTCGTCCGACAGCGCCTTCTTGCCGCCGAGCAGCCCGCTTTTCATGACGACCGAATACTCGACGCCGCGCTCGATGCGCCGCACCTGCGTCAGACCGCAGTGATGCGCGATGTCGGTCGCCTTGCTCGCCCACGGCGACACGGTGCCGAAGCGCGGCACGACGAGGAACGTTTCGACGTGGCCGCGCTCTTTCTGGTCCGCGAACGGCGTGCCGTAGTGCATCAGCGCGTGGATGCGGTTCGTGTCCTCGTCGCTGAGTGGCTCGGACGCGTTGACGAAATGCAGGAATTGTCCGCGCACGCCGACGATGTTGGCGTCGATGCGGGCCAGCGTTTCGAGGAGACGAGTCTGACGGAAATCGGAGAGGGCCGAAGCGCCGGGGAAACACGAGAAATGGGCCATTGTGACGGTGCGTCGATGACGTCTGTGAGCCGCTCGATGGCACTCGGCGCGCCGAGTGCGGGAAAGCGGCGTGAGGCGGAGTGAAGACCGCGATTATAACCCGGATGCGTCTCGAAATCGGCTGCGCCCGGCCGGGCAGTGCCGTCGTGGTGGCGCCCGTCATCCTGAAATTTGGCGGCTCGGTCGCACGGCTTGCTGACATGCTTTTTGACACGTGAGCAGTGCTGGAATGGGCGTCCCTCGACGGCGCATTTGGCGCTATCATGGCGCGCTTTCTTCGGGCGCGGCCTGCCGCCGCGCCTGCCGTCTTACCGTCAGGACACGCGGCTCGCAGGGCGCTCGATGCGCCGCGCCGCGCGTGCGTTCTCCCGCCCTCGGGCACAAAAAGTCATGGATGTCATCGTCATCGGCGGAGGAATCGCCGGCATCGCCACCGCTTATCAGTTGCACGCGGCCGGGCATCGCGTCTGTGTGATCGAGCGCCACGCGACCGTCGCGCAGGGCGCGACGTACGGCCAGGGCGGCGCGCTTCTGCCCTCGCCGCTCGACGTCTGGTTCGGGCCGACATTCATGGCGTCGAGCCGCGCGAAGCAAAGCGGCATGATCGTGAAAACGGGCTTCGACGGCGCCGCGCGCGATTTTCTCAAGCGACTCGGCGAGTTGCGCGATCCGCAGGCGTTCGAGGCGCAGTACGCGCGCTTGCAGCCGCTCGTCGAACTGTCGCGGCGCGCGCTCGCCGATATCGAAGCGCGCTTCGAACTCGACTACGAGCAGCGCGTCGGCATGCTGCACGTCTTCCGGCACGCCCGCGAACTCGACGACGCGCAAGCCGCCATCGACCTTCTGAAGCGCTTCGGCGTGCCGCACCGGCAGCTTGCGCCTGACGAATGCGTTCGGGCGGAGCCTTCGGTGCCGGACGATCCCGCATTCGCGGGCGGCGTTCTGCTCCCCGAAGAACGCACCGCCAATTGCCCGCTTTTAACGAAGCAACTGAAGCAATTGCTGGAAGAAGCCGGCGTCGAGTTCCGCATGAATTGCGAAGTGGCGTCGCTGCGGCTCGAAGACCGGCGCGCCGCTGTCGAGCTTGCCCGCTCGAAGGACGACAGGAAGCGCCACGCCGACGCCGAAGTCATATCCGCCGATGCGGTGGTCGTCGCGGCGGGCGCGGATACGCCCGCGCTCGTCGGCGGCTTTCGCTCCACGCCTTCGCTGTTTCCGCTGCGCCTGCACACGCTGACCGCGCCCGTCGCCTACGAGGAACGCGCGCCGCATATCACGGTGATCGATTCGGTGAAGCGCATCACGATGTCGCGGGTGCATCAGCGGCTGCGCGTCGGCGGCGCGGGCGTTTTCCAGAGCTTCGCGAAAGCCGACAAACCCGCGCACGCCGGGCTCGCGCGCCGCGCCTTCGACGTGCTCGGCCAAGGCACGCACGACTGGATTCCGGGTGCCGCGCGCGTATCGGCTGCGCGTTCGTGGGACGGCTTGCGGCTGCTTTCGGCGGACGGGCTGCCGGTCGTCGGCGCGACGCGGCATCCGCGTCTTTTCATCAACGCGGCGCACGGTCCCGCCGGCTGGGGCCTTGCGTGCGGGTCTGCTAAAGTGGTCGCGGATCTCGTCTCCGGTGTCGCGCCCGATCTTCCCGCCGAGACGCTCGCGGCCATCGGCATGGAACGCTTCTGATGCGCGTCTGACGCGCGAGCCGCCCGCCTGACGCGGCGTGGCATGAAGGGTGCGAGCCGGACCATCGCCGATTCTTTCTACGCGAACATGACCGCATCCGCTTCCTACTTTACGCCCGACGACGACGCGCTCCCGCTCTTGACGCTCGCGGAACTGCGCAACCTCGAAGCGCGAGCCGCCGCCGCGCTGCCGCCGCACACACTGATGGCCCGCGCCGGCGCGGCCGCCGCGCAGTATCTGCTCGATGCCCTCTCCCGCGATCCCGGTGCCCGCGCGCTGCCGGTGTGGATCGTGGCAGGCCCCGGCAACAACGGCGGCGATGCCCTCGTGGTCGCCGAGCATCTGCACCGCGCGGGCGTGGCCGTCGAGGTTTGCATGCCGATAGCCGTGAAGCCCGACGACGCGCGCTGGGCGCTCGATGCCGCGCAGGCGGCCGGCGTGCCGATCAAGAGCGACCCGCCCGCTTCCTTCGACGGTTTCGGCTGGCTCGTCGACGGCATGTTCGGCATCGGACTCACGCGCCCGCTCGATGGCGTCTTCGCGACGCTGGCCGCGCGCATGTCGCGTCGCGCGCGCGAGTCCGGCCGGGTGCTCGCGCTCGATGTGCCGAGCGGCCTCGACAGCGATACCGGCGCGCCCGTCGGCGGCGGCGAGGCGCTCTGCGCGAACACGACGATCACCTTCATCGGCGCGAAGCCGGGCCTCATCACCGCGCTCGGCCGCGATCTGTGCGGCACGCTGCACGTCGCGACGCTGGACGTGGAGCCGCCCGCCGCGCCTTCGATCATGCTCAACGCGACAGCGCTTTTCCGGGCGAGCCTGCCGCCGCGCGACTTCGCGACCAACAAGGGCACGTTCGGCACGCTGGCCGTCGTGGGCGGCGACACGGGCATGTGCGGCGCGCCGATCCTCGCGGCGCGCATGGCGCTCTATGCGGGCGCGGGCAAGGTCCACGTCGCATTTCTGGGCGAAGGCGGCCCGCCCTACGACCCGCCGCATCCCGAGCTGATGCTGCACCACGTCGACGGCTTCGCGCTCGACAAGACGGATGCGCTTTCCATCGGCTGCGGCATGGGCAAGACGGATCGCGCGAAGCGTGTGCTCGCCGATGTGCTCAAGCTCGACATGCCCAAGCTGCTCGATGCCGACGCGCTTAACCTCGTCGCGACGGACGACGCGCTGGCGGGCGAAGTGGCGGCGCGCGGCCGCGCGGGCGATCCGTGCGTGCTGACGCCTCATCCGCTGGAGGCCGCGCGGCTTCTGCAATCCGACGCGAAAGCCGTGCAGGCGGATCGCATCGCCGCCGCCCGGCAGCTATCGGCGCGCTTCGCGGCTGTTGTCGTGCTGAAAGGATCGGGCACGGTGATCGCGGCACCGGATGGGCGCGTCGCCGTGAACCCGACCGGCAACGCGGGACTCGCCACCGGCGGCACAGGCGACGTGCTCGGCGGATTGATCGGCGCATTGCTCGCGCAAAAGCTGCCGCAGTACGAAGCCGCACTCGCGGGCGTCTATCTGCACGGACTCGCCGCGCAGTCGCTGACCGGTCGCGGCATCGGACCGGCGGGGCTGACGGCGGGCGAACTCGCGCCCGAAGTGCGCGGTCTCATCAACCGCCTCTTTTATCCGCCGAACGGCTAATGCCGCCGCGCTTGTGACGGCTTGCGAGCATTCATTCGCGCATCGTCGCTATACTCCCTTTGATTCGTTGCTTCGATTCGGGCATCCGCGGCGGCACGCACCGCGTTCACGAACCTTCGATGGTCGCAGTACGCAGCCTCGGCAAACCGCATCCGCACGGACGTTTCCCACTGTCACTCTGGACTATCAGACCGCTATGACGCTCAAATCGCACCCTGCCTGGTCGGCGCTCCAATCGCACTACGATGCCATCTCCGGCGAGCGCCTGCGCGACTGGTTCGCGCCGCAAAACGACACGGCGCCGACGCGCGCCGAGCGCCTGACGTTCGAAGGCGGCGGCCTCACGATCGACTTCTCGAAGAACCGCATCACCGACGCCACGCTCGAACTGCTCGTCCAGCTCGCCGAAGAAGCCGGCGTCACGAAGCGCCGCGACGCGATGTTCGCCGGCGAAACCGTGAACGTCACCGAAGGCCGCGCCGCGCTGCACACGGCGCTGCGCGCGCAGTCGCCCGATGCGCCGTTCCACGAACAGGTGCAGAAAGAAAAGGCGAAGATGGCCGCGTTCGCCGACAAGGTCCGCGACGGTTCGTGGACCGGCTATACCGGCAAGCGCATTCGCCATGTGGTGAACATCGGCATCGGCGGCTCGGATCTCGGGCCGAAGATGGTCGTGCACGCGCTGCATCATCTCGCGTCGAAGGAACTGGACACGCACTTCGTCTCCAACGTCGACGGCGCCGATCTCTACAGCGTGCTGCAGCAGATCGACGCGGAAGAGACGCTCGCCATCGTCGTCTCGAAGACCTTCACCACGCTCGAAACCATGACCAACGCGCACTCCATGCGCGACTGGTTCCTGAAACAGGGCTGTCCGGAAGACCAGCTGTCGAAGCACTTCGTCGGCGTGTCGGCGAATACGGCCGAGGTCGTGAAGTTCGGCATCGCGAAGGAGAACGTCTTCGAGATGTGGGACTGGGTCGGCGGGCGCTACTCGCTGTGGTCGGCGGTCGGACTATCCATCATGCTGTCGGTCGGGCCGCAGAACTTCGAGGCGCTGCTGCAAGGCGCCGACGCGATGGATCAGCATTTCCGCACCGCGCCGCTCGCGCAGAATCTGCCGGTGCTGATGGGCATGATCGGCATCTGGTATCGCAACTTCTTCGGCTCGCAAAGCGATCTCGTCGCGCCGTATTCGCAGGCGCTGCACTATCTGCCGTCGTATCTCCAGCAACTGGAGATGGAAAGCAACGGCAAGTCCGCGACGCTCGACGGCGGCATGGTCGATTACCCGACCGCCGCGGTGATCTGGGGCGAGCCCGGCACGAACGGCCAGCACGCGTTCTTTCAGATGCTGCATCAAGGGCCGACCATCATCCCGATCGACTTCATCGCGCTGCTGACGCCGGAACATCCGCTCGTCGATCATCACGCGAAGCTGCTCGCGAACTGCTTCGCGCAGAGCGAGGCGCTGATGCTCGGCCGCACGCTCGAAGAAGCGAAGAAGGTGGCGGGTCCGGGCAAGGAAGAACTCGCGACGCACCTGAGCTTCCCCGGCAACCGGCCGACGACGACCATCCTGCTCGACGCGCTCACGCCGCAGTCGCTCGGCGCGCTGATCGCGCTTTACGAGCACAAGGTGCTGGTGCAGGGAACGGTGTGGGACATCAATTCGTTCGACCAGTGGGGCGTCGAACTGGGCAAGATTCTCGGCAAGGTCGTCGAGGCGGATATCACGGCAGCGAGCGTGGATCCGGCCAAGCACGATTCGTCGACGTCCGCGTTGATCGAGCGCGCGCGCAAGGCGCTCAAGCGTTGAATTGCCGTTCGTGCTGACGCCCGCATCCTCGCCGATGCGGGCGTTTTCACGTCTAGACGGCGAGACCGTTGACGAGCCGCCCCGCTTCGATCGTGACCGTCGCGTCGCAGCGTTGCGCGAGTTCGGTGTCGTGCGTGACGAGCACGAGCGTCGCGCCGTTGCGCGCGTTCATCTCGAACATCAGGTCGATGATCGCGTAACCGGTCGCGGCGTCGAGACTGCCGGTGGGTTCATCGGCAAAAAGAATGGCGGGATGCGTGACGAAGGCGCGTGCGAGCGCGACGCGCTGTTGTTCGCCGCCCGAGAGCAGTTTCGGATAATGCCCGGTCCGCTGCGAGAGCCCGACCTGATCGAGCAGCGAGCGCGCACGCTGCGCGATCTGATCGTGCGGCATCTCGGCGCGCAACTCGAGCGTCAGCATGACGTTTTCGAGCGCGGTCAGGTGCGGCATCAACTGGAACGACTGGAACACGAAACCGACCGCGCCGCTTCTGAGCGCGGCGCGCTCGTCTTCGTTCAACGCCGACAACTCCTTGCCGAGCAGGCGAACCGAGCCGTCGCTCGCGCTGTCCAATCCCGCGAGCAAGCCGAGCAACGTCGACTTGCCCGATCCCGATGCGCCGACGATCGCCACGCTGCTACCCTTCGCGATGGACAAGTCGATGTTGTCCAGAATCGTCAGCTCGCCCGTGGCGTCCTTCACCCGTTTGCTCAATCCCCGAACTTCGATGACCGGCTCAGTATTGTTTTGCATGGACACCTTGAATAAGAACTGGAGCGCGCGCGGCTTCGTGAAGGCTGCGATCGCGAGCATGATGTTGTCGGCGGCCGCTTTCTCGAATGCTCAGGCTGCCGATGCGCAGACGAAGCCCGCCATCGTCGTGCTGGGCGACAGTCTTTCCGCGGAATACGGCCTGCCGCGCGATACCGGCTGGGTCGCGCTGCTGCGCGAGCGGCTGGCCAAAGAGCGTCTCGATTATAGCGTCGCCAATTCGAGCATCAGCGGCGACACGACGAGCGGCGGACGCGCCCGGCTCACCGCAGTGCTCGCGCGCATCAAGCCGTCGGTCGTCATCGTCGAACTCGGCGCCAACGATGCGCTGCGCGGCGTGCCGCTCGCGACCACGGAGGCGAACCTTCGCGGCATCGTCGACGCGTCGCAGGCGGCGCATGCGAAAGTGCTGCTCATCGGCATGTATGTGCCGCCCAACTACGGCCCCGACTATTCGCAAAAGTTCCACGCGGTGTACGAGCGCATCGCGAAGGACAAGCACGCCGCGCTCGTGCCGTTCCTGCTCGCGGGCATCGAAGACAAGCCCTCGATGTTCCAGTCCGACCAGATTCATCCGACGGCTCAGGCGCAGCCATTGCTATTGAACAACGTCTGGCCGACGTTAAAACCCTTGCTGGGCGCAAGCGCGTCGCAATAGCGCAACGCAAGCGCCGTAGTGTCTGGAAAAACGCGAAACGCGGCCACGATTAGTCATCAGACTCTCGCGTCACTCTTATAACCCGCTCGACATCGGGCGACTCTACAAGGAGGTCACGTGAAATATTTCCCCTTGCTCGCATTGACCGTTGCGATCTCTGCCTGTGCTGCGCAGCCGCCTGCCGGTGTGCAACAAGTCGGCACGAGCCAGAAGGCGCCGAAGGTGGTCGCGCAATGCATCGCCCAGCAGTGGGCGACGAAGTCGCAGCAACAGGTGATTTCGCAAGACACGCTCGCGAACGACCAGGCCGTCGACGTCTTCGTTCCGGGCCAGCAGCCGCCTAACGGCGCAGCGGCCGTGGTGCGTCCGTCGTGGTCCGGTCCGGGTACGTGGGTCGGCTTCCGCGCCTCGGGCGCAGCCGGCAGCGACGCGACCGGCGACATTCAAGGCTGCCTGTAAGTCCGCGTTCGCTCTGTGATGTGCCGAGACATCGCAGGCGACTGAACGCGGATGTCCGCCAAGACAAAGCCCCCGCTCCTTCCGGATACGGGGGCTTTTTCGTGAGCGACGCTTGAGATGCTTACTCGTTCGCGGACGGCGCAGGCGCCGCGCTGAGCTTGACCTTCGAGCGCGCCTTCAGCGAGTCGATATAGGCTTCCATTTCGGCCTGCCCGTAGACCTGCGCTATCTGCTGCTGCGCGCCCGCGAGGCGATCCGCTGCGACCGGGGCGGCCTTCTCGATGCCGTTCACGCGATAAATGGCGTAGCCGTCCGCGCCGAGATCGACGCCCACATAAGCCGGCAGTTTCGATGCGTCCGCCTTGAAAATCGCCGCGAGCGCGGCAGGCGGCAAGCCTTGCGCGTCGTTGCGCGAGACCGTGACGGCCGACGTGAACCCGTCCGCCGACTTCGACTTCTGCAATTCGGCGAGCTTGGCTTCGCCTTCCTTGTGGGCGAGCGCCGCAGCTTGTTCCGCGACGACCTTCGTGCGCACGGCGTCCTTGACGGCGTCGAACGCCGGCACCGTAGGCGCCTTGTAGTCGGTCACGCGAGCGGCGATCAGCGTGTTGTTGCCCACATCGATCGCCTGGGTGTTGTAGTGCTGCTTTACCGAATCCGGCGCGAACACGGCTGCCAGGAACTTGGCGTTGTTGAGCGGATTGTCCGGCGGCAACTGCGTATTCGGCTTCGGTCCGACCGTGGCGGTCTGAATCGTCAGCTTGTACTTGTCGGCGGCGGGCTGCAGCGACTTCTCTTTCTCGTAGACGAGGTCCGTGAAGCCCTGCGCACTGTCCGCGAAGCCCTTTCCGCCCTGCTGCGCGGCGTACTCCTTTGCGACGGCGTCCTTCACTTCGTCGAACGGCTTCGTCGCGGCGGGCTTCACATCCGTCGCCTGAATGATGTGATAACCGAAGTCCGATTCGACGATGTTGCTGACCTCGCCCTTTTTCAGGCTGAACGCGGCGTCGTCGAATGCCTTGCCGCCCGCGATCTGCCCGGGCGCGAAGTAACCGAGATCGCCGCCCTTGTCGGCCGAGCCCTGGTCATCGGAATTCTTCTTGGCAATCTCCGCGAACTGGTCCGGGTGCGCCTTCACTTGCGCGAGCAGACCTTCGGCCTTCTGCTTCGCCTTGGCCTTGTCGGCGGCGCTGGCGTCCTTCGGCGCGTTGATCAGAATGTGGCTCGCGCGCACTTCGCCCTGCGTGCGATAACGCTGGATGTTGTCGTCGTAGAACTTCTTGAGGTCGGCGTCGCTCGGCCTCGATGCCGCCGCGAGCGTGGCCGGCGACAGCACGAGATACTGGATCGTCGCCGTCTCGGGCGTCGCGAATGCGTTGCGATGCGCGTCGTAGTAGGCATGCAGTTGCGCGTCGGTCGGCTGGACCTTCGCGGTGTAGTCCGCGGTGCGGAGCGACAGGCCCTGCACGGAGCGGCGCTGCTCGGCCAGTTCCGTCAGGTTCTGCGCGAGCGACTTCGACGTGAACGCGCTCTGCTGGATGCTCGACGGAATCTGATCGTTCGCGATCGTGTAACGCATGCGTTCGTCGTATTGCGCGGGCGTCATGCCCTGCATTGCGAGAAGCTGCTTGTAACGGTCGAGGTCGATGGTGCCGTCCGGCTTGCGCAGCGACGCAATGCCGGGATCGGACAGCAGCGCGCGGCGCACGGCGTCGTCCGAGGCCGTGAGATGCAGGCGCTGGGTTTCGTCGGCCATGACGCGTTGCTGCACGAGGCTGTTGACCATCGCGCTGCGCGTCTCGGGCGAGTCGAACATCTTGGGGTCGAACTGCGCGCCGAGCATGGCGCGGGCGCGGTCGACTTGCTGCCGGAAGGCACTTTCATATTCGGCGCGCGTGATCTTGTGACCGTTCACGCTGGCGACGTAGGCGCTTTCGTCGAAGAAGTTGCTGAAGCCCTGAATCCCGACGATACCCAGTCCGGGCACGATGATGAGAATCAGCAGGGCCATCATCAGGCGCTGGTGGTTGCGGAAGAAGTCGAGCATGCGTTGCGCTGCGAGGTTAGACAAAACGCTCGATATTACAACAGCGGGAGGGGAAAAGGCGAAAGCCGGCGGCGTTTTGCGCTTTTTGATGCGGCGATCTTTCGTTTATCCGACGCGCGATGTTTCATCCTAGCCCGAATCGTTGCGCGAACTGCAACTCCAGGATCATTAGGATAATTAACGAATGCCGCCGAAAAGAAAAATCCCGCAAGCCGTGAAGCTTGCGGGATTTTCAGTCGTTCTTGGCGGAGCGGACGGGACTCGAACCCGCGACCCCCGGCGTGACAGGCCGGTATTCTAACCGACTGAACTACCGCTCCTGGGTGCTGCTGAAGCTACTGCATTGCTGGAAGTGGTGGGTGCTGAGAGGCTCGAACTCCCGACCTACGCCTTGTAAGGGCGCCGCTCTACCAACTGAGCTAAGCACCCGGATTTCTGTTCGGCTGGAACAGAAGAACCGGTGATTTGCACCGTTCCCAGCGAGTCAGCTAGTTTAACGCATCCTTCAGGGCTTTGCCAGCGCGCAACTTGGGAATTTTTGCCGCTTCGACGGTGATCGCCGCGCCCGCAGGCGGCGCGCTCGCCTGCGACGAAGGTGCCGGATCCGACGAGTCACCGAATCGCCGTTCTCCAGCGTCGCGCGCACGCCGTCGATGACCGGTGCGCGATATGGCCGATCAGTCCCGTCTTGATCGTTGCGCCCGATTGGAACCGTGCTTAAGTGATCTACAAGCGGGCAGACGAAAAAAAACCCGCGGACGAAGCCGCGGGTTTCGCTTGATGCCTTAAGACGCTCAGTGCTTCACGACGTCGCCCGTAGCGGGCTGGTCTTTCTGCGCTTCCGCTGCCACCGGGGTCGCTTTCGCTTCCTCTTCCGGCAGCGGTTCGGGCAGACGTTCCAGCGCCAGTTCCAGCACGCGGTCGATCCAGCGAACCGGCACGATCTCGATGGCGTTCTTCACGTTGTCGGGGATGTCGGCCAGATCCTTCGTGTTCTCTTCCGGGATCAGCACGAGCTTGATGCCGCCGCGATGCGCCGCCAGCAGCTTCTCCTTCAACCCGCCGATCGGCAGCACTTCGCCGCGCAGCGTGATTTCGCCGGTCATCGCCACGTCCGCGCGCACCGGAATGCCGGTCAACACGGACACCAAGGCCGTCGTCATCGCGATACCGGCGGACGGACCGTCCTTCGGCGTCGCCCCTTCGGGCACGTGGATGTGGATGTCCTTCTTCTCGAACGATTCATCCGTGATGCCGAGACGCCGCGAGCGCGAGCGCACGACCGAGCGCGCCGCTTCGACCGACTCCTTCATCACGTCGCCGAGCGAACCCGTGCGGATCACGCCGCCCTTGCCCGGCATGACCGCCGCTTCGATCGTGAGCAGATCGCCGCCCACTTCCGTCCACGCGAGACCCGTCACCTGACCGATCTGGTTTTCCTTCGCGGCCAGACCGAAGTCGTACTTGCGCACGCCGAGGAACGTGTCGAGGTTCGAACCGTCCACCTTCACCGCGCCATCCGCCTTCTTCAGGAGCAGCATCTTCACGACCTTGCGGCAGATCTTCGACACTTCGCGCTCGAGCGAACGCACGCCCGCTTCACGCGTGTAGTAGCGAATGATGTCGCGGATGGCTTGCTCCGCCACCTCGATCTCGCCTTCCTTCAGGCCGTTGTTGCGCTTTTGCTTCGGCAGCAGGTAACGCTGCGCGATGCTGACCTTCTCGTCCTCGGTGTAACCCGAGAGGCGAATTACTTCCATCCGGTCGAGCAGCGGCGGCGGAATGTTCAGCGAGTTCGACGTCGCGACGAACATTACGTCCGACAAGTCGAAGTCCACTTCGATGTAGTGGTCCGCGAACGTATGGTTCTGCTCCGGATCCAGCACTTCGAGCAGCGCGGAAGCCGGATCGCCGCGGAAATCCATGCCCATCTTGTCGACTTCGTCGAGCAGGAAAAGCGGATTGCGCACGCCGACCTTCGCCAGGCTTTGCAGGATCTTGCCCGGCATCGAGCCGATGTACGTGCGACGGTGACCGCGAATCTCGGACTCGTCGTGCACGCCGCCGAGCGCCATGCGCACGAACTTGCGATTCGTCGCGCGGGCGATGGACTGCCCGAGCGAGGTCTTGCCGACGCCCGGAGGCCCGACGAGGCACAGAATCGGCGCTTTCACCTTCTCGACGCGTTGCTGAACCGCGAGATATTCGAGGATGCGTTCTTTCACCTTTTCGAGGCCGAAGTGATCTTCGTCCAGCACGCGTTCGGCGTTCGAGAGGTCGTTGTTGACCTTGCTCTTCTTGCGCCACGGCAGGCCGATCAGCGTGTCGATGTAATTACGCACGACGGTCGCTTCCGCGGACATCGGCGACATCAGCTTCAGCTTCTTGAGCTCGGCATCGGCCTTCTTCTTGGCTTCCTTCGGCATGCGCGCGGCGGCGATGCGCTTCTCGAGTTCTTCGAGATCCGCACCCTCTTCGCCTTCGCCCAGTTCCTTCTGGATGGCCTTGACCTGTTCGTTCAGGTAGTACTCGCGCTGGCTCTTCTCCATTTGACGCTTCACGCGCCCACGGATGCGCTTCTCGACCTGCAGAATGTCGATTTCCGCTTCGAGTTGCGCGAGCAGGTGCTCCAGCCGCTCGATGACCGGGAACATCTCGAGGATGTGCTGCTTCTGGTCGAGCTTGAGCGGCAGATGCGCGGCGATGGTGTCAGCCAGACGACCCGCCTCGTCGATACCCGACAGCGAGGTCAGGATCTCCGGCGGAATCTTCTTGTTGAGCTTCACGTACTGATCGAACTGCGAGACGATCGCGCGGCGCAGGGCTTCGGTCTCGGCGCTGTCGGCGTGGTCCGGTTCGAGCGGCATCACGTCGCAGGAGAACTGGGTTTCCTGCTCTTCGATCGAGAGCGTTTTCGCGCGCTGCAAGCCTTCAACGAGCACCTTCACGGTGCCGTCCGGCAGCTTGAGCATTTGCAGGATGTTGGCGACACACCCCACTTCGTACATGTCTTTTTCGGTCGGCTCATCTTTCGCCGCCGTTTTCTGGGCGACGAGCATGATGTGCTTGCCGCCTTCCATCGCGGCTTCGAGTGCCTTGATCGACTTGGGCCGCCCAACGAAGAGCGGAATCACCATGTGCGGGAACACGACTACGTCGCGCAGCGGGAGCAGCGGCAACGTGATGCGTTCCTGCGGGAGGAGTTGGGTTCCTGACATTTCATTTCCCCATTAATGGAATCGGTTCGTTCGTAAGTAAGGCCGTTAAGAGCTATTGCAAGCCTTTATCGGAAGGGAAAAGTCGGTAGTCCAAGTTCGTCAGTAACGTCCACAAGATAAACCGAAAAATAAAAACAAAGGCCGTTCACGTCGCCATGAACGGCCTTTCGCCGACACACAGCCCGATTTAATTCGACCCTGCTACTTTCGGTGCGTCTTCGTAGATGAGCAACGGTTTGCCGTCGCCGTCGATGGTGTTGTCATCGACGATCACCTTTGACACGCCCTTCATCGTCGGCAGTTCGTACATCACGTCGAGCAACGCCTGTTCCAGAATCGAGCGCAGCCCACGCGCGCCGGTCTTGCGGCGAATCGCCTTTTGCGCGATGGCCTGCAGCGCGGCCGGACGAATCTCCAGTTCCACGCGTTCCATGGCGAACAGCTTGTGATACTGCTTCACCAGCGCGTTCTTCGGCTCGATCAGAATCTTCACGAGCGCGGCTTCGTCCAGCTTGCCGAGCGTCGCCACGACGGGCAGACGGCCGATCAGCTCCGGAATCAGGCCGAACTTGATCAGATCTTCCGGCTCCACTTCGCGCAGCACTTCGCCCGCGTCGCGGTCCTGCTTGCTCTTCACGCTCGCGCCGAAACCGATGCCGGTCTTTTCCGTGCGGTCCGTGATGACCTTTTCCAGACCGTCGAACGCGCCGCCGCAGATGAACAGGATGTTCGTCGTATCGACCTGAATGAAGTCCTGGTTCGGATGCTTGCGCCCGCCCTGCGGCGGCACCGATGCCATGGTGCCTTCCACGAGCTTCAGCAGCGCCTGCTGCACGCCCTCGCCCGACACGTCGCGCGTGATCGACGGGTTGTCCGACTTGCGGCTGATCTTGTCGATTTCATCGATATAGACGATGCCGCGCTGCGCCTTGTCGACTTCGTAGTTGCAGTTCTGCAGCAGCTTCTGAATGATGTTCTCGACGTCTTCGCCGACGTAACCCGCTTCGGTGAGCGTGGTGGCGTCCGCGATCACGAACGGCACGTTCAGCATGCGCGCCAGCGTCTGCGCGAGCAGCGTCTTGCCCGAGCCGGTCGGCCCGATCAGCAGGATGTTGCTCTTCGACAGCTCGATGTCGTCCTTCTTGTCGAGGTGCTTGAGCCGCTTGTAATGGTTGTACACGGCCACCGCGAGAATTTTCTTCGCGCGTTCCTGGCCGATGACGTACTGATTCAGGATGTCGCTGATTTCCTGCGGGCTCGGCAGGTCGGACTTGGTCAGCCCGGCCTCTTCCGCCGCGCCGGCCGCTTCATCGCGAATGATCTCGTTGCACAGGTCGATACATTCATCGCAAATGAATACCGACGGGCCGGCAATGAGCTTCTTCACCTCATGCTGGCTCTTTCCGCAGAACGAGCAGTACAGCAGCTTTTCGCTGCTGGAACCTTTTTTGTCCGCCATAAATGTGTAAGCCTCCGGACACTCTTGTTACATGATACGCCCTTCGATCCGGCCACGCAGATTCGACTCCGCGCGCCCGCCACGAAAGGCGTTTTGGCGTTGCGCCGCATGCGCCATCCGCATTGTCCGGCCCTGTTTCCCGGGCCGGCGCGGCGCCGCTCCGGACGCCTTCAGGGACGCTTGTGCAGCACCTGGTCGACGATGCCGTAGGCTTGCGCGTCGTCGCCCGACATGAAATTGTCGCGATCCGTGTCGCGCGCGATGCGCTCGACCGGCTGACCCGTGTGATGCGACAGCAACTGGTTCAGACGCTCCTTCAGGTACAGAATTTCCCGCGCCTGAATTTCGATGTCCGACGCCTGGCCGCGCGCGCCGCCGAGCGGCTGGTGAATCATCACGCGGGCGTTGGGCAGCGCGACGCGCTTGCCCTTCGCGCCCGACGCCAGCAGGAACGCGCCCATGCTGGCAGCAAGCCCCATGCACAGCGTAGAGACGTCCGGCTTCACGAACTGCATGGTGTCGTAGATCGCCATGCCGGCCGACACCGAGCCGCCCGGGCTGTTGATGTACAGGCTGATGTCCTTGTCGGGATTCTCGCTTTCCAGGAACAGCAACTGAGCGACGACGAGATTCGCCGACTGGTCGTTGACCTCGCCGACGAGGAACACCACGCGCTCCTTCAGGAGCCGGGAATAGATGTCATAGGCACGTTCGCCACGGCCGCTCGTTTCCACGACCATCGGGACGAGGCCGAGCGCCTGGGCTTCGAAGTCCCGCGGAGCGTGGGACGCCAACGTATCGAGCAATTCAGCGCGAAAGGTCATGCAATTTCCTTGTTCGGAATAGGGGTACTGATCGACGAAGGAACATCCAAAAGAACGGCACGTGCATGCACAACTTTAATGCAAAAAAGGCGTGCGGGCCGCCCTCCGACGACCCCGCACGCCCCTTGGCTTTCCGCGTCAGGCTTGCGCCGTTGCGCTGGCCAGTTCCTCGAAGCTGACTTCCTTGTCGGTCACCTTGGCCTTGCCGAGCACGAATTCGACGACGTTGCTTTCCACGACGTACGCTTCCATTTCGGCGAGGCGCTGCTGGTTCGAATAATACCAGCGGACGACTTCCTTCGGGTCTTCGTAGCTTTTCGCGAATTCGTCCACTTCAGCGCGGATCTGTTCGGGCTTCGCCTGCAGGTCGTTGGCCTTCACCAGCTCGGCCAGCACGAGGCCCAGCTTGACGCGGCGCTCGGCCTGCTCGGCGAACATTTCCGCCGGAATCGGCGCGTCCGCTGCGTTCGGCACACCGCGCTGCTGCAGGTCCTGACGCGCCATTTCCACGAGGCGCTGCTGATCCTGCTCGATCAGCGCCTTCGGCACGTCCAGTTCCGAAATCTTCAGCAGCGCGTCCATGACCTGGTTCTTCACGATCTGCTGCGTGCGGCGCTTGGCTTCGCGTTCCAGGTTGTCCTTGATCTCGGCGCGCATCTTCGTGAGATCGCCGTCTTCGATGCCGAGCGACTTCGCGAATTCCGCGTCCACTGCCGGCATATGGGGCCATTCGACCTTTTTCACAGTGATCGTGAATTGCGCCGTCTTGCCCGCCACTTCCTTGCCGTGATAGTCCTCGGGGAACTTCAGGTCGAACTCGCGCGTTTCGCCGACCTTCAGGCCGGTCGCCGCCTGTTCGAACTCGGGCAGCATGCGGCCTTCGCCCAGCACGAACGCGAAGTCCTGCGCGCTGCCGCCTTCGAATTCCACGCCGTCCAGCTTGCCGACGAAGTCGAGCGTCACGCGGTCGCCGTTCTGCGCCGCCGTGTCCGCGCCGCCGTCGCCGTGCTCGCCGCCTTCGCCGCGCGGGTGGAAGTGCACGCGCTGCTTGCGCAGGATTTCGAGCGTGCGGTCGACTTCGGCTTCCGAAATGGTGGTGACGGTGCGCTCGATCTCAGCGGTGGCGACATCGCCCAGCTTCACTTCCGGATAGACCTCGAAGGTCGCGTCGAACGCATACGCGTCGGCGGCCGGCTCGGCCTTCGGCGCGAAGCTCGGCTGGCCCGCGACGCGCAGGTTTTCCGCGCGCGTGACATCGAAGAACTCCTTGCCGACCTTGTCGCTCAGCACTTCGGCCTCGACCTGGCCGCCGTACTGCTGCGTCACCATCTTGAGCGGCACCTTGCCCGGGCGGAAGCCCGGCATGCGCACGTTCTTGGCCAACTGACGGATGCGCGAATCCACTTCCTTCTGCACCGAGTCTTTCGGCAGGGAAATGGTCAGGCGGCGTTCGAGCTTGCCGAGGTTTTCAACTACGTTAGCCATGGCTTCAATCGTCCTAGAGTGATTCGGTGTTCGTTCGGTGGTCGGTTCTTCCGCGGTTCTAAAGGCGCGGGTCCGGTGAGCTTGCCGGCGCTCGCCACGCTTCGACGCCCGATTCGCGAAAGCGCATGTCATGCGCGTTTCGAAGACGCCCGGACCGTCGCCGAGCGAGTCAGCCAACAGAGCCCAGCATTTTAGCAAACAAATCAGGCGGGCCTGCTTGCGGGAACCGGCATGGAGCGTTTCTCGGGCGTTTTGGCGGATTTAGGACGCGGATACGGCGTAAATCCCCGTTTTCCGGACGGTCGGGGCCGCGCACAATTCCCGCTATCGCAGCCGCGCTATTTTGCCGGAGACGGCGCGCTGCTAAGCTTGCCGCGCGTCGTTGACCGAACCTGCGCGCAGTTGTCCGACGCCGCGCCTCAAACAGAACATTCGAGACACCATGCCCACTACGTCCGCCACGTCCGCCACGCCCGCTCCCGTCGTCGTCATCGCGCCCGATTCGTTCAAGGGATCGCTCTCTGCGCAAGGCGTCGCGGACGCTATCGCGGAAGGCATCAGGCGGGCGCGGCCGGACGCGGAAATCCGCATTCGCCCGATGGCCGATGGCGGCGAAGGCACCCTCGACGCGATGCTCGCGGCCGGCGGCGAGCGCCGCATGCTGAACGTGCGCGGCGCGGCGGCAGCACGCCGCGACGCCGCGACGGGACTGCTCGCCGACGGCAGCGCGATGATCGAGACGGCGGAGGTCGTCGGCATCACGGACCCGGACGGCATGGCCGTGCCCGTCGCCGAACGCAGCACGCTCGGCATGGGCGAGGCGATCCGCGCGCTCTTCGACTCCGGCGCGCGCCGGTTCTTCGTCGCGCTCGGCGGCAGCAGCACGAACGACGGCGGCGCCGGGCTGCTAGTCGGCCTCGGCGTGAAGCTCTTCGATGCGGATGGCAACGAACTCGCGCCGGTGCCGTCGTCGCTCAGCAAGATCGCGCGGGTCGACGCATCGGGGCTCGATCCGCGCGTGAAGGAAGCAGAGTTCGTCGGCATGTCGGATGTCGATAATCCGCTCACCGGCGAGCACGGCGCGACCGCGGTCTTCGGGCCGCAGAAGGGCGTGACGCCCGAGCAGATCGCCACCATCGACGCCGCCCTCGCCCATTTCGCGGACCGGCTCGAACCGGCGATGGGTCTCGTGAAACGAAACGAGCCGGGCGCCGGCGCGGCGGGCGGTCTCGGCTTCGCGCTGCACATGCTGGGCGCGCGCTTCGAGACCGGCGCGGAAGTCGTCGCGCGCGAGATCGGTCTGGATGCCGCGCTCGAAGGCGCGAACTGGCTCATCACGGGCGAAGGCCGCTCGGACGTGCAGACGCTGCACGGCAAGGCGCCCTTCATCGCGTGCAAGCATGCGCGGGCGGCGGGCGTGCCGGGGTCGCTGCTCTCCGGCGCGGTCGATCCGGCCGCGCTGCCGCGCCTGTCTGAATTCTTCAGCGGATGCTTCTCGCCCGCGCCGGGCCCCATCACGCTCGATGTCGCCATTCGCGATGCCGCGCGTCTGCTCGCGAACGAAGCGGAGCAACTGGCGCGCTTGAGGTTCGGCGTCGCATGAGAAAGCGGCGGCGCTAGCTTTGCGCCTGCGACCGCGCTCCGATTCTCGCCCGCGCCCGGCCCCATTACGCGCGATGTCGCGAATCGCGCCAAACGAAGCGGAGCAACTGACGCGCTTGAAGTTCGGCGTCGCATGAGAAAGAGGCGGCGCTAGATTTGCGCCTGCGACCGCGCTCGTATTCTCGCCCAAGCCCGGCCCGATCACGCTCGATGTCGCGATTCGCGACGCCAAACGAAGCCGAGCAACTGACGCGCTCGAAGTTCGGCGTCGCGTAAAAGCGTCAGCTCTGCGCTCGTGCCCGCGCGCCGAACGCGAGGCGGTCGAGACACCAGACGGCGAGCATCGTCAGCCCCATCAGCGGGAAAACCGCGCCGATGAGCGCGAGGCCGGCGCGCCACGCGCGCATCGGCGGGCGTTTCGCGGGCCGCGACGGCGCGCCGAGCGTGCGCGACGGACGGCGCTTGAACCACACCACGAAGCCGGTGACGGACAGCGCGGCCAGCCCTAGCGAGATCGCCGAACACGCGATCTGATTGGCGACGCCGAAATAGCGCCCCATGTGCAAGGACGTGCCGTACGAGATGAAGCGCGCGACCGTGCCATAGGTGCCGTACGAGATGTCGGACAGCACGCGGCCGCTGTACTGGTCGATGTGCAGCGTGCGTTCCGAGCGCGGATCGGCGGGGAAATACGACACCGTGTAGACGCCCGTCGATGACGTAGGCAGCGCGATGCCGTAGTCGCTCGTCACGCCCTGTTTCGCGGCGAGCGCGATCACATCGTCGAGCGAGAGGCTCGCCGCTGCCGACGCCTTCGCGGTCTGCGGCACCTCCGTCGCGCCGACGGCCCACGGCGTCTGATGCAGCGGGAGGTCGTCCATTTTCATCGGCATGGCGTGCATCGCGTGATCGGCGGGCACGCTCGAATGGACGTGCGCCTCGCCCCACGCGCCTTTCGGATAGCCGAGCGATGCCGAAGTCGCCAGCGCCTTGAACTGCTTGCCCCACGATCCGGACCACGGTAGTCCGCTGAGCACGAAGAAAAGCGCGCCGATCGCGAGCCACACGCCGCCCACCGCGTGCAGATCACGCCACCACGCGCGGCCTTCGAGCGTCAGACGCGGCAGCCACACGCCGCCCGCGCGACGGCCCGCGCCGCCCCACGGCCACCACAGCGCGACGCCCGTGCCGATCATCACGAGCGTCCAGCATCCCGCGAGTTCCATCGCGAGTTCGCCGGTCTTGCCGAGCATAAGCCCGCGATGGAGATTGCGGATCTGCTTCATCAGCCGATGCTCGACGGAGAGCGTGCCGAGCACCGCGCCGTCGTACGGATTCACGTACACGCTCTCACTCTCGCCGGAAGGCAGGCGGAACACGAATTCCGCGCTGCGCGTGCGACGCGTGTCGATTTGCGCGAGCGTCGGCACGGCGCCGCGCGGCTCATGGGCGACGGCTTTGGCGAGCAGCGCATCGGTGGAAAGACGCGGGCCGTGCGTATCGGCGACGACCATGCGGTCGCGATACAGCATCGGCTCGATCTGCGGCTGGAAGCAATAGAGCGTGCCCGTGACGGCGAGCACGATGAGAAGCGGCATCACGAAGAGGCCGGCGTAGAAGTGCCAGCGCCAAAGCGTGCGGCGCTCGGCGACGGCGTCGCTCTGAGTCGAAGCGGGCGTGGAGGAATGTGCGTGCATGACGTGTCCTTTGTAATCGAACGAATGCGAATGAATGGAGATCAGATGCCGATGCGCCCTTCGACATAGAACGTGCGTCCCGCATACGGATGAAACACGTAGTAGCGGCGATCGAACAGGTTGTCGACGCCGATGCCCAGCTCCGTGCGCTTCGTGGGCTTGTAGGAGAACTTGGCATCGACGACGGCGTAGGTGCTCGTGCCGCCATACGTGTCCGGATTGATGTCCGTGTTGGTGAGCGTGTTGTACTGGCGTCCCGAATAACGCACCGCGAGCGTCGCGGCGGTTTTCGCGTTCGCGCGATACGTCGCCACCGCGTTCGCCCGCCATAGCGGAATGCGATAGAAGTACTTGCCCACGGACGCCGGATTGCCGCTGTTGGCGAGAATCTTCGACTGCGTGTACGCGACGTTCGCCGCGAGATCGAGGCCGCGCAGCCACACGTCCTGCCCTTCGTAGCTCGCTTCGGCGCCGCGCGAACGCACCTTGTCGATGTTCTGAAAGTTGGTGACGTTCGGAATGACGGTCGTGTTCGTCTGACTCAGGATGGTGTTCTTTACGTCGTCCTGAAAGAGCGTGAAGCGGTACAAGCCGTTGCCGTGCGCCCATTCCGCGGTCAGTTCTTTCGAAAGATCGTCTTCCGGCTGGAGGTTCGGATTGCTGTTGACGATCGACACGCCGTTGATCTGCCCTTGGAACAGCTCGCCGACAGTCGGAAAGCGGTACGCCCGCCCGATGGATGCGCGCAGCGTCAAGTCGTTGGTGGCGTCGAACGAAAGCGACGCCTTGGGCGACCAGTGGCTCTGGCTCGCATCGCCGTAATCGAGCGATGTCGCGCCGACAGCCCGCGTGCCGTCATAGGCATTCCAGTTCTCGTAACGCAGACCGTAAGTGAACGCCCAGCGCGGCAGGAAGCGCCACGCGTCCTGCGCATAGACCGCTTGCGTGCGCGTGCGCCCGCCGAACGCGTTGGCGAACGAGATGCCCGCGCCATCGCGCCATGCGGCCGTGTTCGAGCTCACATTGTCGAGAAAGTAGTTGTCGTAGTGATAGCCGAACGACAGCGCATGCGCGGCCACTCCCGAGCGCACGGTCGGCGTCCAGCTCGTGCGCAAATCGAGCGACTTCCATCCCGAGCCGGAGCCGTCCGTGAGCGTGCCGGGGCCGTCGCCGGGCACGCCGGAATTCGCGGTGCGCGCGATGCTCTGCGTGATGTCGAAGTACGACGCGACGGCTTCCGCGTTCCAGCCGGTGTCGTGGTGCGTGCGCAGCGTGAGGGCGTAGAGAAAGTTCTCGCTCGATCCCATGCTCGGCGCGAACGTCGCGGCGGGAATCGTGTATTCAAAGCCGCCGATATTCACGCGCCCGCTATACACCGGATTGCCGGCCGTGTCGCGCAGAAAGGTCGTCGTATCGCTGTTGTATTTCTGATGCCAGTAGCCGAGCGTGAAGCCGGCTTGCAGCGTGTTCGTGATGTCGTAGGCGAGCTTCACGCGCAACTGATCCTGGAACGTGCGCTCGATGCCCTCGGACGCCGTGCCGAGCACCGCCGTGCGCGCGCCGTTCTGATCGTTGTAGAACGTCGCGCCGGTCACGGGCTGGTCGGCGGCGGTGGCGGGCGTCTTCGATTGCGCGAGCGTCGCGAATTGCAGCGGCTGCCCGGTGTTTTCCAGATGATCGACGCCGATCAGAAACGACAGTTTGCCGATACGGTCGCCGACGGTCGCGGTCGTATTCGCCCCGTTGAAGCTGCGGTTGATGCCGAAGAGATCGAAGTGCTGCGTGAAGGCCTGCACTTTCGCGTCGGCTTCGAACTGCGTCGGCATGCGCGTCGTGATCGCGACGGTCGCGCCGATCGAGTTGCCCGGATAGAGCGCCGAGTAAGGACCATAGATGACGTCCGTGCGCGCGATGTCGTCGGCGAAAACCATCGACCAGCGCGGCGCGAAGGTGAACGTGTTGCCGAGGAAGTTGCTGAGCAAGAGGCCGTCGGCATACACGAGGCCGCGCGCCGTCTGGGCGTTGCTCGTGCCGCGCACGGCGATCGGCGCGTTCACGTCGCCGATGAAGCGCTTGCGCACGGCCATGTTCGGCGCGTACTTGAGCACGTCTTCGGGCGTGACGACGTTCCAGTACTGCGACTCGTCTGCGGTGACGGTCGCGACGCTCGCGGGCAGGTTCGGATCGAGCGGCGATTTCACGGGCGCTGACTGCGCGGTCACCAACACGGGTGCGAGCGTGGTCTCGGTATCGGAAGCGGCTGCGGTTGCCGGCGCGGCCGGCCATGCGGCATGAGCGAACAAGGACAACGGCAATGCGGCGTGCACGGACGCGACGGCGCGACGGCGCGAATGCCGGCGCGCTCGCGTGAGGAGCGTGAACATGGTGAGTTCCTGAATGAGCTGACGAGCGAACGCGCGCGCCGCCGGGCGCTCAGGCGCCGGGCAAGAATCGCTGCGATCGGACGGAGAACGGCTTCAGGAAAGGACGGGCGGCGCGCGCGCAGACGCGGCGTTAAATGACTTCGAGCGGGCGGCGTCGACCGCGGCAACGGGCACCGCGCGCGTGACGCGCTCGACAGGCGTGACCGCATGCGCCGCCGCCAACGCGACCGGCAGATGATGCGCGAGCAGCCCGCAATACGCGCAGGCCTCGAAGTGGCCAGCGGCGTCGTGATGGCCCGCGTGCTCGTCGGCGTCCGCATGCACGGCATGGTGATCAGCGTGCTCGCCGCCGTGCGCGAGCAGTCCGGCGACCGTATCGACGGTACAGAGCGCGGCTTGGGGATCGAGCGCCGCGTTGCGCGCGGCGGTGCTCTGGCTGATGACCGGCGCGACAATGGCGAGCCACATGGCGGCGATGCCGAGCCATGCGACGAAGCGATTGCGCGCGTTGCGGGTCATTGAGGGGCGGGAAAGCGAAACGGAAGGATTGAGCGAGATTCTAGGCAGACGCCTGCCTCGCCGCAATGCCGAAGCACATATCGCCAGCATCGCGCGCCGCATGGCGCAGCGACCCATGCAATCGTCACGCAAATTCCCAGACATCGCCTGACGAATGCGTTAGAATGCCCGGCTTGGCACAGTGGACCAGTGCCGGACACGGGGTATGTCAAGTGCGGCAGGATCGAATCCGCTGCCTCGCAAAGCCCCCGTGCTGCGAGGATGGCGAAATTGGTAGACGCACCAGGTTTAGGTCCTGACGCCCGCAAGGGTGTGGGGGTTCGAGTCCCCCTCCTCGCACCACCAAAACGTAGCAAAATCAATCACTTACGGAAGCAAGGCTGTCATTTATTTGCCTGCATTTGCCTCTATTTGCCACCAGAAAGACAGCATTGCGCCAGCATCGACAAGCCGCCCATGAGGCGGCTTTTTTCATCGCACGCGCCGCGCGCGGATGAAGCCGTTCGCCGTCATCGTGCTGGTCGTGAACGCAGATGAGCCCACGAGATAAACCGTCGTCGTCGCGCTCACGCTGATGCGCTGCGTCGGCGCGGCGAGGCCTTGCGCCGACCCCGCCGGGAAGGCGCTCGACGCCGAGAACGTCTGAGTCCCGAGCGCGCCGAGCGTCGCCGACGTCGTGCTCGTGCCGCAGTTGAAAGCGGAAGGGACGGTCGTGCCGGCCGGGACGAAACTGATCGTGCCGGACACGTCCCAATCGCCCGCCGTCAGAGAGACCGACGTGATATTCGCCGCCGTCCCTGACGTGAGCGCGACGCCCGTCGCCGAATTGCTCACGTACTCGCCGACCGAGCCCGCTGCGGCGTTGTCGTTCGTGGCCGTGCCGACGATGTTCGGTTTCGTGATACTCGCGCCGGTCGGGATCGTGACGGTTCCGGTGAACGTCGGCGAGGAGAGCGGCGCCTTCAGCGCCAGATTCGTGATCGTCGCGTACGTGCTCGCGGCATTGGTCTGCGTGAGGTAGGTACTCGACGCGGTCGACTGGGTCAGGTACGTACTGGCCGCCGACGTGGTACTGAGCCCACCGAGATTGGCGAGCGCCGCGCTCGCGCTCGTCGCGCCCGTCCCGCCGTTGGCGATGCCGAGCGTACCCGTCACGCCAGAGAGCGCAACCGTCCCCCATGCCGGAGCGCTGGTCGGGCCGGTCGACAGAATCGCCTGCCCGGCAACCGAGCCGGCCGGGTTCAGCAATTGAACGGGCGTCGTCGTCGCGCCGAACGCGATCGATGCGATTGCGGCGAGCGCCGCAGCGAATAGCTTTTTCATCTCTTGAGATCCACCGTAACAGGGGTTGTCGCAACGTTCGCGATTACCGCATCCTTCTGACGGCTTTCGCGAGACGATCCGAATTCGAAATTGAAGTAGTCTTTCAGGCACCCGCCGAAGATGCCCGCGATCGTGCTGATAATCCCGACGGCTTCGCCGGGCAGCTTGTCGCGGAAGAACGCGAGCGACAGCAGGCACGAGATCAGGCCGAGACAGACGAAGACGACGGCCGCATCAGCGCGCCAGTTCTCGCCGCGCGACGCGAGCGCAATGTCGCGCGCACGCGCGTCTGCCGTGTTCTGCGTGTCGAGCTTGTCGGAGTCGAGTTCCTGCTGCCCTTGCGCCAGGAGAAAGTCTTGCCGCTGCTTCTCCCATTGCATATCGAGCTGCTTCACAGCGATCTGCTGCTCGGGCGTCATGTTCTGCACCGCCGCGGCGAGTTCGTCGTCGGTCGCGTCCGACTTGCCGAGCAGCAGATTCGATAGCGCCGCGGTCGCGCCCATCGCGAGCGGCGCGAATGGCCCCGTCACCAGCCCGGCGATCGTCGGCGCCACGCCCGCAATTAGCTTTTTCCAGTCCATCACGCTGCCACCCCTAAGGCCCGGTTGAGTTGCCACCCGTATTCGAAGACTTCCTGAGACGGATTCTTCTCGGCGATCTCGATGTAGCGCGCCGACTGAAGCGCGGCGATCATGCCGAGCAGCACGCGCCGGCCGTCGTTGCCGCGTTGCTCGATGAACGCCTTCAGCGCGGCGATCGTCATCGCCCCGACGCCGCCGTCGACGACGAGATCAGGGAACGCCTTTCCCTGCTGGTTCAGGACGTTCAGCGCGCGCTGCATGAACTGCACGCCGGTCGCCGGCCCCATGTTCACGCCGATATCGAGCAGCTTCTCAGCGATGTCGCCGTCGACCGTCTGGATCTGGTCGAGGCGCGGCTGCGTCCAGTAGCGCGCGCGGTAGATCGCGATCGCCGTGTCGCGCGTCATCTGCGCCATTGGCCCGGCATAGCCGAACGCGCGCGCGGTCGCGGCCGTGATCCCCCACATGGTTTCGCCGCCCTTGTCCGCGGGGTTGTTCGAGTAGCCGCCCTCTCGGCCGATGACCTTGTCGATGTAGTCGGTCGCGTTCATGGACTCACAGCCGCCCAAGCAGCAAGAGAACGACGACGATCAGCAGCAGGAGCCCGAGGCCGCCCGCGGGATAGAAGCCCCACCCCGACGAATAGGGCCAGCTCGGCAATGCGCCGACGAGCAAAAGGACGAGGACGATACAAAGAATGGTTCCGAGCATGATGCCTCCTTACTTGCGGTTGCCGATCCACGGCTGCGCGGGGCGCGCGGGTTGAACTGCGTTGTCGAGCTTCCTGTCGACGGCCTTCGCCGTACTTGCCGCCTCTGCGGCGGTCGCGGTCGCGACGTTGATCTTCTGTTCGACGACCTCGCTTTTCTTCGCTGCCGCCGATGCTGCCGCCGCCGCGTCGCGCGCCTGCTTGATGATCGTGTTCTGCCGCGCGTCGTTGATCTTTGCGCGGTCGCCGAGAAAGCGAAGCGTGTACGCGGCGAGCTCGTGCGTCTCTTCCATCTGTGCGCGAATGTCGGCGAGCGCCTGCGTGCCCTGCTGATTCAACCGCTGAAGCCCGGCGATCTCGCCGAAGAACTCGCGTTCGCATGCCTTGCGCTCGTCGGCGCGCACGACGGGAAATCGGGCGATCAGCGTCGCGCGCTCCTCCGCGTCTGCGCGCTGCTGCCACTGCGCACCGATGAAGCCCGCCACCGATGCGAGCAGAAGCACCATGACGATGAGCTTTACGGGTTTCCACCAAGGTTTAAGTCGTGCCAAGATCGCGCTCCAATTCGACTATTCGGTCTTCCAGGGCCGCGCTTCTTCGCTTCTCCTTGTCGAGCGCGTCTTCGGCCGCGCGCCTGAGCGTGCGCTCCGCTTCGAACTCCGCCTCTCGTTCGTCCAATTTCTTTTCCAGCAAGTCGATGCGCGTCGACTGGCGCTGCATCTCTTCCTTCAGGTTTCGAATCGCGGCCGACTCTGACTGGTCGGCTTTCCAATCCTTGCGCCGTTCTCGGACCTCTTGCCAGAGCATGCGCAGCCCGATGCCGCCGAGCGTCGCGCAGCCTGTGATCTGAGCCCAATCCGGCAGCGCCATTTCAGTAGACGCCGCGTACGCGCACGTCGCAAACGACGGTCGTGGAGTTGGGATTGACGATCGTGCATCCGGTCGCCGTTCGGGAACTCAGCCACATCGGCGCCGTCATCGGAGCGCCAGGGGAAACCGGGACAAGGGAGACGATCGGAACCTTCGGGAACGGAAAATCGTAGGTGATCGTGTAATTGCCATTGGCCGGCAGCGACGCGCTGTACAGCTGGTCGCGCGAATTCTGTTCGAGCGTGCCGGTCGGCAACGTGCCTTGCGTGATGATGTCGTTCGTCGGGTTCGGCGTGCCGAACATGTTCACGTTCGCATTGTTGTAATGCAGAACGCGAATTCGGTTTTGCCCGGCGTCCTGCGGCGTGAACACGATATTGCCGCCGTCCTGCGCGATCATCTGAATCTCGATGTCGTTGTTATGGACGGAGTCGCCGCTAACCGTGCTGAATTGCAGGCCGACGCACGCGGGCCGCCCGGCCGGCGCACCTTCGAGCGTGCCGCGCAGTTTGTTGAGACTGCAATTCGGGCCACCGAGCAGGATGTTCGTCCCGTTCCATGCGGCATAGAAGCGCGTCGACGGGTCGAACTTCCAGCCGTTCGACATGAGCGCGAGATTCGCGACGCCGCCGCCTTCGATGTTCGAGCCGCCGCACACTTCGCCGCTCGAACCGTACTCGCAATTCATCGAATAGCGCATGCGCAGGCGCCCGCTGCGCGTGGCCGGATGAACCATCACGCGCCGGCCGCTCGAATTCGGGCCGAACCGAAACCCGTCGTACGAGCTGTCGGCCTGCTGGCCGGCGTCGAGAACGTGAATGTCGAACGTGTGAATGTCGTGCGGGCCGTTATCCCAGAACCCGGTTTTCCCGACATAGTCGACCCACACGCTTCGAACGGTCGACTCCAAGAAATAGTCCGCGTAATTGATCGGGCTGTCGCCCTGAAACTCGGAGTGATAGCCGTGCTCGGCGCAGTTCTGGATATAGACGTTCTCGATCAGGAAATGGTCGCCGTAGAACTCCAGGCCGGAGCCGGCGCTGTTGGCGGTCCCGCCGTTCCAGTTCCCGTCGATGACGAAGTTCTTCAGCGTGAAAGCGTAGGGGAAGCCCGTCGCCGCAGCGCCCGTCTTGCCCCAGTTCGCCGCCGAATTGCTGCCGACGATAACCGTCTTGTTCGCGCCGAGGATCGAGCGGAAGACGGTATTCTTGCCGCGCCCCTCCCAATGCGAGAACGCATAGAAAACGAGTTGGCTCACGGCGAAAACGCCGTTTCCGAACTCGACGCGCCACGGCGGATTTTGCGCGCGCGCGAACGCGTCGGCCGCCATGATCGCCGCCGTGTCGTCATGCACGCCGTCACCCTTCGCGCCGAACTGCGGATCGCGCGGATCGACCACGCCATACGTCCGGTTGTACAGGCGCGAGCCCTGATTAATCATCGCGTCGAGAATGCTTTCGAGCGACGGCGAATAGATCGAGAGCGTCGTGCCGCCCTTCACATAGACGCGCTGCACGCCGACCGGGATCGGACTCGCGAACGTGAGCGTCTTGCCGACCAGCGACGCGATCTGATCGCCGCCCTGGTAGACGCCGTCGAAGTGAACGCTCAGATTGTCGACCGACGAGTACGCGCGCGAGAGCAGAAGGGACGAGTCGACGCCCGGCGCGAAGTCGATGCCCGCGACGAAGCCCGGTTTCCCATCGCCGCCGATCTCGTCTTTCATATCGCCCGCGCCGACCGACGCCGTGATCGGCAGAGCCGTCAGCGCGCCCGACGGCGTAAAGCCGATCAGCGTGTTCGCGCGGTCGTCGGAGAGCGGCAGCTCGCCACTCGCGACACCCTCAGAAACCGGAAAATGAACGCTGCGCGCCGCGATCTCGTTCAGTTGCTGGATCAGGATCGTCGCGCGGTCGAGCGCGTCTTCGATGACTTCAGGATAGAAGCCGCCCTGATTCGTGAGCCGCGTCGGCTGCGTGCATTCGATGTCGCCAATAATGACGAGCGAATTCGCCGCCGGCATTGCATTGCCGATCAGCGGATACGCGATCGAGCCGCCTGGCGACTCGGTCTGGTCGGAGTTGAGCGAGACGGAATAATCGGAGTCGAGCGTCAGGACACGGTCGCTGTCGGTCGTACCCGAAAGCACGACCTGAATATCCGACTTGTCGAACACCTTAAAGGTGAACGGGAAGATCGTCGTCGCCCCGTTGCCGGTGAATGGACCGGCGCGGCGGTTCTGGTCGAGGATAGTCAATTGCGGGCACTCCCTATCGAATGCCCGCAATTGTCAGCGCCTGCCTAGTTAGTAAGCGCACCTCATCGCGCAGGCTTCCCGACGACCAGCGCGGCCGCGCTCGCGTCCCCGTTCTGCCACGCGAGATAGCCCTCCGCGACGCGGTCGAGCAGGCCGGCGGGGTAATGCAGGATGTCGCCCGCGAGTTTGTTCGCCGCGCGCAGGCCTCCCTCTGTGACTTCCCTGCGCTCCCACATCTGCACTGCGTGCTTAGAGAATTGGCCGAAGTCCGCGATCGGTGTAAGCGGCGTCGGCCCGGTGTAGTCGAAGCCTTGCAGGACCCCCGACAACTCGCGAACGCCGACCATCATGCCGATCGTATTGCCGAGCAACTCCTGGAAATAGTCGCCGGCCATCTGCATTTGCCAATCGTCATTGCCGCCCTGATGCCCGCGCAGATTCGCGACGGCGGCGGTATAGAGCGACGGCAAGATGATCGCCATCGTGAACGCCGACGCGAGCCGCGCGACGCCGCCCTGCCCCTGCGCCTTCGCGAGCAGGTTATATTGAGCGTTCAGCGCCGAGTAAAACGTCGTGAACAGCTTCGCGAACTGGCCGCCGCGCATGATCTGCGGCTGATCGGCGATCAGGCCCGAGCCCTGCGAATCGCGCACGACCTGATCGGCATACGCGACCGCCTTCGCCTCGTCGCCCGCGAAGTCGTCGATACCCTTGCGGTACGCGCCGATCCACGCCGGCACGTCGACATGGCGCTGCGCGTATTCGATCATCCACAGGTAGCTATCCTTCACCGCCTCGATCACCGGCACGGTGCGCTGCGCCGCCGGCAATGCGCTGCTGATCGTCTCTATGATCGGATGCGAACCCGCGTCGATCTGGTTGCGCACCTCGCGAATGTCGCGGTTTAGCGTCTGCCCGCGCAGGCGCATGAAATCCGACTTCTCGTAGACCGAGCGCGTGACGCTTTCGCGCTGGAATGCCGAGCCCATGTATTCGATCAGGCCGCGCCGCATGTATCCCGCGCCGATCAGCGCCGCCGTCGGGCCGAAACCGCCGAACTGCTTAAGCGCGCTGATGACGTTGAAGCCGAGCCGCGAGACGATCGTGCCTTTGCGCAGGAACGCAAGCGCCGCATCCATCGCATGTTTCGATGCGACGTCGCCGATCGCGATCGCCTTCGCCGTCTCCTTCATCGTGGCGAGCACTTCGGGGCCGTAGTGCGCGCGCACCGCGTCGCCGAATCGGCCGCTGCCGAGCACGCGGTTCGTGTCGATCAGCCATTCGTGCCAGGCGAGATCGTGCAGTACCTCCTCGACGTGCTGCGTGACGACGCCGAGATCCTTGCGCACCGGGCGATTCACATCCTCGACACGCGCTTCGGTGAAGCCGCGGCGCGTCGTCGCGCGCGTGACAGCGCCGCCGAGCATCTGCTTAAGCGTCGCCGTTTCCTCGTGCTCCTCCGCGCGCGTCGAGCGCGTCGGATCGTACTTGATCGGGTAATAGCCGCCGCGCATCGTGTCGCCGTGCGGGTTGATGAATGCTTGCGCCTCGACCTTTTCCGGCCGCACGCCCGTCACGCGATACTGCTTTTCGGCGATCTCCGGCCAGTACGTGTCGATGTGGTCCCACACCTTTTGAACGAACTGCCAGTCGTCTTTCGAGAGCGTGCGCAGAATCGCCTGCACTTGCTCGGGGCTCCACTTGTCGCCGGTCAGAATCCGCCGCTGGTTCGTCTCGTTGCCCCAGTTCAGCGCGACCGCGAGCCGCCCCTCTTTCGAAAGACTGTCGTTGATCTCGGGAATGAACAGCTTCGCGCGCAGATCGCCCTTCTTTACGATCGGGTCGAAGATCTCGCGCAGCGCCTTCGTCGCCTCGCTGCGGCGCCGCGCCTCCCAGTCGCCGCGCTCATTCATCGGGCGAACGATCTTGTCCCACAGGAAGCCGCCGTCTTTGCCGTCCATCTGCTGCAAGAGGCTCGCGAGCGTGCGGTGATCCGCGAGGAACCGATTCGCCTTCGCCTTGATCTTGTCGCCGATCTGGTTCGATTCGATCTTGTCCGGAAGCGTCTTCTTCGCGTTCTCCTCGATCGTGCCGACGGCCTCCTCGACGAACGCATTGAATTCGCGCTTGTCGGCGAGCGTGAGCAGCTTCTGCTTGAGCCGCCCCAAGTGTTCGATGTTGCGCACCGAGTCGAGAAGCCCGCGCATCTCGTCGACGGTCATGTCCTTGTAAGACTTGCGATACGCCTCGTTGAGCAGAGATTCAGGGATGACCGGCATCAGACCTTCTTCGGTACGCGCCTCGACCCACTTCACCAGACTCTCGCGGCGCGCAATGTCCTTGCCGGTCGTCGACGCGCGCAGGTCGAACCGGTCGAGCAGCGACTCGATCTGGCTGCGATAGTCCGGATCCAGCGTCTTGCTCGGCGTGTCAAACTTGCGCAGGTACGCGACGCCCTTCGTGACTTCGGTCGCCGCCGCGCGCGCCGCGCGTTCGAGCTGGTTGTTCAATAGCTGATTGCGCTTCTGCGCCGCCGCCTCAGCAATGTCGCCCTTGCGCAGCGCCGCGTCGGCGAGCCTGCCGGCGCGAGCTTCGGCCGCGGCATACTTCGCCGCGCTGATCTCGCGCACCTTCTTGCCGGCAATCGTGTTCTCGGCGACCTCGCGCGCGGCGCGTTCCAGTTCGCGCACCGGGCCAGTCGCTTTCGCGAGCGCTTTCAGTTCGGTCGCGATAAAGCGCGCGCGCACCTCGTTATGGATCGCCTCGTTCGCGGCGCGATTCATCGCGGCGGTGTCGGTGATGTCGCCATACTTTTCGAGCATGCGCTGATCGGTCATGCCGCGGATCACGTCAATCGGCGGCTCGGCCTTCATCAGCGCCTCGACGAGCTCGCGACCGGACGAGAACCCGAACGTTTCGGCGAGAATGTCCGAATCGATGCCGTTTTTCTCACTGGTCATCCGGCGATCAGACAGCACGTGCCAGGGCGCATCCTTGCCCTCGCCGTACATGTTGCGCAGATCGTTCGTGTCGAGCTTGCCGTGATAGGTGTTCAGCAGGTCGAGCATTTGCGGCCGGGCGTCGTCCAGCATCTCGTACTGCTTTTGCCACGAGAAAATGTCTTCGCCGCGGCGCTGCGCGTCGAACTTCTCCTCGAACTCCGCGAGATCGTGCGCGTCGAGATAGTTGTCTTGAACCAGTCGCTCGGCCATCGCGTCGATCGACAGGCCGCCTTCCTTGCGCGCAACGGGTTTGCCGAAGACGCCAGAGTCGCGCACGTCTTTCGGGTCGACGCCCCACTTGCGCGCGATCTCGTCGCGGTTCAGGCCGCCATGTTTGGCGATCGCCTCGAACAGATTGTCGCGCGACGGGTCGACGATATCCGGGTTGCTCTTGGCCTTCGGCTCGGGCTGCGCCCGGCCCGCCTCGTCGCCCTTGAGCGTCAGGAACTGCCACGCCTGGTAGACGGGCTGCTTCATCACTTCGATCGTCGCGGCGCGCTTCTCGACCGCGCGCTTCGCGGCGACGTCCTGGCGGATAGCGCGCAGCGCCTTGATCTTCGTGTTCTCGGCGAAGCGCATGTCGCGCAGCGTGCGCGCGGTCAGTTCATCGGACGCGTCGAGCGTCGCCTCTTGGGCGAGCTTGTGATAATCGGCGAACTGCTCGGGCGTCATGCCCGCTTCTTCGGGCGTGGCGAACATCGGCATGTACGCGCGCTCGGCCTCCGCGCTGCGGATCGCATCGTTCGTCGCGAGCATGCGATCGAAGACGCCGCGCACTTCCGGCGAGAGCTGCACGTTCAGCGCCTTGAGCGACTGATAAACCGACACCATCCACGCGCGCACCTTCTGGAAGACGCTGCGCAATTCCGCGCTCGGCGCCTTGCCTTCGAACAGGTACGACTCGAAGCCGCGCGCGAACTTCTCGTGATACTCGCGTTTTTCTTCGAGCGACATCGTGCGCCACTCGTCCGGCTTAAGGCCGAACCAGTCCATGACGTGGCCGAAGTCTTTCGCCACTTCCGGCAGCGTGCCGTCGCCCGACAGATGCGCAAGCATCTCCAACTGAAAATGCCCGAGCTCGTGAACGAACGTCGACAGGTCGGCATTCTTCGTCAGGGTGATCGTGCTCGGCGCGCTGGTGATGTCGTCGGCGAACGATAGTTTGCCGCGCTCGCCCTGGTCGACGATGCGCAGATTGATGTTGTCCCGCGACTGTGCTAGATTCGAATCAGGCGACTCGGGGCTATGATCCGGTACGGGTTGCCCTGCCGGGGCTTCATGACGCTCACCCGGCAACGGTTCCGCCGGCCTTGTAACGCCCCGAGTCTGAGCGTCACTCTTCCCCTCCTGAAAATATTCGTTCCCCGGCAACGTGTGGTTGTAGTACAGCTTGCCATTGTTCCGCTCCTCCACCGTCGCACGCACCGTCACGCGCTTGCCGTCGAGTTCGACCGGCGCTTCGAGATAGTGATAACGCACGACGTCCGGCTTACGTGCCAGGTCTAGATTGTCCGCCGACCCCATCAGTCGGCCGTTCTGCAGGATATCGGGCAGCGCCGCGAACAGCCTCAGTTTGTCGGGGTTTGCGCTGCTCCACAGCGCCTTTTTCATTCCCCTCTTGTTCAGTTCGATGTCGCCGATTTCGCCGTTGTGCACCTTCGTGCCGGCAAGATTGCGCGTGTAGAAGTCGGCGGCCGCAGCGCGCAGCGCCTTGATGTCGGTGCCCTTCGGCGCGATCTCCTCGCCGTGAAGCGTCGAAACCGCGGGCCGAGAGTCCTGATGCAGAATATTCGGGTCGCGAGGATCGAACGTGCCACGGTTGCCGATCGCCGACTTGACCTGTTCGGGGTTGAAGACGACATATTCGAGCGAACGGCCTTCGCCGCGAATGAGCCCATCGTATCCCTGCGCGACCGCTTCGGCCGCCGACATTCCCTCAGGCGCCGGGCGCTCGATCTTAACGAATGACGGCATCACGTTCGCCGCACCATCGCGCATCTGCGCGTTTATGCGCGCGCGCCCCGCCGCGTAACGCGGGTCGGGCGTGAAGTAGATCCCGTTTTCATACGTCTCGCTCGGCTTGAATTCAGTGAAATCCGCGCCGGTTCCGTGGTAGAGCACGAGCGGCCGGCCTTCGCTGTCGACCGCCTTCGAATCGCCGAACCAGTTTTTGAACTCGGGCGTCTCGGTCGCCGCCTGATTCAGCGAATTCGCGCCCGTCACGTCGTCGGCCGCAATGCGCAGCGGATACCGCTGATACATCGCTTCTGGCGTCGTGCCGGCGCGCGCAGCGGCGGCCGTGTACGTGTCGCGCACGAGCGCGGCATACACCTTGTTCACGTCGGGCGTGAATCGGTTCGCCTCGCCGAGTTGGCGCAGCACGTCGTCATGCACAGCCTGCGACGACTGCGCGACCGCGTCATCATTGCCGCGGTCGGCGAGCGTCTGCTGCGCGGCGCGCGTGAACTGGTCGACGGCCGACTGATGGAATTCGCTCGCCTCCTGAAACGTCATCCCGTCCGGGTCGGTCTTCAGGTGCGGCATGAGTGCTTCTTGCGCCTTGCTGCCGGCGATGTGCGCGGCGAAGTCAGCGACCGGAATCGTCACGTCGCCGCCCATCGCCAGCGCCTCAGGGATCTGCTTCGCGACGTCCGGCATCGTGCGCTCGATGTCAGCCATCTTGATTCCAGACTGCGCGAGCGCGTTCGTCAGGGCGTTGCCGTCGACGTAGACGTTCTGCACCGGGCCATTCTCGTTCGCCTGCGCGACGAATTCGCGGAACGTGTCGGGATCGCGCGCGCGCAGCTTTGACTGCGCTGCGGCGTCCGCGAGATTCTGGAGGTTCGCGCCGTCGGCCGCGGCCGTCTCCGCGCGCGCCGCGTCGCGCAGCCATCCGCCCGTTGCCCGCCCCGCGCCGTGCATCGCGAAAATCGTGTTCAGACCGTAGTCGAAAATCTTCTGTGCGGTCGGCCGATTGTCGAGCGGGTTCGTGCCTTGGATCGCATCCATCAGCGTATTGACGCCGACGGCGCGCGCGAGCGTCTGGACAATCGTATTGTCGGGCAGCACGCGCCCGGCGCCGCCGAAGACCGCGCCCATCTCCGCGCCGTGCAATCCGGCCATGCCGAGCGTCGCGAGCGCCGCGCTCGGCGTGCTCTGGTCGAGCGCCTGACCGGTCGCCGTGATCGCGCTCGCGATACCGAGCGTCGTCGCCTGCGCGCCAACGTCGCGCGTGAGCCCTTTCGCGAACGACTCGCCCGCAACGTGCGCGACACCCGGCAGGCGTTCAGCGACCGCGCCCGCCACCTTCAGCGGCGCACCCGCGACGAAGCCGGCGAGATTGCCGACACCCGATGCGATGCCGCCCGCGGTCGTCTGCGCTTCACCGTTCGCGTCCGGCGCGAGCCCGGCGAGGAACGAGTTATAGAAGCCCTGCGCGAACTGCGTCGGCACTTCCGACATGCCGCCGACGGCGTTGCGCATGTCGCCCACCGGCACGCCATTGTCTTTCGCGTACTGCTGGATAAACGCCTGCGCACCGCCCGCGCCCTGCGCGTTGCCTTCGCCCGGCCCCATGCCGAAGAGATTGCGCGCCCAATCGACGATGCGCGTGCGGAACGGCAGCGGCGAATTGTCAGGCTGGAAGTATCCCGTCGTTCCTGGCGCGAGCGGAACCGTGTTCCCCGGCGGGCCGAGCGCGGTCGTCGAACGCTCGACATTCTGAAGCGCGTCGACGTCGTCATGCGCGACGTTCGCGTTCTGCTGCTTCTGGTAGAAGGCGGCCGTGCTCGGGAACTGCGTCGCCATGCGCTGGAAGTCGATGCCGCCGATCGCCGCCTGCTGCTTGACCTGATCCGGGAACTTGCGCGCGCTGTCGATCGGCACGCCCGTCTGCTTCGAAAGGCGCGAGATCTCTGCCTCGTAATCCGGGTTGGCGCCGAAGGCGATCGCGAGATTCGTCTGCGCGCCCTGCGCCGTGTTCTTCAGATAGCCGTCGACCGCCGCGCCCGTATCGACGGCAGGCGCGGCGACCGGTGCCGCCGGCGTGGCAGGCGCAGGAGCGGCGCGCGGCGCGAGCGGCGCGTCGGTGCTCGGCGCGGCGTCGGGCATGAACGGATTGTCTACGGTGCCAGTGGTCTTCGGAACGGTCAGGTCGGCCATTAATTACTCGACAGTTTTTGCGACATGGTCTTCATTGTCCAATACGCGCCGAGCAACTGGCCGGGCGTCGGATTAGGAACGCCGCGCTTCTGGAAGTCGGCTTTCAGCAGCGGCAGCACGTCGTCGGGGATCTGGTCTTTCGTCATCGACATCATGTTCACGGTCGTATCGGGACGATTGAACGACAGCGGACCGATGACGAGCTGATTGCGGAACGTGAGCGATTTCGCGAACAGGCTGTCGATATGCTCGGTGATCTCGGCCTCGCTGAACTTCTTGCCCGCCTCTTTCTGCGCGTCGAGGATCGAGTTCGTCACGAACTGGCGGATCGCGCCGACGCGCTCCGCGCCTTCGACGTCTTTGTTCAGGCCGGACATGCTCGGGTTCGGATTGATGCCGATCGACGTCAGGCGCTGCGTGAGCGTCTGGTTCATCGCGCCAGTGTTCAGGCTGTTCGGCGAGTTCGAGCCGGTGCCGTTGATGAGATCGGCGCGGATCTGCGACAGGTGTTTGAAATCGCCCTCGCTGAAGTTCGGCGCCTGCGTCTGCCACTGGTCCGGCGACATTTTCGCCATGATCTGGGGCGACGTAATGTACGTCTGATAGAGCGCCGTGTTCGTCGTGTTGACGCCCTCGTTCATCTGCTTGGCGAACATCATCACCTTCGGCAGATCGTCGGGGTTCACGCGCGCGAGATCGGCCGGCGATACGGCATTGATATTGCCGCGATTAGATGCCAGCGTTCGATAAACGCTCGCGAGATTCCCCTCGTCCTGCTGCTTGATCGCGGCGGTCTGTTCGTCGTACTGTTGCCCGGCGAGCGTCACCGCGTGCGCCATCCATTCGGGTTTTTGCTGAAGCACCGGATCGGCGCGCACGGCGTTGATGACGTCGAGCTTCGACGGGCGCTGTGCGCCGCCGTTGGTCTGCAGCTGCGCGACGTTCTTCTGCACGTACGCCTGCGTTTCCTTCGGCATGTACGTGAGCCAGTTACCCGGTGCGCCCGCGTCCTGCGCTTTCTGCATCGCGGCATCCAGCACGCCCGGGCCAGCGTTGTACGCCGCCCATGCCTTCGACGGGTCGCCGCCGTAGTGCGAGAGCATCGCCTGCAAATAGTCGCGCCCGACGCGCGCGCGCTCGGCGGGGCTGCTGTCCTGCGCCGGCCGCACGCCGAAGCCAGGATCGGCATTCGTCGACGGCATCACCTGCATGACGCCCTGCGCGCCCTTCGGCGACGTGACCGTCGAGCCGTCCGCGTTCGTCTCGTGACCGCCCGATTCGGATTGCGCCGTGATCGACACCATCCGATCGAATGGACTGTTCGACAGCGCAGGGCCGGCGCTCGACATGACGCGCGCGACAGCGTTCTGCGCCGCCTGCGCGCCGAGGAACGAGTTCATCTTGCCGTTGATCTTCAGCAGATCGTCGGCCGTAATATCCCTGCCGTACTTCTGGACGAGCCCGTTCGCGTAGGTAATCTGACCCTGCTGAAGCGCCGTGTCGACGGCGGCCGACAGCGCGTTACTCGTCATCGTGCGCTGGTTCGCCTCTATCTCGGTCGCGGCGCTGCCGTTGATCTGGCCGGCTTGATAGACCGCCGCCTTGATCGTCTTGAGATTGGCGTCGATCGCATCCGGGTCGTTATACGAAAGCCCGATCTGGTTCGTCGCGAGCTTGATGGTGCCGTCTTGCGTCGAGAGCGCGTACTGCTTGAACTGCTGCCCCTGCCATTGCGTGGCCGCGCCGTGAAACTGCGTCGCCATCTGCCCGGCTTGCTCCTGAAAAAGCCGCTGCTGGATAGGGTTCGCGAGTTGGCTGCTGATCTGCGACGCCGAATCGTTGAGCTTGCCGACATACTCGTCGGCGAGCGACATGCCGCTGTCGCGCTGAATCGCCTTCAGACCGGTTTGCGCCTGCACGCCGGTCTGCGGGTTGTACATGAGATCCTGCTGCGTCGTCTTGAGCTGGTTGAGCGCGTCATTCACTCGCGTCTGATTCGCGAGGTTCTGCGCATCGATCGCCATCTGCGACGCGGCGTTCGACGCCTGCCCGAGCGCATCGCCGAGTTGACCGACCTGCCGCGTGCCTTGCGTCATCAGGTCGGCGCTGGCCGACGATTGAACTGGCGTATCAGGTATTGGCGACGCCGTGACGCGCTGCGAGGGGTCGAGAGTCGGCACTACCGGCATTTATTGAACCCCCACGCGTTGCATGCGATACCAGTTCGAGGCGACGCTCGTCGCGCTCGTGAGAAGCGACGACGTGCCTGCGACGAGCGAACTGTTCGAGTCGGCCGCCGCGCGCAACTGGCCCGCGCGATCCGCATAGTTCTGCGATTGCGTCGTGTAGCCCATCGCCGCGTTCGCCGCGTTCGCGAGCGTCTGATTGACGTTCTGCTCGGTGATGTATTTCGTCGACGCCTGCACGTTCGCGGCCGTACCTGAATTGACGTCGACGCCATTCGCCGCTTGCGCCGCGCGCTGCGATGCGAGCGTCTGCGCGCCGCGCGTGTTGATGTTGTCGGCCTGCGTCTGTCCCGAGACGATCGAACTCGCCGCGGCGCGCTCGGCGATCAGCGCGTTCGTCGCTGCCGCGTCGGCCTGCAACTCGTCGGCCGAGCGGGTCGCATTCGCGCCAGCGAGCGTCGAGAACAGATTCAGCCCGCCCCCGGCGATGCCGAGCGCGAGCGTCGCGTTACCGGCCGTCATGACCGAAGGCGTCGGCGAGGAGCCGCCGAATCCATAGGGAGCGCCAGAGCCGGTCGTCGCGCTTGGCGTATTAAACACGCACATTGTTTTTCATCCAGAAGCGATAGAACGGAAGGCCAAGCGCGCCGTGCTGAGTCGCGCTCTTCTCGACCGTGAAGCCGAGTCGCGCGAGCCAGTGAATCGACTTCGCATTGCGCGCATCGACGAAGTTCGCAAGCGTGCCGTATTGTTCCGCCATGCGGCGCACGTAAGCGCACCCGAGTTTTGTCAGTTGCTTGGGCGCTCGTTCGAGCATGTGCGTGCCAAGCATCCAGACACTTCCGACGCCATCGGCCGGCACCGCGCCGAATATACCCGCCGGCTCGCCCGCGACTTCGATCGTCCAGACCGGGTGCGATATTTCCGCACCCATGCGCAGTATCGGCAGCGCGTCACGCTGACCCGTGCATGCCTCGACCTCGTCGACGTCGGCCGGGCGCATGTATTCCGCGATGTGTTCCAGGTCGCCCGCGCGAACCTCGCGCACGATCAGTTTCGACATTCAGCCCCCGATTGATGCTTCGATGGTCATCGATGCGATGATGAGCGGCAGCGGATCGGTCTGCCGGATGCAAACGGTTCCGTCCTGCTGCCATGTCGGCGTGATCGTGATCTCGACCTCGCCCGTCACCATTGCCGGCGGCGTCCCGTACGGCTCGGCGCGTCGCTGCTTGTACTGCGTGAGCTTGTCGAACGACGGGCCGACGAAGACGCCCGAGGAGTTATGCACGCGCAGCCATACCTTGTTGACGTTCTTCGCGCGCCCCTGGCCGAAGCCTTCGGTCGAGAACGAGAACGGCAGCGTCTGAAGATCCGCCGTGATTGGCAGGCCGACGACAATCACCGACGCCGCATGCGGGATCGTGATCAAGCCATTCCTCACGACTTGCTGCGGCTGCACCGCGCCATTCGCGAGAATGCTCACCGTCTTGCCCTCGATATGCGAGAGCCCGGTAATCGTCGACTGGAAGACGCCGCGCAGCTCAATACCGCAGTCGACGAAGAAACTGTCGTTCAGGTCGTCGACTTGCCGCGAGTGCATGCGCTCGACGTAGCGCACCTGCTTGCCGTTGATCGTGCGATTGATGATCGCGTATAGGACGGACTCGTCGCCTTCGGTCACAACGCAAACGGATTCGAACGCGCCGTCGGTGTCGTGGTGATGCCACGCGGAAACCTTGTTGGCGGGCGAATACGTGAGCCCGAGCAGCGTGCCGTCAGACGAGACAGCCCACATGACCGGATACGGCGACTTCGCGTACGCCATGTCGACGATCGTCTTGAAGTCGAACAGGTGCGGTGCCATCAGGCTAATGTCCTGCGTGACGTAGCCGCCGGCGTAATAGTTGTACGTCATCTCTCCGATGTGGCCGCCCATCGCCATCGCGTAGAGCAGCGAATTGCTGACCGTCACCGGCACGACGTTCGACGCGCCGGTATAGCCCTGCGGCTGCACCGATAGCGTCGTCGGCGTGATCGCCTGCGTCGCCGAGCCGTTCGCCGTCACCGCCCACTCGGCGCTAGACGTGAGCAGCACCAGCTCGGACAGCGGCACGATATGCCGGATCGTGTTCGCCTCGCGCGCGGCGATGCGATAGTTCAGCGCGTCAGTGTCGCGCGACGGAATGCTCGACGACAGGTTCGACTCGGTCGCCGTGCGCGTCATCCAAACCGTTTGCGGCAAGTTGACCGTGCTCGCGAACACGCGCCGCTGCTGGTGATAGCCGACCGCGCCGGGATAGTTGTTCTCGCCGTTGAACGGATTCGCGAGATTCGGCGGCGTCGTCGACGTGTCGGGCTCGATATTGTTGTCGACGATCGACAGGTCGGCGGTCTGCCCGATGAATGAAAATTTGCCCTGATATTTCCGGTACACGTTGTAAAGCGCCGCGCCCGCGACCGCCGGCCAATAGACGCGGTTCGTATAGCCCGCAAGCGTCAGGTCGTTATTGGCCGTGACGATCGGCGACGGCGGCGATTCCTCCTGCGTATTGGCCGCGAGCGCCGTCACGCAATACTGATAATCGACGTAGTTCGGCGTGCCGGTGCTGCCGTGTGTCGCGTCCGCGTTGATGCTCGCCGGCGGCGTCATCGACGAGACGAAACTGATGTCGGTCAGCGTCCAGTTCGACGCGCCGAGCCGGCGCAGTTCCTTCGGCGGATAGTTCCGATGCGTGATCGTGAGCACGTCGGCCGACTGCACGTAATGCAGGTCGAACAGGTCGGCTTCGGCGTACGGCGTCGCCACTTCGTAGACGGCGCTGCCGTCGGTCGTGAGCAGCGTCTTGCCCTCCGTATGGAACCGGACGTATCCGTCGCCGAATTCGAGCGCCATCGTCTGAGTCGTGCTGTACGAGAACGGAATCAGGCGGCTTTTCTTCGCGCTGTTCTTCGTCTCCAACACGAACGCGAAGCCCGGCCGGTTCGCCGCGGGGCCGTGCGGCAGGGTGATGAAGTTGCGGCACGTCGCGAGCCCGGTCTGAAACTGGTCGAGATCGACGCGCCCGAACAGTTCCGGCGTGATCTCGCCGGCCGCGAAGGAGCGCGAGAGGTTGCGTACGTTCGGCATCAGCGGCTCGCGATCCAAGAAGGGTTGCGCTCAGACTCGGCGCGGGAACGTCGGCGGTTATTCGCGTCGCTCGTCTTGGCTTGCGAGATGCTTGCCGTGAACGCGCGCAGCATTGCCTGCCCGACCTGCATACCGGTGTCGCCCTTGATGATCGGGCCGGCGAGATATGCCGCGAGCAGCCACGCGAGCGCGTCGACGAACTGCGCGCTGAACTTGGTCGTATCCGTCACGCTGTAGACATAGCGGATCTTCGCGTTCGCGAGGTTCGTGTAAATGACCTGCGTGCCGTCGTCGCGCGTTTCGAGCTCGTACGGCACAGGGTCGCGCGCCGCGTTGCGCCAGTGCTCGCCGTGGCCGTGATAGGTGTAATCGTCGAGCGCGACCGGGTCGACCAGATCGATGATGTTTCGGCAGTTCGACGGCATCGCATAGACGAACTGGAAGCCCGGCGGCGGCGTATCGGCCAGCAGCGCGAGATCGGCGCGGCGCGTCGCGAACCCCCATTCGTGCGATTCGAGACAGAGATCGCGCGCGATCGGATAGAAGCGCGCGCAGTGTTCCGCCTGCGCACTGCCCTCCGGCGGGCTGAGACTCGATACGGTCGCGTCGTCGCCGAGATGCCCGAGCGCGAGATTGCAAATGTCTACGGCTGATGCCATGTCGAAGCCCTCAAACAAAAACGGGAACCGCGCGGGCTCCCGTTAAAACTCACCTGTCGCGAGCCGTTCAAACAAGGTCGCTCGTGATATCGCGGCCAGCGCCGCCGAGCGGATTGTTGCCGGTGCTGTTGTTTTGCACGCCCGCGATGCGCTGCGTCCGCTGGCCGTCGACCCTCTCCATCCACTTATCGGAGAACGCCTGCTTGTCGGCGATCTCGAACTCGTCGCCGACTTCGCGGAACTGGCCGTAGTAGCCCTTCGCGATCGCAATAACCTTGATGCCCATGTTCTATGTCCCGAGAGAGCCGGGCCGAAGCCCGGCGGCGAATTACGCGACGTTGAAGCCCTTCGCGTAGTCGGTCGTACCGTTGATCGTCTGGACGTCTTCGACGAGGCCGGCCGTGATCGTGCCTGCGGTCATCGTGCCGACGACCGTGTACTTCAGGCCGACATAACGGCGGTACTTGCCGAACGGCAGATCGACCGAGACGAGACGCGCGCGAGCGGTCAGGCCAGCGAGCGCGAGCGCGCCAGTGTCGTAATGCACGGTCGCATTCGTCGTGAGCGCAGCGTCGTCAGCGGAGACGAGCTGAATCTGCAACGACGTGCCGCCAGCGAACGCCGCGCCGACTTGCGCGAACAGGCTGATGTCCTGACCGTCGCCGATGCCCGACTTCGTGTTCGGCGTGGTGACGGGCAGCGTGTCGATGACGTTGCTCGAATTCGCGGAGCCGGTGATCGCCTGCGCATCCGAGAACAGGTTCTGTTGATCGAGAATCATGGTTTCTTTTCCCTGGTGTGCAGGCCGCCGAAGCGGCCCGCGTTCTATGGATACGCTTAGACGACGCGCGCTTCGGTCGACAGGATCGAATCGACGATCCGGATCGGAATACCGAGGAACGACGTCGTGATCTGACCTTGCGCTTCGCTGATGCCGAGCGAGTTCTGCGACTTGTTCAGCGCCTGCACGCGCAGCATTTCGCCGATCGTGCGGTTGACGTAGAACACCTGGCGACCCATGCCCGGATTCGGGATACGGGCCGTCATGCGGATGAGCAATTGAATCAGGTCGACGGGCGCGGTCGACGTGCCGGGGAATGCCGGGGCAGCCGTGCCGCTCGTCAGAACGTTCGTGTCGATGTTGCAAGCGCGCACGACATAGCGCCAATCTTTCAGCGCGATGCCGCACTTCCATTGCCAGCGGTCGGCCACGGCACGAAAGCGGTTGTTGTTCGCGTCGAACGCGTCGAGCACGCCGAGGTCTTCGTGAAACAGACCAGCGCGCGAGCCCTTCGGGAAGATGCCCGTCAGGGTGTTGTCGCCCCACGTCACCAGCCAGATCGACGTGTTCGCCGAGCCGGTGCCGCCGCAGTCGATGATGTTGTTCGCGTTCGGTGCGCCAGCGATCGCGCCATAGCGCGGCGCGAGCCCGGTGAAGCGCTCCGGGTTGACCTGCGTGTCGCCGTAGAACAGCGTCGAGGCCATCGTTTCGTTCATCGATTCGAGGAACGCCTGCGCTTCGGACAGACGGAACGCGGCCGTATTGCCGTTCAAGTTCGCGACGTCGACGTCGATCTCGTTGCGCGCTTCCAGCATGCCGGTCGCTTCGTCCACCTGCGCGCGGGTCGACTTGCTCGGCGGAACGCCGCCGTAGAGGCGACGCCAAACGACGGTCGGCAAGCCAGTGCGGATCGTCGTGCGGTGTCCGGTCGGCAGATTGCCTTCGATCCAGGATGCGTCGAGCAGGATCTCGTTCGTCTGGTTCAGCAGCTCGACGACGTCGGCGGTGCTGCCGCTCGGGTCGAGCGACTTTGCGACATCAAGGAGGGTCGGGTTTTTGGTGCCAAGAACTGCCATGATTGATACCCCTTATTTGTGGTCCGGATAGATGCGGTTCTCGATCGGCGTGGCGCTGCGGTCTTTCTGTGCCGCCGCGCCCGTCACGAGACGCCCGTCTTCACTGATTGCCTTGCCAGCCTTGACCATGAACCGGATCATCTCCGGATAATTGCCAAGGCCACTCTTGTTAAGCGCGGCCCTGAGTTGATCAGATCCGAATTTGTCGAGCGCCAGCTTTGCGGCAGCCAAGTTTTCACCCAGCTTTTCGCCACCGAATTCCGGGTCTGCCTTGGCTTTCGCTTCCCATTCGCCACGGGGCAAACCGAATGCTTCGGTTTCCGCCTTAGCGACAGCCTCAGTAAATCCCGTGTTGAAGCCTTGGGACTGCTTTACGCCAAGATCGACGAGTTTCTGTGCGTCTTCCTGCGAAAGCCCTTTCTCTTTCGCGAACGCCTTCAACTCCTCGAAGACCTCACCCTGCAACTGCACGCCTTCGGGAACGTTGAAATCGGTGTACTCGATCGGTTGCGCAGCGTCGGCCGGCTTGTCGCCCGCCTTCGGTGCGTCGCCTTCGGTCGGCTTCGCCGCGCCGTCGAGGAGCGTTGCGCCCTCTGCCGGTTGCGTTGCCGGGGTCGCTGCTTGGCTTGCCGGTGCGGTCGCGGGACTTGCCGCGTCGCTCGCCGTCGTCGCCGTTACCGCTTGGCCTTCAGTGGTGGGGTCAGCCATTTGGTTTGTCCTTTACCTTCGCTTCAGTCGCCATCTGCGCGTAGAGATCGGCACCGTTGTCGATCGAATGGATCTGAGCGACGAGCCTTAGCGCAATGCTGCGTTTGCCTTCGTTGAAAATCGACCAGTTCGTATTGCCTTCGAACGACTGCCGGTAAATGCCGGCGTCACTCAGAACGCGCCACATGAAACGACGCCCACGCTTGCCGCTCATCAGCCAGCGCAAGTCGTCGAGTTCGATCGAAAGTTCGAACTTCGATTGTTCGCGCTGCGCGTCGCGCTGCTGTTCCAGCGCGGTTAGATCGGTAGGATTGAAGTCGTCGCTCATCGTGAGCGCGAATATAAATGCGGGCCAAACCGGTAAGCGCACCTCATACCGGATGCGCCGCGATGAAGTTCTTGACGGCCGTATAGCGCCCTTTCTTCGTGGTCGAGTCCGTTCCGAGCAGGCCGAAGTTCGTCTCGTTCGTGTTCGATCCGTCGGACGCCGCATCGGCGAGCTGGTACAGCATGCAACTGAGGATCGGCTGCGAATAGCTGTTGCGGATCGCGTACCACTTGTCGAGGAGATAGCCCTGCGTCGTGAGCGCCGCGGAGATCGATGCCTCGTCGGGATAGAGCGCCGTCCAGACGCTGTTGACCTGCTTGTACGTGTTGACGCCGTACTCCGAGATCACGATCGGCTTGCCGTAGCCACAGGCGCGCGTGATGCCGTTGCTGATCGGCTGACCGACCAGCGCCTCGAAGTTATCCGAGCTCGTGCTGTTCTGCGTGTAGACGTGCAGGTCGGTAATGTCCCACGTGACGATCTTCGTCGAGTCGTACGTCGTCGGCGCAGAAGGCGTCGAGCCGTCCGCCAGCATGTCTAGAAAACCGAAATGCACCCACGAGATAGCGGGGGCGCAGATCTTATAAGCCGGGTTCACGGACTTGATGCCGGCGATCATGCCGCGGATCGAGCCGCGCGCGCGCAGGAATGCCGCGTTGTCGTAGTCGGTCTTGGAGTTGCCCGAGTTGCTGACGTAGCCGTTCTCGAATTCGTTGCCGCATCCGAAATACGGCACGCGCCCGCCGAGCTTGGTCGCCGCGTCGACGCCCAGGTTATAGCCCATCGTGTACGCGGTCGTCTCGGTGCCGGTGGTGACATTGTCGTAAGCGACCTTCCACCGCGGCAGCAGGACCGGCACCATCGTGATATCGGGATAGGCATTCATGAACGACAGGGTCGTATTCCCGTCGCTCGACGTGATTGCGCCCGTCGACGAATCGTAGTTCGCGCTGTATCCGTTGCGATACGCCATCGTCCCGAGATCGCGAATCGCCGCCGCGTTGTTGCCCCAGTTCGACGACGTATAGGCGGGTTGGCTCCAGGTGTCGTGTCCGTTGATGCCCCAGAACGGCAGCAGCGGGGTCGTGCGCGGATCGCCCGAGACTGACACCCACGTCGAACCGCTCCACGACCACCAGTTACCCGCCGCGTTCGACTGGTAAATCGTGCCGTTGTAGTAGAGCAGGATCACGACCTGACTGCTATAGCCGGCCGCCGCGCCATTGACCATCACGCGGCGATCTGCGCTCAGACTCCACGCGTTGCCGCTCGCGTCGACGATGCGCTTGTTGTTGACGACCGCAGTCGTGCCGGACGAATGCGCGGGCAGCAAGAGCGGATAGGCCGCCTTCGTGAATAGCTTGCCCATGATTATTGATTCCAGACGCGAACGTGCCAGTGGTTCAGCGTCACGAGGGTCGCGCTCGTGCCGGCCGTGAAACTGCAGGTGATCGTCAGGGTCTGGTCCTGCGTGAAGTCGATCGCCGTCTGTTGCATGGCGATGATCCCGGTCTGAAACGGCGCGTTGTTGTTGCTCGCGCGCACCATGTTCGCGGTCTTCGAATTCGCGTTCTGAATCTGGATATAGCTATCGAAACTCGTCGAGCCCGAGCCGTTGTACGTCCAGAGCGTGACGCCGCCGATCGCAATCGTGATCGTCTTCGGGTTCGACGTATCGCCCATCGTGAGCGCCGGCAGGAATTCGAGCAGGCCCTGCACGTCCATCGTGTTCGCCGGGATGACGAGCGACAGCAGATTGAACGTCGTCGAGAGGCCTTCGCTCGCGTTGTGCGTGACCGAAATGCCGCTCTGCTTGAACCAGACATTGCTTGTCGCCGGAATGAACGAGACGCCCGCCGGCCATACGCCGGACGCTTTCGGCCCGTACATCACGGCTGCGGACGGGTCGTAAGCGTAGTTTCCGTCTTTCCCGACCGAGTTCGACGGAGCGCCCGACGTGGTCAGAATCGTGTTGCCGTCCGTCCCGACGTAGCCGATCGAATACGCGGTCGCGGTCGACGCGTCGGTCATCGTGAGGATCGTGCGCGTCCACAGGAATTGACCCGCGGAGACGGCCGGAACCGAACTCGTCCATGTTCCGGTCGGCACCGCAGTACCGGACGCCGACGCCTGATAGGTGACGGCCGACGATTGAATGCCGACGCCAGGCGTGCCGCTGCCGCCGCCACCGCCGCCGCAATACGTCTTGAATTGCAGACCCGTCATGTAGACGAGATGCGTGCCGTCCTGCACGACGGCGATCAGATCGTTATCCGCGATCCCGCGGGTCGCTGGTTCGTAATAGCTCATTGGCTGTACCCGGTTAGGTTGCTCATCACATCGGAGAGCACGTTGCTTGCGCCGCCCTGTGTCGGCGCCTGCGCGGCTGTCTTCGCCGTCTCAGCGGCTTGCTGCATCTGTGCGGCTTGTGCGGCCTGCGCCTGCGCCTTCGCGCGCGCGGCACGCGCTTGGTCGCGCTGGTCCGGGTCGATCGATAGCGCCGGGTCGACACCCTGCGCGTCGGCGTAGGTCTTGTACCAGCCGTCGACGTCGAAGTTATCCAGCACGGTCGGCGCTTGCTGCGCGTTGATCTGCATGACGGCCATGCTGCCGAGCGCCATCGTGAATTTGTCGATCGCGTTCGTGCCGACTTGCTTCTGCGCTTGCGCGAGGATCGAAATGAATTCGACTTGCAGCGACATGCCTTGCAGTTCGGGCGGCGGCGGCGGAAGCAGGCCGGCCTCAGCGAGAATGTCGAACGCGGCGTCGACCAGCGGCTTAAGGAGTTCGTCGTGCAGGCGCTCGATCACCGGCCCGAGCATCAGCATCTTTTCCTCGTGCAGCTCGGCGACTTCGGTCGCGGTCATGTTCGCGTTGACGTTGTTCGCGAGCATGAGGAATAGGTCTTCGTAGAACGCCGACTTGATGCGCGCGCGCACGTCCTGAATGTCTTGCAGCAGATAGTCGATCCGCACATTGACGTCGTACGCCGTGCGAATTCCGCCCTGCGGCGATGCGCTGTCGACGTAGGAGATGCCGCCCGGCAGCGTGTCGAGATCGTGGTTCTTCATCGACGTCGGCACCTGAAGCGCCGGATTCGTCATCTTGTCGATCGCCTGCGCCTTGCGCAGTTGCTCGTGCTGCAACTGGCGGATGTCGCCGAGCGCGTCCATCGCCGGCCCGTTGCCGTAGATGTCGCCGCCGAACGTCGCCCACCGCGGCGCGACGACGCGGAACTTGCGGAAGCCCGAGACGGAGAGCAGCGCGTTATCGCCGCCGGTCGTGCCTTGATTGGTCGATTGCTGCGAGTCGGACGATCCGCCGACTTCGAGATACGTCGACGTCCATGCCATGTTGGCGGCGTCGGACTTGGTCGGGTCGCGGTCTTCGTTGGGCTCGATGCAGTGAATCACCGTGCGCCACACGTCGAGATTGCCGCGGTCGTACATGTTCTTCGCGTTGTCGCTGACGTTCTCGTAGCCGAACTGCTTCACGAGTTGGCCGACCGTCAATTGAAACTCGCGGTACAGCGTGTCGACTTCGCCCCGATGGTTGGTCGAGATGCAGTATTCGCCGACCGTGAGCGGATACATACGGATCACGTCGTTGTAATCCTGCATGATGATCGACACGGCTGTACCGAACGCGCCGATCTCCTCATACATCGAATGCAGCGACCGATATACGTTCGAGCGATTGAAGACGTCGAGGATGAGCTTCGTCACCTCTGCGCACCAGAGCTTGACCGACTGCTTGTCGTTGAGCTCGCGGTATGGCGTCTTCAGCGCAATCCACGGCCGCGCGGGCGACGTGGCACCCGCCATGAGCCCGGCGCCGAGCACGCGCAGCGACTTGGTCGCGGTCGAATCGAAGATCTTCTGATTGCGCCGGTTCCCGCGATTGCGGTCTTCGACGAAGAACCGGCCAGCGCGCGGCAGCAGGACGTCGCTGATGTCTTTCCACTCGGCGACCCACGACGAGCGCTCAGACTTCAGCGCGTGCCAGCGTTGGAGGATGAGTTCCTTGCGCGTCTTGACGGGCTTCGCATTGCCGCCGTTCTGGTCAGGCTTGTCGGCCTGCGGCTTCTCTGCGGTGTCGTCGGTGAGGAGCGTGCGCGCCATTTACGAGCCCAGGAGCGTATTGCCGCCGAGCCCGGCGCCGCCGCCGAGATTGAGCGAGGAGTTCGAGACGCCGCCCGAGCCGGTCAGAAGCGTCGATGCCGGGCCACTGTTCACGCCTGCGGCTGCCGCGCCATCCGTCGAACTCACGCCCGACGTGTCTGCTGCGGTCGCCTTCTGCGCCGTGCCTGCGGCGATCTTGGCCTTGTCGGCCGCGCCGCGCGCATTGGCGGCTTGCTGGTTTGCTTGAACGTGCGCCGCGACAGCGCCGGCCGCCGCGACTGCAACGCCGATTCCGGCGATAACTCCGCTCATCATTTTTCCCCTGTGATCGTGACGCGTCCCGCTGACTTCTTGAGCAGTTCAGGCTCGCCGGTGAATTCGTGTTCGGCCTCGTCGACCGTTTGCGCGCCGCTCGGCAGCACCATCGTCATGTGCGTCTCGGCGTGCGTGCGAAAGAGTTGTTTGCGCCCGGCGCTGCCCGGCAGAACATGAAAGCCGGTCAGCCGCACCGATTCGGCACCCGTGAAGACCGTGACGTCGCCATGCAGCACGAGCACCGTCGCGCGCGAGAGAAGCGCACCCGATACGATCGTGTCGGCCGGCACGTGCGCCGTGCGGGCGTACATGCCGCCGTGAATCAGGTGATCGATGCGGATCTCGGTCTGCGGAAGCGCGAGCATTGCCGCGTCGAGATCGCGCAGGTATTCGAGCGTCTGCGGCGCAGGAGCGACCAGTGCGGGCGCGGGCGTCGTTAGCTGGCTCATTGCGCGAACGCCCGGAAGAACAGGCGATTGGTCGCGCGATAGCCCACGCGCGGCAGGATGACGTCGAGACGGCTTTCGCTCGGCGCGCTAATCATCAATCCCATTGCCCCGCGATCGCTCGCGTATTGCTCGGCGGCCTGGCGGATGCGCGTGCCTGCGCTGCCGATACGAGCATGCGAGGCGACGAAGAACGAGATCAGGCAGCCGATCAGCTTCGAGTAATGCGGCAGCGGCGAGAGCGTGACGACGCCGAAACCGATCAGCTCGTCGCCGTGCCATGCGCCGATGCACTGCGCCATGCCGGTCGACTCCATCGCCCGATAGGCATTGCCGTCGACCTTGTGCTCACCGAATTCCGCGATGCCCGACTCGCGCGCGTACTCGGCGCAGAGCGCGTCGAAGTTCGCAGCGGCCGCGAGTTCGTCGAACTGGCATTTACGAATGACGGCGGCCGTAGCCATTGCGGGACACTCCTACGCGTACGGGTTATGGTCGCTGCGGCGCGTGGCCGGGCGCTGATATGCGTACGGATCGTATTCGGCCCCTATTCCGGTAAGCGCACGCGAGCGGCGCAGGTCGTCGATCTTCGGCGTGTCGATCAGCGCGAGGATGACGGCGGACGCCGCGTCAGGCGATCGGCCGATGCGCTTGACGATCTCCTCGCGCCCTTCGACCTTGATCTTTCGTCCGCGCAGTTCCCATGTCGGCGCGGTCAGGTCAGCGAGCAGTTCGGGATCGTCAGGGAGCGCGATGCCAGTGTTCGCCGCCGGGTCGAGTGCTTCGCGCATGCGCCACCAGAGTTCGGTGCGCAGGTTGAAGAATTCGAGCTTGCCGGACTTGTCCATGCCGCGCGCCGCTTCAGCGACGTTCACGCCGATCGCCGGCAGCCGCGCGTCGTTCAGGAAGTCATACGGCGAGGAGCCGACGCCGATTACGTCGATGTGCATCGGCGCGCTGTCGCGCGTCGCGGCGATCACGAGCCCGGCCACGGTCGGGCCGTCGGGCGTCGCGGTGCCGGGATAGCGCAGCAGCTTGTCGAACCACATGCCATGACGGCGCGCGATAATCGTCTTATCCTGGCCGCCGCGCGCGACGTCTGTGCCGGTCGAATCCATCGGCGGTTTCACGTCAGGCTCGCGCCAGCGCGCCATTGCGGCTTCGACCCATGCGGTCGGGATGACCTGCATCGCGTCGTCCTGAATGCCCGCGTTGAAGTCGCCGTTGAGCATTTGCGAGCGCAGCGGCTCGGGCAGTGCTTGCAGAGTGGTCACGTATCCGGTCCCCATCAGGTACGGGTTATCGCTCACGCGCGAGGGTATGAACGTGCGCGACATGGGCGTGATGATGTCTTGCGGCTTGAAGTCGGCCGGGTCGAAGTCGTAGATCCGTTGGGAGCCGACGAGCACGAACGGCGTGTTATCCGGCACCTCGATATCCTTGCCGGCGACGGTCGCGAACCAGCGCAGTTCGCCGTGCGCGGCCGGGTTCGGATGCCTACGGTCGAGCCACGGCGCGAAAAACGAGATGATCCAGCGGCCGGCAGCGGTCGTCGGCGGGTTGAACGTGAGCAGCACGCGGCAGCGTTGGCCGGGCGTGACGGTACGAAGCCAGCCCATGAGGAAGCGCACGGCGCTCTCGCGATGGTTGGCCGCCTCGTCGTACACGATCAGATCGTGCGGGCGACCCTGGTACTTCGTCTCGTCGCCGGGATTGGGATACGAACCGAATTCGATCTGTCGGAACTTGCCGTCGGGCGTCACCGTGCGCCAGATCTTGTCGGAGCCGTTGTATCCGTCGCGCCCCTTCAGCAGTTCGGTCAGCCGGTCGATCACGCCGGTCAGTTCCGTTCCGTTCTCGCGCAGGACGATCGTCTTCTCGTGCGCCGTGAGCGCGAGCCCGCATGCGAGATCGGTCTTCCCGCCGCCCGCCGCACCGCCAAAGCCGACGATATCGGCCTTGGATTCGAACGCATTGCGCTGCGGGCCGTCGAGTGCGGTCCATATCCGCCGCCGATCCAGTTCACGCTTCAGTTCGATCGCTCGCAATGCGGCGATACGATTAACCGGCTTCAATGCTGCCATCGTCAGTCTTCAGCAAACCAGAAGCCGCAATGGCTGAAAGTTCGGCGCGGATATCTTCGTCGCTCATCTCGTTTAGGGCGAGGCGTCCCGATAACTCCACCTTCGAATTGTCCCGATAGGCTGGGTCTCGCGCCTTGATGAGGAACATCGCGAGCGTATCGCTGTACTTCCGGACAGACCCACACATCGCGCCTTGGTAGAAAACGGGCTCATCGAATCCTGCGAATGCGCGCCGATTCACCTCGTCTTTCATGCCCTCCACACCGAGCATTTCAGCCTTCGCCCACGCGGAAGCGAACTCACTGTCGTTTTCCCGCCATTGGTAGACGGTCTGACGTGCAACACCGATCGCCTCAGCCGCCGCCGAGACGTTAGCCGTTTGCGATAGCACGGCAAGAAACGCCGTCTTTTTTTCAGGTGTCAGTTTTACGTTCATGATGGGGCCGATTGTTGCCGCGCGTGCGCGCGAGTAAGCGCACTCACGCGATGCTTTTCCACTTCGCCGGGAACTGCGCGCGCTTGCGATACGAAACGATGTCGCGAACCGTCCGAATGCCGATCTCGAACTTCTCGGCGATTGCTCGATAGCTGAGGCCGCTTACGCGCAGTTCGCGCACTTGCTCGACGTCCAAGTCCGTGAGTTTCGCGCGCTGATGGTATTGGCCCACGCGTATGCCTTTCTCATTCACGCCGACTAATTTCATGATTGCCCCATTCGTACGATATTTAGTTAACATTCCGGGTATCGCACCGGAGAAACCAAAATGCTTAACGCTCCTACGCAATTCACCTCGTCGGTCTTGCCGGACGCAGCACGTAAGGCACTGGTTGCGGCATCGGACAAAGCGCGAGACATCGGCAACGAGTTAGCCCGCGCGATCTACATGAACGAAGCGATTGCGAAGATCAGGCGGGAATATCCGCAGTACTTCCGCGAATAACCCCGCCCTTCGCCGTTAGCTCGCGGCTTCGACGTCGATCACGGAGTGATGACGATCGAATACGGCGCTGAGGATGTGCTCGATCTCAGCGTCGATCGCCGCGATTGCCATCAGCGAGCCGCGCAGATCTTCTTCGAGACGATCGAGCAGCGCGTGATGCTGGCGAGCCGTCGGCGTCGCACCACTGCCGGCGGTCGGGCCACCGGTCGGCGACGACGTCACCGAGTCGGTCACAGGCGGCGTCACCGGGTCGACGGGCGTCGCGGCATCAGCAGCAGCCGAATCAGCCGCGGGCGCCGGGACGGTATCGGTCGAAGATTCCACGGCCGGCGTCGCATCCGCAGATGACGATGCAGTCGGGGATGACGTCCCATCGGTAGCCGCGCCCGTCGCATCGGGCGCACCGACGTTTCCCACATCAGCCCCCGGCGTCTGCGTGTCATACGTCACCGCCTGATCGGTGCCAGCGTCCGGCGCGGGCGCTTCGGTGGCGACCGGCGCGACGTCAGTCGAAGACGGCGCAGTCGAGTTCGCGGCCTCGTCGACAGGAGCAGAATTCGAGGGTGAATCCGAAGGGATATCGGAACCCACTGCCGCGGCATCCGTCGCACCACTGTCCACGTTTCCCGAGTCATCCCCCGTAGTTACGCCGGTAGAACTCGCGTCGGAGCCCTCTTGCGTACTGGCGTTCGAGTCTGAGCTCGCATCCGTCGCGGCTGTCGCACTCGGAGAGCCATCGACAGCCGCAGGCACGTTTCCCGAGTCACCAGCAGGCACGGGCGCACCACCATCGGCCAAAGGGACAGCAGCGTCAGATGCGGCCGAGTCGTCGCTGGATGCCGCGGGCGATTCGCTCGACGTCGACACGGGGTTTCCCACGTCACCCGAACCAGAGTCCGACGACGATGAGGACGAGTCCGGCGATTGCGACGCAGGCTGATCCGGTTGCGACTGCGGCGATGAGGTCGTCGACACGGTCGAATCGTTTCCCGCGTCATCCGCGGCCGTCGGCGTCGCATCGGGCGCAGAGATGTCGGCCACCGAAGTATCGGCGGAGACACCACCAGCAGCGGTGACGTTTCCCAACTCCGCATCCGCGCTCGCGTCGACGGTCGCGCCACCCGCCTTCAGTGTATCGACCTCGTCTGCCGAGATTTCATGCGCGCCATCGGGCGCGACGTCGCCCGCCGTGATGATCTTCGTCGAGGCATTGAAAAAGAGCGTCATGACAATTCATCCTTTTTGGTTTGAGTTGCAGTTTTTGATTTAACAAACGGGTCAAACTGTTCTTTCGAAAAAGTGCCGTCCTCCTTTTGAACCATGCGGATATAAACGACGCCGTCCGGAATGTCCGTAACTTCCTCCGGATGTGCGCGGTCTTCTGGGTAACGCTTTACGAAATCGAGGTGACCATTTGCAAGGGCGACAACGTCGTCGAGGTCATAGACCAGATAGACCGGACCGCCCCGCCATCCGTCGGCCCAATCCTTTTGGTTCTGATTGAGTCCGCGCCGTCCGTATCCGGTGCCGCGGTTCTTGATGTCGACGAGCAAATACCTTTTCGCGCACCAGATGAGAAGATCTGGCACGCCGCTGCCCAGCACGGACAGATCCATGACCCCTACGCCAAGACGTTTGAATGCGCTAACCAATTCCGCATGGTTCGCGTCTTTCTTCGCACCGTATTTCCTGGTCATACTCCCCGCCGCTTTTCCTGATCTGAATGCGCCACCCGAATCGAGGTGACACCTGTAGCTGCAATACTTGCGATCCGCGGATCTGAACGAACTGAAATCCGCGCCGCAATGGCCGCACTTCTTCACTACGTTCGCGCCGACCGGTTGCCGACCGTCCTTTATGAAACTGATCTGCGACGCTCTCGCTTCGGCGCGATGGTCATTGCAATACGCGCGACGGGTCGGGTAAGAGAACGACACACCGCACGCTTTGCATATGCAGTTACGCATCGTTTTTCACTCCCACATAAGCGATCGTCGTCATCCACTCGTCGGGGACGTTCACGTACTGGCACGGCTGACCCGTCTTTCCATCCCTGACCGTTAGGCGCTTGCTCACGCGCACCGCCCATGCGATTTTTCCTTCGACGTCTTTCGATCGATGACACACGAGCACCGCGAGCCCGAGCGCGAACGGCACGCCCGGCGCGCGGTTGATGTAGGCGAGTTGGCCGGGCAGCACATTCGTCGATCTCATTGCGGCATCTCCATGAGCGAGAGTTGTTCGACCTTCGGCGCTTCGGGTTCGAATAGCGACGTCTGACGCTGCGCGTCACTGATGCGCTTGCAGGCGATGTCGAAATACTTCGGCTCGCGCTCGATACCAATGAACGACCGACCGAGGCGTGCGGCAGCGACGCCGGTCGTTCCCGATCCCATGAAAGGGTCGAGAATCGATTCAGGCATGCCGGCAATCTGGATGCACCACTCCATAAGCGCAATTGGCTTTTGAGTCGGATGAACCTTGCCGCCGTCCATGTTCTGCGGGCGCATGCGGAAGATGCGTGCGACTGCATCGAAGTCGGTCCATGCAAGTTCGCAATCGGCAAAGTCCCGGCCTTCGTTCTGCTTGTCCCAAATCAGGAAACAGCGCGCTGGCGGGAGCTGAAAGTAGTTTCCACCCCAGTACAAGTGTTTCGCGCCGGCTGCCTGCATCAGCGATAAGTGCTCTTCGCCGATAGGCTCGTCATCCCAACTATCGGCCGCAAAGCCGCGCTCTTTGCTGATTCGGTTGCTCTTTGTGATGCTGATCCCATACGGCGGGTCGGTGATAACGGCGTCGACGCGATCAAGCGTCGGCAGGATTTCACAGCAATCGCCGAGATACAGCGTCGCGTCGCCGATGATTTCTTTTCTCATTGCGGCACCTTCGCCGGCTGCACCGGCTTGGTCCAATCGCGGCGCTTCACGCCGGTCACGATGTAGAACGGGTCGAAATCGGCGGGAATCATGCTTTTTCTCCAATGCGCTTGATGACAGACTCAGCGATCTCGAACGGGCACGGCTCGTCCGGATCGATCTTTCGGTCAAGCAGAGGCCTGTCGTCATCAGCTAGGAAGCCTTCGAGGCGGTTGTGATGGTCGGCGATGCCCGTTAATTGAGGCGCGCGGCTCGGGAAGTCGTTGCGCAGCTTGTAGCCGCGGTAGCGATTGACGAACTCGTTTCGGATAAACGGCCACTCGTCTTCGGTCTTCTCGTTGAGACTTACCCATCCGCCCATGTCGAGAATGACGCTCGCGATGATCGGGTCTGCAAACTTCGGCGCACCATACGGGCCGCTGCACCGAACAGCACGGTCGACTTCCGTCCACGCCACCAATCCGGAATCCTGCGTCGAGCCTTGAAGCATCTTCACGATGTCGGCAGGCTTGGGCAGAAACTGCCCCGAGTCGGGATTCACGACGTGGCGATTGATAGCGCCCGCCACAGCGGTGAAATCGAACGGCCGCATTGCCTCAATCCACACACGCCCGGCAAACGGCGAGAAATCGCGCTGGTAGAACGCATACACGTTCGACAGCATTTCGGTGAAACGGGAGATATCAGCCTGCTCCATGTGCGTACTCCTTCGCGAGTTCGTTTGCGATTTCGAGATTTCTGCGCTCAAGCGCCTCTTGCTTGTTGCCTGCGCCATTGGTTCGGACGAGAGAAGGACGCTGCGCACCGCGCACCTGAACGGCGCTGGCTTGCTTCGCCCAACTCTCAAGTTTCTTGACGATGTAGTTCACGGCGATCGCTTCGTTCGGCTTGGCCTCACGCGTCTCTGCGCAAGCAGCCTCAAGCGTGGCGAGATCAATGCCCTGCTGCGCCAGAGCGATCACGCTCGGATTGCTCGGCGTCGCCGGGATCGAGTACCGACGCATAACGACCGAGACGCTTGCAGGCGTCGTTTCTTCGCGCCCGCGTTCCTGTGTATTTGTTTTTTCTTGGGTTATGGGTAATGGATACTGGGTAGCATTCCGTTCGCATTGCTCGGAGGCATGCGTTTCGGATGCGTTCGCATATGCGTTCGCATCGGAATTAGCATTGCGTTCGGTCTTCGCCCACCGTGCATTCGCAGATGCTTGTGCCTTGCGTTGCTTCTCTTTCACGCGTTCGATCTCTGCATCTGCGCGCTTCTGACGAAAGCCGTCCGGCCCTTCTACGAAGAACGTCTCCAGAACAAAGTCCACGGCTTTCCGCTCGGCTGTGCTCATCGCGCGAGCAAGCCGGTACACGAGCTTTTTGTCGGCCGGCAGCGGGCGCTCGGTCTGGTAGTACTGATCGATCAGGCGGTTATAAGCGCCGTCTTCCAGCATCGAGAGACTGACCGTGTCTTTGATCCAGTCGCCAACGTGCTTGTCGTAGAAGTTCATGGTCGTCTCACTTCTCGGCCATGCCAGCAATGCGGCTCGTGAGCGAAACAACTGTCGTGATGTGTGCGAAGGCGCGGTCGTTTACCTTCTTCGCCTCGTGCGGCTCGACGCGGCCATCCGCTAGTGTCTTGACGATCTCAGCGCCTACATCACCATGTGTCGCTAGCGATTTCGCCATCAACTCGCAAACCTCTTGGTCGGCGCAATCCTCAGGCATTGGGATCTTCACGAGCGCCATTCCGGCCTGCTTCGCCCATGCTTCGAGCACGCGATAGTCATTGGCGAGATCGGCCATTCGAACCGCCTCGACAAGCGTCAGGTGATGTGTCGAGATATTCGGGTTGACCTTGTTTCGAAGAACCTGAGCACTGACACCCATGCGCGGCGCCAGAGACTCGCAACCACCGTCGTATTCGTGTGCGACGGCATGGGCGGTGTCGAGGATGTTCAATGTCTGCTCCAAACAAACGTGTTTTGTTGCGGCGCAGTAAGGAATAATCAGTTCCAGAGTCAGCGCCTGCGGGGAATCAGGCGAAGGCCATTAAGAGGGAAAGACTTCGCCAACACGTCGAAATCGACACCGGCTTGCCATCCAACTGCGCGGCCCGTCCAAAAATAGAAAAATGAAGCTCACTCAAAAGCGTGTTCGGCAGGCGATGTCAAACAGGCGCCGCCTCGGAATCAACGACAGCACCGGTCTTCCGATAGAACGCCCAATCGACATCCCCATTGAGCAGTTCGCTACGCTCACCAGTGAGCTGCTCAATGACCTTGCAGTGAGCGGGAGGAACACGGCCCCGCTTGCGCCAGTCTTGGATGACTTGGTAACCAGAAACCCCAATGGCATCAGCCATTGCGGACAGGGAAGCGAAGCGAGAGATGGCTCGCTCAAGGGCTTCGTTGGCGGTGGTCATGATTTGGTCCATGAGCCCGATTCTATGCAAGAAGTTCTTGCAGTGCAAGTCGATCTTGCATTTGCGCAAGCGAAACTTGCGAATACCATCATGGGCATGACAATCCATGACCGTATCTATCAGTTGCGTACGGCGTCGCGCCTGTCGCAAGAAGCGCTAGGCGAGATCGTTGGCGTCTCGTACCAGACAGTCCAGCAGTGGGAGAAAGGGAAAACTGCGCCGAGCCGCAAGCGCGTGGATGACGTGGCCAAAGCGCTGAACACGAGCGTCGAATACCTTCTCTTCGGGACTTCAAATGTTGCCCAAGCCGCAGATACTATTGCCGTAGGCGGCAAGAACGAGACAGGCAATGTCTCGAACATTCCTCAATATTCACTAGACAAAAACGAATTCCGTCCTGTCTACGTCATCGAGCGGCCGCCGGAGGGAATGCCTGAGAGACTATGGGACGGGGAAACACTGGTGGGAGCCACAGAACAATTTGCCGTACTCGCGACGTCTGACCCGCGAGCCTTTTTGATACCGATCGTCGATACGTCGATGGTTCCTAGGTTCAACCCTGGCGAGTTTGCACTCGTCGAGCCTGCGATCGAGGTCGACCTAGAGGATGACGTCTTGGTTCGACTGAAAACGGGAGAGACATTGCTGAAACGACTCGTGTCGCGCCGCGGCGGAGTGCAACTCTCTGCCTACAGTGAACCTGGGACCACCCTGCACGCCGAGGAAGAGATCAGCTGGATGTTCTATGTCGCTCATCCAGTCCCATCGAAAAAAATTAAGAGATAGACAGTGAGAAATAGCGCTCTATTTGCTGCAACGGCCCTGGCGTGCCTACCTGCGCTTGCGCAATCCCAAGCAAATCCGGCGGACATCGAGCCCGGGACGCTGGTCCAGTTTGCCCAAGCGGTACCCATATGCCTATCCCTGGAAGGCCTTCACGACATAACCCTCAGTCTTGCTAAAGGCGAGGACACGAAAGCAGATGCAATGCTCGCGGAATCAGGATCCCCTGACGCAGACTGCGTAATAAGCAACCCCAATACGAGATACAAGGTAATTTCAGTCCGACGTAATGAACAATGGCCTGCGATGTCCCTGATCGAGGTGGTCGGCGCCACTACTATCGCTCGTCACGGCGCATGGACTTTTGCCGGAGCTGCGGTGCCCTTACCTGAATCACCAAAACGGAAGTGATTCGCTCCTAAGTCGGATAACCCGCTACGGCGGGTTTTTTTTCGTCCTTCGATGCAAGTTTGTCTTGCAGTGCAAGTATTTCTTGTGTATCGTTCAGTCACGGTCGCAGCAAACGCAGCGGTCGTCGGATAGCCCGGCAACGTGAGTCGGGAATGCCTAGCCCGAGCTGCAATCGGTGCCGACCGGATGACCTGGCGAAATCGGAGCCAGCGACGCGACAGAGCCGAAAGCAGTTTCACTAGAGCGCCGCGGGTCGACGCTCCATTGAGACACGTCGAAACGGCGCGCTGAACGACGCGCACCAACCGGAGAGAAGAAAAATGGTACGCAAGCGAAAAATCGAGGTCGCATACAACGCTCGCGCTGAGAAATTCATTGTCAAGGTCAGCGGGAGAAAGGTGCATGAAACGATCCGCCTTTCCCATGCAATCGCTTTCGTCCAGGGCTACACGAAACGCGACGACATTAGCGAAAACGACCGCCTGCTTCGGTGGTACTTCTGAACGACGTGAAACGAGGAAAAGCATGGAATTTCCATATTACGTAATCAACGAAGAAACCTGGCAAGTGGCCGCAGGCTTCCACTCAGTGCTTGATGCCGATGCGATGGTCAAGCGATACAGCGCGAACGGCTCCTGCTTGCGCGCTGTTTCTGCTGATGAGGTGCGAAAGCATCACGAAGATAAATACGGCGTTTTCTAAAATCGCGCCCGGTTCGCCGGGCCACCCACGCAGGACAAGCCATGCGCACGCATACCTACGTGAACCTTCGTTACGGGATTCTGCACAGCGTCGACTTCGTCTGTACGAACGGACACAGAATTCACGAAGCCTTTTTTACCATCCACCTCGAAGACATCTGCTGGTGCTGACCATGAACCTAAACCGAACCATGAGCATGGGCGACTATGCGATCGACCGCGGACTCGCCGAGATGGACGCTGAAGAAGCGCGGCAAATCCGGGTGCAGAAATATATCAACGAACGCTCTGCCGAAATCCACGAGCGCCGGATGCAAAACATCACCACCGAAGACTTCATTCTCGCGCTCGAAATCATCTCGACGGTCCGGGATCAGGTCGCGACCCTTCAGCGAATGACGTACGCGGAAGACACGCAACTCGCGTTCACGCTGAAAGCGATGGTAGACGCTGCGCTCCTCTGGAACAGCATGGAGATCGCCGTCACCGAAGCGCGCGCAATGGAGTCTGAATCGCCGAGCCGGGAGCGCCACTGATGCGAACCGTCACCGATCAAGAACTGAACGACGCGCACGCATTCGGCGCGTATCTCGCGGCCTGCGCTGGCGCCGCGTTCCTCGTCGGCGTGATCGCCGCATTCTTTTCGTAGGCCACATGCGCGCGCTGCTGATGTACGCCGCGCTTTGCGGTTTCGCACTCCTCACGACGTTCCTTACCGTTTTCATCCTGCGGGGATAACCCATGTTCTCACGAGATTCCGCCCACTACCGTATGGCGCCGCGTTCGCTCCAGACGTCGAAGTTCGGACCGTATTCGGTCATCAGCATTCCGTCGCGCCGCTCGCGCATCGCGCCCGTTCTGTGGGCGATCGCATACGGCGTCGCGATCGGCGTCATTTGGTACGTCGCAGTTCTGGCGAGGGCGTGATGAGCGGACGCATCGAACAGATCATCGCGCTTCTGAAAGCGCGCGGGCCGATGACTTCTCGCCAGATCGCCGACGAGTTCGGCATCAGCGACAAGCGAATCGACAACCATCTGCGCACGTTCCGCCAGGAGAAGAAAGGTATCCGCATCACCGGATACGTGCAGATCGGACAGACCAAGCCGCATCGCCTGTACGGCATCGGCGACGCGCCGGACGCGCCGAGCCCGAGTCCGCGCCGCGCGCCGAGCGCCGTGAAACGCCTGAGGCGGCCGGCAAACATGACGCACGAGGAATATGTCGAGCGCAAGCGCTTGCAACACCTCGCCGCACAAATTCAACCGTTCCGCGACCCCATGATTTTTATGACAGCAGGGAGACAAGCAGTATGAGCGCAATTCTGATCGTCTGGATTCTGAGCGCCGTTTTCGTCATGGCGTTCGCGCGTGGGGCATTCGCATGAAGCGCGAATTCATTCCCGGCATCGTGCACGGCCTCAATATCGACGAGTACCACGCGATGCCCGCGATCAGTAAGTCGGGCCTCGACTCGATTGACCTGTCTCCCGCGATCTACTACGCGCGGCACCTTGATCCGAACCGGCCGCCGTCGCGCGAAAAGAGCGGACAACTCGAAGGCCACCTCGCGCACTGCGCGATCCTCGAACCGGAGGAGTTCGAGAAGCGGTACGTCATCGGTCCGACGCTCAACCGCAACACGAAGGAATGGAAGGCGTTCGTCGCGGCGAACCCCGAGCGCATCGCGATCCAGCATGACCAGTACGAGGCGGCGATTCGTCAGGCTGCATCAGTGCGCGCGCTGCCCGAGATCGGTGACGTGCTCGCGAGCGGTCAGCCTGAAGTGTCGGCGTTTTGGGTCGACGAGGAAACCGGCGCCGAATGCCGCTGTCGTCCCGATTTCGTGCATGACGCGACCAGCGACTCGGTCATCTTGCTCGACGTCAAGACCTTTTCCGACCCGAGCCCGAACGAGTTCGCGCGGCAATGCGGGCGCAAGGCGTACGCGAAGCAGGCGGCGCTATACACAGACGGTTACGAGAAGGCGAGCGGCAAAACGGTGCGTGGGTTCATCTTTCTCGCGGTCGGTAACGAATGGCCGTATGCCGCCGCCGCGATGATGCTCGACGAGGACAGTCTCGAAGCCGGACGTCGGCACTACAAGCGCAACCTGCGCACCTATGCCGAGTGCGTCAAAACGAACACATGGCCGGGCTTTTCCGACGGCATAACTCTAATCCGGCTCCCTCAGTGGGCGCTAACCAACGAGGAATAAAAACGTGGCAAACACAACCAGCATTGCAAGCCTGAAGCAGACGTCGAAGATGGTCGCGCGCGACGCCGGAATCAGCAACGTCAAGACGTTTTTCGAGTCGCAGAAGGCGACGCTCGCGGCCGTCCTGCCGAAGCATGTCAGCCCCGACCGGATGCTGAAGATCGCGCTCGGCGCGCTGCGCACGACGCCGAAACTGATGGAATGCACGGTCGAGTCTCTGATGGGCGCAGTCGTGCAGTGCTCGCAGCTCGGCCTCGAACCGAACACGCCGCTCGGTCACGCCTATCTGATCCCGTTCGAGAAGAAGAAGAAGTCGGGCAATCAGTGGGTCACGGACAAGGTCGAGACGCAGATCGTGATCGGGTACAAGGGATTGATCGATCTCGCGCGCCGATCGGGCCAAGTCGTGAGCATCGCCGCGCATGCCGTACACGAAGGCGACACGTTCGACTACGCGTACGGCCTCGACGAAAAGCTCGAACACAAGCCGGCCATGACGAACCGAGGCCGCGTGATCGCGTTCTATGCAGTGGCGAAACTCGTCGGCGGCGGCCATGCGTTCGAAGTCATGAGCGCCGAGCAGGTGAACGAGATCCGCGACGCGAGCCAGAACTACAAGTTCGCGCGCGACAAAGAGAAAACGGTGTGGGGCCAGCACTACGAGGAAATGGGCCGCAAGACGGTGCTGCGCCGCCTGTTCAAGTATCTGCCGGTCAGCATCGAACTGGCGACCGCCGCAGCGATCGATGACGTCGGCGCGCGCGGCACGTCGCAGGCGCTCGACACGGTGCTCGACGGCGAGGGTTACATCACGCCGAGCGACGATGCCGACGGGTTCGCAGGCGAGACGGTCGACCAGCAGACCGGCGAGATCACCGACCAGCGCGCGCAGCAGCAAGAGATGACGATCACCTATGCCGACATGCTGGCGCTCGTGCAGAAGGCGAACACGGTCGACTCGCTCGATCTCGTGATGGATAGCGCACGCGACCTGCCGCCGAACGAGCTCGCAAAGCTCGAACAGGCATACGAAGACCGCCGCGAAGTGTTGCTCGGCGCGTAATCCACACCGCGGCGCCGCGCGCGCCGCTCCCAGGAGCAACAAAATGAAACGCCTCTTTCTCGCGGCATGCGCCGCCCTGCTTGCGACAAGCGCGCACGCGACGATCCTGATGTACACGCAAAACGAAGCCGGCGGGACGATCCAATTCTCCGACATGCCGTGCAGCAAACTCGACGGCATCCCGCAACTGGCCGGCCGAGAAGGCTTGACGAGCGTGATCGTCGACTCGGCCGGTCGCCCGACGGCATTCGGCTGCTACTCGTACAACGAGCCGAACATCGTCGTCTTATGGCAGAGCGGCGCGCAACGCTGGTACAACCCGGCCGGCATCAGCATGACGGCCGCCGGGAAAAAACTTTTCGAGTCGCGCAAGGCGAGCTACTAGGTGATCCGCCACCTTTCCCCATTCCGCGCGCTGCTCGATTCCCTTGCCGCGCTCGGCAAAGCGCAGACCGCCACGACACCGCTTATCCATCGCGCATCAGCCTCGTTCGCCGAGGTGATCGCGCAGGTAACAGGCGAGCGGTGCAGCGTGATGATTGGACAGACTGTTATTGCGAGAGAACATGAGCCAAGAACACATCGAATGTGAATGTCCTGAATGCGGCGCGCCCTGCCTCGTGGACGATGGGAACTACGTTGCGATTTCTGCGTTGCCGGCGCCTTCCGCAACGGTTGATCTTTCGAAAGCGGCCGATGAACTCGAAGCGGAATACCTGAAGGTTGCAAACGGCGAAATCAAAGTGTCGAAGATGCGTCTTGAGCCGCTTGTGCGCGCTGTGCAAGCCATGCGTGCCGCCTCGTGATCGCCAGAGACGATATAGGAGAGAACATGACCGACAAAGAGATCGAAGCATTGTGGCTCCAAGTTACCGGGTTCAACGCTGACGACGAGCGCGCAGATATTGCCGGCTTCGCCCGCGCGCTTCTCGCATCCTCCGCTCTCGACGCGGGTGCAGAGATTGACCCGTTGAGCGACGAAGGCCAGCGCGCGCTTTACCTGCGATCGCCGGTAGAAGCCGCCACCCCGAGCGCAGAGCCGAGCGCGCTGACTGACGCGCAGATCAAAGAACTGTTCGTCAAAAACTTTGACGACTGCGGAGATTTTCTGTCGTTCGCCCGCGCCGTTCTCGCCGCACGTTCGGCGCAAGCATCGCCTGCTGCGCCGTCGAGAAAGATCTACGGTTCTGGAGTGATCGACGCTATCGAGGACTTCGCGCCGGTCCCACCTGCTGCGACGTCGAGCGATGCGCGGGACGCGGCGCGGTATCGCGCGCTGAAGGCATTCGCGCACCACAGCTATAACCAGAAGGTCGAGAGCGTCGGCCACGGCGCGTCACTGTGGAAAGAGCACTTCATCACGGTTCACGCGGGATCGTGGGAAGAACTGGACTCGCACATCGACGCCGCAATCGCCGCGCAGGAGAAAGCGCCGACTAAAGAGGGTTAGCACACATGGTTCGACATGTGACCGTAGATAAAATGGCGGCCGATACGGGGTACACCGTGGGGGCCATTTATAAAAAATGCAACGACGGGATCTGGCCTGAAGGCGTGGTTTGGCACAAAGCGCCCGACGGCCGGATTCTTATTGACACAGAGGCATACGATAAATGGGTCGTGACGGGAGGGGTGTTAAACCGATCTCGAAGTCGAGTATCGAAATCACGTTCATCTACAAAGGAAAGCGCTGCCGGGAGCGAATCCCGCTGCCGCCTACAGCCGCTAACCTGAAGCGCGCCGAGCATCACCGGGCCGCCATCCTTTACGAAATCTCGCGCGGCACATTCGATTACGCGCAAGTCTTTCCCAACTCGCCGCGCGCAGCAACGACCGAACTCGCCGGCCAGACCGCCGAAACCGTCGCCGCCTATCTCGAACGCTGGCTCGAAATCAAAAAGACACAGATCGCCGCCAGCACGCACCGCAGTTATCACAGCATCATATTCGGCCAGGTCATCCCCCGGTTCGGGAAGATGCGCCTCGCCGAGCTGCGCCGCGCGCACCTGAAGGAATGGCTCGCGACGATCGACGACCAGCAGAAAAAGAAGGTGACGAACAAGCGCCTCGCGAATATTCAAAGCTGCCTGCGCAGCGCGCTTTCCGACGCGGTCGCCGACGAAATCCTCGACGTCAATCCACTCGCCGGGTTCACGTTCGAGCGCAACGAAGCGCCGCGCGAGCAGGATCACGCTGATCCGCTCGACGCCGACGAGCAGGCGGCCGTCATCGCCGCAGCGCGCGATCCGCAGATCGCGAACCTGTTTCGATTCGCCTTCTGGACCGGCATGCGCACGAGCGAACTCATCGCGCTCGACTGGTCCGACGTCGACTGGCAGCGCGGCACCGTGCGCGTGCGAAAGGCGATGACGCGCGCGGCGAAGGGTACGGCCGAGGACACAAAGACGCTCGCCGGGCGCCGCGACGTGAAGCTACTCGGGCCGGCGCTCGCCGCGCTCGAAGCGCAGAAGGCGCACACGCTGCTCGCGAACGGTGCGGTCTTTCACAATCCCGGTTGGCGCGGCGGCGAGTCGGGCCGATGGAAAGGCGACGATCAGATATGGGAAGCGTGGCGTACGACGCTCAAACGCGCGGGCGTGCGCTATCGGAACCCGTACCAGACGCGGCACACGTTCGCATCGATGATGCTGTCGGCGGGCGAACATCCGATGTGGGTCGCGCGGCAGATGGGGCACTCCGATACAACGTCGATCATGCGCAATTACGGGCGCTGGATTCCGTCGTCGAACCCGGATGCAGGCGGGAAAGCGGTCGCCATGTTCTCGGCGGGCGATAATGGGAAACTCGGGAAGACTGGATAGGAGTAGACGATGACTGATGAGCAGATCGACGAATGGATCAACAGAACGTCCGAGTGGACCGAGCAGGTAGGAACCGCCGTTCCGGTCGATGTCGTTCGACAAATTGTCGCCGCTGTGAGCGCGGAGCAAGACCGAGACGCCGCGCGGTATCGGTGGCTTCGCACCCAGCAAGCGCAACGCGCCGATGATTACGACAAGGCCGTCGACGACGCAATCGCCAAGTACGAGCAGCAGATTGCGTGCTGACAGAATGACAGCATAGCGCCAGCCATCCCGCGTAAACCCAAGCACAGCAAGGCACCGAGGGGGTTCGAGTCCCCCTCCTCGCACCACTCCCCCCACCGCTCGTTCAGAGCGCCTACAGCGCGATGTCGCTCAGTTCGACCATCATCACTTCGCCCTTCTCCTGCGATCGTCCCGCGAAGTCCACGCCCGTCTGATTCATCAGCTTCCTGATCTCTTCCGGCACGCGCTCGCTGGCACGCGCCGCGGCAATCGGCCGGTCAAGGTTCGATAGAAACTGGCGCACGCTCGACGGCGGCAAGTACACGAACACGTTGAGCGGATACGACGCTTTCGCGTCCGCGCGACGCGCCGCCGTGATGTGCAGCCCGGGCGTCGGCGAGACGCTCATCTGACGCGGGCATACGCGAAAATCGAAGCCGAGGCCCGTTGCCACGCTCCTCACGATGAGCGGCAGGCACTTGTCTCCGAACTGTTTGTTTTCCGTTTTGCTGAGCGGCATGGCTGCTGTCTCCGTTGGTCTCGCGCTTGTGCGTGTTTCGCGCAGTGTTGCGCGGGCCGTTCGCCGCGTCGGTGGGTCGGCGCACACGCGATGGCAGCGCGGCGCGGGCGGCCGCTAATGGCGCGCCGCGATAAAATGAGCGCCCGCCTCGCTCGACGCCTTGTGAAACCGCGAGCACAGAACAACCTATCGCCTTCCCCACCACAAGCTTCCCGTCCGTGAATTTCGACGACTATTGCCAGCAAAAGGCCGCTCCCGAAGGCTCAGGCACCTACTACGCGCTGCGCCGGGCCCCGGCCGCGCGTCAGCCGCTTCTCACCGCCCTCTACGCGCTCTATCGCGAACTGGAGGAAACGGTGAAGGAGACGAGCGATCCGACCATCGGCCGCACCAAACATGTGTGGTGGCAGAGCGAACTCGAGCGGCTCTATCTCGGCGAGCCGACGCATCCGGTCACGAAGGCGCTGCAAGCTCATGCCGATGGGAGCGGCGTGCTCGACGAAGAAGGCCGCGCCGCGCTGGCGATGCTCGTCGACGGTTTCTCGATGGACCTGGATCAGGCGCGCTATCTGGACTGGCCGGGCCTGCGGCGCTATCTGGACCAGACGGGCGGCGCGTTCGCGACCGCCGTCGCGCGTGCCACCGCGCGTCCGACCGCGCGTGACGACGTGTCGTCGTGGGCCGCGCCGCTCGGCTCAGCGCTGCTGCTTGCCGAACGCGTGCAGGAAATCGGCGACGACGCGCGCAACGGCCGCGTCTACGTGCCCATCGACGAGTTGCAGCGGTTCAATGTCACGGCGGCGGATATCATCAACCGCAAGTACAGTGACGCTTTCACCGAACTGATGCGCTTTCAGACCGAGCGCGCGCGCCGCTCGCTCGACGAGGCGCTTGCCGCCATCCCGCCCGCCGAGCGTGCCTCGCAGCGCGCGTTGCGGGCACAGGCGGCGCTGTCGCTGGCCCGCTTCGACGAGATCGAGCGCGAAGGCTTCAAAGTGTTGCACCAGCGCATTACGCTCACGCCGATCCGCAAGCTCTGGATCACGTGGCGCACGCGCTGAGTGGGATGCTCATGCGTGCCCGACCGGCAGCGGCGCGGCCACCGCTTGCGAACATTGGCGATCTTGGTGAGCATGAATCGAACGCGCGGATAACGGCAGCGGCGCGAACGGCCGCTCAAAAACGGCGCACGCGCTAAGCGAGAACCTCATGCGCGCATGCGCAGCGGCTGCGCGAACGTCCGGCCAGCAACCGTTGCGCACGCGGTCAGCATCGAACCGCGCAGATGATCACCAGCGGCGTCAACTACTGCCGAAAGGCTTGGCGCACGCGCCAAGTGCGATGCGCACGCACACGACCGGCAGCGGCGCGAAGGGCCGCTCGCGAACATTGGCGAACTTGGCGAGCATGAATCTCACGCCCGGACAATGGCAGCGGCGCGAAGGGCCGCTCAAAATTGGCGCACGCGCTGAGGAGAACCTCACCCCCGCATAACCGCCAACGGCGCGAACGGCCGCCCGAGAACATCGGCGGCGTTCGCGTTCCAGCATGCGTCGAGCGCCGTGGCGCAAAGCCGCCTGAAGTCCACGGCGGCCGTCAGCCCGCCCTCCTTGTCCAGTGCGTCGAGTCGCGGCGCTTCGCCGAAAAGACCGCCGCGCACCGCGCCACCCAGCACGAACTGCGGCGCGGCCGCGCCATGATCCGTGCCGCGTGTGTCGTTTTCGCGCGCCGATCGTCCGAACTCCGAACGAGTCATTACGAGCGTGCTGCGCCAATCGTCTGTCGCGAGCAACGCGGCCCGCAGTGAAGCAATCCCGTCCGCGAACTGCGCGAGCAGCGCCGCATGTCGCGCCGCCTGATGCTGGTGCGTGTCGAAGCCATCGAGCGTGAGTCTGATCAGCGCGACGCCGCCCTGCGCGCGATTCGCCGCGATGACGTGCGCAGCCGCCTCACAGGATGCCGTGAAGGATCGCGTGTCGAACGGCGTGCTTGCCGGATGAACCATCGCGGTTTGCGGCACCTGCACGCGCGCGAGCCACGCGTCGCGGCGATATTCGTCCGCCTCGGATGCCGTGTGCCAGATCTGCTGCGCGCGATAGTGCGAGCGGTTCGGCCGCGCATAACCGACGCCCTGCACGATGGCGCATTCGCCCGCATGCCACGCGGGCATCAGAGCACACAGCGACGGATGCAGGCCGGTGCGCTCGTCGATGCGCAAGGCGTGATCCCGCGATATGGCGAGCGTGGGCCGCAGCGCGTAGTAGCGCGGATCGGCGATGGGAATGACCGTGTTGAGTCCGTCGTTGCCGCCGTTGAAGTCGACGAGAACGAGCGCCCGCGTCGACGAGCGGCGCGCTTCGGATGCGCGGCAGAGCGCGACCGGCTGCACGGCGACGACGCTTGCGATCGACAGGAACTCACGTCTGTTCATCGCGTTCGTCCCTGTGTGAATCAGCGTTTGTAAAGGTCCCGTACCGCTTCTTCGATGTGCTGACGCAAGAGCCGCCGCTCGTCGGCCGTCATGACGGTGTGGCGCGGTGGGCGCGCGGGCGGTGTGTCGTCGACTTGCTGCACGGGTTGCAGCGCGGCGGGCTTGGTGTCGCGCTCGCGCTTGTTCGAGCCTCGGCCGGTGCGATCCTGCGCGCGGATCATGCGGCCGTCGTAGCGACCGGCGGGCATGTGAACGGAGCGGTCGAACTCGTTGGATGGCGCCGACGAGGACGGAAACGCAGCGAGTCGGGAAGGTTGCGCATAGGCATGCTGTGCGCTCAGTACAGCGTACAGCGCACTTGCCACTAACGTCTTTCTGAAAATGCGCTCGGTGCGCACAGGTCCGCGCCGCCGCGCTCCCTTCATGTTGTTCCCTTCGTTGCTCGACAACCGGACAGCCTCATTCTTTTCATGCGTCTCACGCGGCCTGGTCGCGCCGCACGGGGCCGCTGGTCTAATGGAGTATCTACCGAATGGCGGGCTTAGGTAAAGCAGTGTACGCAGAGAAGTCAGGGGCCGTGCCACAGGCTCCGTAAATTTTGTAACTAACTGTTACACTCGGTTTTGTTACAAACTCGGCGTTTGAACAAACGCGCTAAGATGCCGCCATGGAAACCAAAAATCCTTCGAAAATTCTGGTAGTCGATGACGATCCGCGCCTGCGCGATCTGCTTCGGCGTTATCTCGGCGAGCAGGGCTTCAACGTGTATGTCGCGGAAAACGCCCCGTCGATGAATAAGCTTTGGGTGCGCGAGCGTTTCGATCTGCTCGTGCTGGATCTCATGCTTCCGGGCGAAGACGGCCTTTCCATCTGCCGGCGTCTGCGCGGCAGCAACGACCGCACGCCCATCATCATGCTCACGGCAAAGGGCGAAGACGTGGACCGCATCGTCGGTCTGGAAATGGGCGCGGACGATTATCTGCCGAAGCCCTTCAATCCGCGCGAACTCGTCGCCCGCATTCATGCCGTGCTGCGGCGTCAGACGCCGTCGGAGCTGCCCGGCGCGCCGTCCGAGACGACGGAAGTATTCGAGTTCGGCGAATTCGCGCTGAATCTCGCCACGCGCACGCTGACCAAGAACGGCCAGGAGATTCCGCTGACCACCGGCGAGTTCTCGGTGCTCAAGGTATTCGCGCGTCATCCGCGCCAGCCGCTGTCGCGCGAAAAGCTGATGGAACTCGCGCGCGGCCGTGAATACGAAGTGTTCGATCGCAGCCTCGACGTGCAGATTTCGCGTCTGCGCAAGCTGATCGAGCCGGATCCGAGCAGTCCGCGCTTCATTCAGACGGTGTGGGGCCTCGGCTACGTCTTCATTCCCGACGGCGCAGCTTAAAGCACGTCGCGCCGCCTAGTCCCACGCACTTCAAGCGAGTCCGATACGCTTTATCCCCTTCACCGAGCGGAACCCGATAGACCCATGCGCATCGACAGGCGGCTACTGGCGCTTGCGTTCGGCGGCCTGTTCTGGCGAACTTTCGCGCTGATCGCGCTGCTCATCGCGGTCAGCCTCACCGCCTGGTTTCAGAGCTTTCGCGTGATCGAACGCGAGCCGCGCGCGCAGCGCGTGGCGCTTCAGCTCGTCGCTGTCGTGAAGCTCACGCGCACCGCCCTTCTCTATTCCGATCCCGATCTGCGCCGCGCGCTGCTCCAGGACCTGGAAAGCAACGAAGGCGTGCGCGTGTATCCGCGCGAGACCACGGACAAGTACAAGCTCCAGCCTGACGAATCGCTCAACCGGCTGATTGAGCGCGACGTGCGCGGGCGGCTCGGCAACGATACGATCATCGCGCAGTCGGTCAACGACATTCCGGGCGTCTGGATCAGCTTCAAGATCGATGATGACGACTACTGGGTGGCGCTCGACCGCGATCAACTCGACACCGTGACGGGCCTGCAATGGGCCGGCTGGGGCGTGTTCGCGCTCGCGCTGTCGCTCTTCGGCGCGGCGTTCATCACGAGTCTCGTGAACCGGCCGTTCGCGCGGCTCGCGCTCGCAGCGCGCAAGGTCGGTTCCGGTCAGTCGCCCGAACCGCTGCCGGAACGCGGCATGGGCGTCGCCGCCGAAACCAACCGCAGCTTCAACCAGATGGTGCAGGACCTCGAACAGCTCGAAGCGGACCGCGCGCTGATGCTCGCCGGCATCTCGCACGATCTGCGCACCCCGCTCGCCCGCCTGCGGCTCGAAACGGAAATGAGTCCGTCGGACGAAGCCACCAAGCTCGCGATGATCGACGACATCGAGCAGATGGACATGATCATCGGGCGCTTTCTGGACTACGCGCGGCCGATGCAGCGCATGCCCGAAGCCGTCGATCTCTCGATGATCGCGAGCGAACTGGCCGCGCGCTTCCAGGCGGACGAAGGCGTCGTGATGCGTACGGACCTCGCGCCGGGCGCGATCATCGAAGGCGATCCGACCGATGCGCGGCGCGTCGTCGGCAATCTGCTCGAAAACGCGCGTAAATACGGCCGCAGCGAGCGCGACGATATCGCCCGCATCACGCTGCAAACGCGCGTGGCGCATGGCCGCGTCGAGCTGTCCGTGATGGACGAAGGCCTCGGCATCCCCGACGATCAGGTGGCGCTCATCACGCGGCCCTTCTATCGCGTGGACGCGGCGCGCACGCAGGCCAACGGCACGGGCCTCGGCATGGCGATCGTGCAGCGGCTCGTCACGCGGCAGCGCGGCGCGCTCAGGCTGCGCAATCGCACGCCGCTGCCGGGCTTCGAAGTGACCATCGACTTCCCGCAGATGAAGGGCGCGCGCTTCGACGGCCCGCGCGACTAGCCCACGTATTCACCTGCGCGTTCAGCCCGCGACTCGCTCGCACGTTCGAAAAAAGCTATCCGCGTCATTGGGCAAACCTTTTGAAGCGGTTCTGCCATGGGGTTATGATGATCCGATTCGACGCGCGGCATCCACGGCCATGCTGTCGTGCGCGCGTTACCGCTTTCCGGTAGTTTGGCTTGAGTTGTCCTTTCAACGAACACAGGAGCGTTGCATGAAGACCGTTGGCGATAAAGTCGAAGCATTCACCGTCACCGCTGCAAAACCCGGCTTCAACAACCACGAGGAAAACGGCCAGTCCGCCTTCGAGGAAATCACCGAGCAGTCGTTTCCGGGCAAGTGGAAGATCATCTACTTCTATCCGAAGGACTTCACGTTCGTGTGCCCGACGGAAATCGTCGAGTTCGGCAAACTCGCGAAGGACTTCGAAGACCGCGACGCCGTGCTGATGGGCGGCAGCGTCGACAACGAATTCGTCAAGCTCGCGTGGCGCCGCGAGCACAAGGACCTGAACAAGCTGAACCACTATTCGTTCGGCGACGTGAAGGGCGAACTTATCGACCAGCTCGGCGTGCGGGACAAGGAAGCGGGCGTCGCTTTGCGCGCCACGTTCATCGTCGATCCGGACAACGTCATTCAGCACGTGTCGGTCAATAACCTGAACGTGGGCCGCAATCCGGAAGAAGTGCTACGTATTCTGGACGGCCTGCAAACCGACGAGCTGTGCCCGTGCAACCGCGCGGTCGGCGGCGCGACGCTCTAAAGCAAAGGCACACGAGCGCATGCGTGAGCCCGCCTTCTTTCGAGTGCAAACTCGGGAGCCGGCGGGCTTTTTCAACGCCATCGAATAGGAGAAATCAATGGAATTCCTGTCGTCGATCAAGGAGCTGGTTCCCGATTACGCGAAAGACATTCGCCTGAACGTCGACGGCACGATCGCCCGTTCGTCGCTGGAAGGCAATGACGCGGTGGGCGTCGCGCTCGCTGCGGCTTACGCGGCCAAGGCGACGAAGCTCGTGTCGATCATTCGCAATGCCGGCGTGCTCTCCCCCGAAGAGACGAACGCGGCGCTCACGGCGGCTGCGCTGATGGGCATGAACAACGTCTGGTATCCGTATCTGGAGATGGCCGACAACGCCGACCTGAAGACGCAGCCCGCCGGACTACGCATGAACGCGTACGCGTCGCATGGCGGCGTGGACAAGCGGCGCTTCGAGATGTATGCGCTTGCGGCGTCGATCATCGGCAAGTGCCATTTCTGCGTGAAGTCGCACTACGAGAATCTCGTGACCGAAGGCATGTCGACGACGCAACTGCGCGATGTCGGCCGCATCGCCGCCGTGATCGGCGCGGTCGCGCTCACGATCGAAGCCGAAGGGAAGTAACGCTGATAAACGCGGGCAGACGCCACGTCGCTCGAACGTGGCGTCGCTCGCTCAGTGGTCGATCGACGTGCGCCGCAACAGCACGGCCGCCTGCGCTTCGATGCCTTCCTTGCGGCCGAGATAGCCGAGCTTCTCGTTGGTCTTCGCCTTCACGTTGACGCGATCGACCGGAAGATCGAGATCGGCGGCGATGTTCTCGCGCATCGCTTCGATATGCGGACTCAGCTTCGGCGCCTGCGCGATCACGGTGCTGTCCACGTTCGCAATCGCGAAGCCTGCCTCCGACACGCGCTTGGCCGCCTCGCGCAGCAGCACGCGGCTGTTCGCGCCGGCGAACTCGGTGGCCGTATCCGGAAAATGCCGGCCGATATCGCCGAGCGCCGCGGCGCCGAACAGCGCGTCGGTGATCGCGTGCAGCAGCACGTCGGCATCCGAATGGCCGAGCAGCCCGCGTTCGTACGGAATCGTCACGCCGCCGATGATGAGCTCGCGCCCTTCGACGAGCTGATGCACGTCGTATCCTTGTCCGATTCTGAAATCCATCGATGCCACCTAGCAGTAGAGAGTGAGCGGTCCGTCAGGCGCGCGCCGAGAGGATCGCGCTGGCGAGACCGAAGTCTTCCGGATAAGTCACCTTGAAGTTGCGCAGGCTGCCCTGCACGAGCTTCGGCGAGTGGCCGAGCCATTCGATGGCGCTGGCTTCGTCCGTGAGATCGTGGCCGTCGCGGCGCGCACGATCGATCGCTTCGCGCAACATGCCGAGCCGGAACATCTGCGGCGTCTGCGCCTGCCACAAGCCGTCGCGCGATTCGGTCCGCGCGATGCGGGCGCCGCCTGTCGGCGCATCGGGCATGGTCGGTGCGACGCGCTTTAACGTATCCGCGACCGGCAGCGCGAGAATGCCGCCGACGGGATCGTCGCGCACTTCGGCGACGAGCTTGCGAATCAGCTCGGGCGTGATGCCGGGGCGCGCGGCGTCGTGCACGAGCACCCAGTCGTCGTCGCGCGCGCCGAATTCCGCGAGCGCGACGAGGCCGTTATAAACCGACGCCTGCCGCGACGCCCCGCCCCGGCGCTGCACCACGAAGCGCAGGCCGGCGAAGCGGCGCGCGTCGAAGTGATGATCGTCCGGTGCGAGGACGACGAGTGTCTGCGAGAATTCGGGGCACGCGTCGAATGCGGCGAGCGTGTAGCCGAGCATCGGCCGTCCCGCGACCGTCTGGTATTGCTTGGGCATCGGCGCGCCGGAGCGGCTGCCGGTTCCGGCGCAGGGAATGAGCGCGAAAAGACGCGCAGTGGTAGACGGGGCGGCGGGCGAAGTCACGAGAGAATCATGTGGCCGAGTCAAAGTGAAGCCCGGATTTTATAATAGGTCTTTCGCGACCACGTCCGGCGCGCGGCTTTTCAGTGGCAGCGCGCGGGCGGTTCAATGCACACCTTATGTCTTCGAAAGCCGTCAACGCGCAATCCACTTCCCCCATCGCGCTCGTCAAGGCAGGTCAGCGTTTCGTCTTCGACGGCGCTTCCGGCTCCGCCGATGCGCTCGCCATCGCGCGTTACCTCGCGGCGCATCGCGAGGCGGTGCCGCTTCTGACGGTGGTTTGCGCGAGCGCCGTCGACGCGCAGCGCCTCGCGGCCGAGTTGCCCTACTTTGCGCCGGACGCCCGCGTGCGCCTCTTGCCCGACTGGGAAACGCTGCCCTACGACACGTTCTCGCCGCATCAGGACCTCGTCTCCGAGCGGCTCGCGACGCTGCACGATCTCGGCGAAGGACGCTGCGACATTCTCATCGTGCCGGCGACGACGGCGCTGTATCGCATGCCGCCCGCGTCCTTTCTCGCGGCCTACACGTTCTCGTTCACCCAAGGCGAACGTCTCGACGAGGCCAAGCTCAAGGCGCAATTGACGCTCGCGGGCTACGAGCACGTGAGCCAGGTCGTGCGGCCGGGCGAATACTGCGTGCGCGGCTCGCTGATCGACCTGTATCCGATGGGCTCGCCGCTGCCGTATCGCATCGACCTGTTCGACGATCAGGTGGATTCGATTCGCGCGTTCGATCCCGACACGCAGCGCAGTCTTTATCCGGTGCGCGACGTGCGCCTCTTGCCGGGCCGCGAGTTCCCGTTCGACGAAGCCGCGCGCACTGCGTTTCGCAGCCGCTGGCGTGAAGTGTTCGAGGGCGATCCGAGCCGCTCGCAGATCTACAAGGACATCGGCAACGGCGTGCCGTCGGCGGGCATCGAATACTATCTGCCGCTCTTCTTCGATGAAACCGCGACGCTCTTTCACTACTTGCCGCAAGGCTCGCAGCTCGCGTTCATCGGCGATCTCGACGCCGCGATCAAGCGCTTCACGCACGACACGAAGCAGCGCTACGAATTCCTCTCGCACGACCGCGAGCGTCCGCTCTTGGAGCCGCGCCGTCTTTTCCTGACCGACGACGACTTCTTCACGTTCGCCAAACCGTTCGCGCAACTGAAGTTTCCGCCGACGCCCGAAGGCGGCTGGGCCGTGCCGCTGCCGGGCCTTGCCATCGACCGTCACGCGGACGAGCCGCTGCTCGCGCTGCGTCACTATCTGGAGCAGACACCGAACCGCGTGATGCTCGTCGCAGAATCGGCGGGCCGGCGCGAGACCATTCAGCAATTGCTCGCGGACAACGGATTGCGCGGCGAGTTGCACGACACGTTCCAGGAATGGCTCACGAGCGACGCGAAGTTCACGCTCGGCATCGCGCCGCTCGCAAACGGCTTCGCGCTGCCCGCCGAAGAGCTTTCGATCATCACGGAGACCGAACTGTACGGCCCGCTTGCGCGCCGCGCCGGGCGGCGGCGTCAGGAACAGGCGAGCAACGTCGATTCGATGGTGCGCGATCTCGCCGAACTGAAGGTCGGCGATCCGGTCGTGCATGCGCAGCATGGCATCGGCCGATACATGGGCCTCGTGTCGATGGACCTCGGCGAAGGCGAGACCGAGTTTCTGCACCTCGAATATCAGAATGAATCGAAGCTGTACGTGCCGGTCGCGCAGTTGCATGTGATTTCGCGCTACAGCGGCGCGGACCCGGAAAGCGCGCCGCTTCACACGCTCGGCTCCGGCCAGTGGGAGAAGGCCAAGCGCAAGGCCGCGCAGCAGATTCGCGATACCGCCGCCGAGTTGCTGAACCTGTACGCCCGCCGCGCCGCGCGCGAAGGCTTTGCGTTCAAGCTCGATCCGCGCGACTACACGAAGTTCGCGGAGAGCTTCGGCTTCGAGGAGACGCCAGATCAGGCGGCGGCGATCGCATCCGTGATTGCGGACATGACGAGCGGCAAGCCGATGGACCGCCTCGTGTGCGGCGACGTCGGCTTCGGCAAGACGGAAGTCGCGCTGCGCGCCGCGTTCATCGCGGTGATGGCGGGCAAGCAGGTGGCGATTCTTTCGCCGACGACGCTGCTCGCCGAACAGCACACGCAGACCTTCACGGACCGCTTCGCGGACTGGCCGGTGCGCATCGCGGAGTTGTCGCGCTTCAAGAGCACGAAGGAAGTATCGCAGTCGGTGCAGCAGATCAACGAAGGCTCGGTCGATATCGTGATCGGCACGCACAAGCTCTTATCGAGCGATGTGAAGTTCAAGCGGCTCGGGCTCGTCATCATCGACGAGGAACACCGCTTCGGCGTGCGGCAAAAAGAGGCGCTCAAGGCGCTGCGCGCCGAGGTCGATGTCCTCACGCTCACGGCGACGCCGATTCCGCGCACGCTCGGCATGGCGCTCGAAGGCCTGCGCGATTTCTCGGTGATCGCGACCGCGCCGCAGAAGCGTCTCGCGATCAAGACCTTCGTGCGCCGCGAGGAAGACGGCGTGATTCGCGAGGCGATGTTGCGCGAACTCAAGCGCGGCGGCCAGGTGTACTTCCTGCACAACGAAGTGGAGACGATCGACAACCGCCGTGCGATGCTGGAGGCGCTTGTGCCCGAAGCGCGCATCGCGGTTGCGCACGGGCAGATGCATGAGCGCGAGCTCGAACGCGTGATGCGCGATTTCGTCGGCCAGCGCGCGAACGTGCTGCTGTGCACGACGATCATCGAAACGGGCATCGACGTGCCGAGCGCGAACACGATCATCATGCATCGCGCGGACAAGTTCGGCCTTGCGCAATTGCATCAGCTGCGCGGACGCGTCGGGCGCTCGCATCATCAGGCGTACGCGTATTTACTCGTGCATGATCCGCAGTCGCTGACGAAGCAGGCGCAGCGCCGGCTCGAAGCCATTCAGCAGATGGAGGAACTCGGCTCCGGCTTCTATCTCGCGATGCACGACCTCGAAATTCGCGGTACCGGCGAAGTGCTCGGCGACAAGCAATCGGGCGAGATTCACGAGATCGGCTTCCAGCTTTACACCGACATGCTCAACGACGCGGTGCGCGCGCTGAAGGACGGTCGTGAGCCGGACCTCAACGCGCCGCTCGCCGCGACGACCGAGATCAATCTGCACGCGCCGGCCATTCTGCCCGCCGATTACTGCGGCGACGTGCAGGAGCGTCTGTCGCTCTATAAGCGGCTTGCGAACTGCGAATCGAGCGATGCGATCGACGGCATTCTCGAAGAGTTGGTTGACCGCTTCGGCAAGCTGCCGCCGCAGGCGCATGCGCTTGTGGAGACGCATCGGCTGCGATTGGCCGCGAAACCGCTCGGCATTTCCAAGATCGACGCGGCCGAGCTTTCCATCGCGTTGCAGTTCGTGCCGAATCCGCCCGTCGATGCGATGAAGATCATCGAGATGGTGCAGAAGAACAAGCACATCAAGCTTGCGGGGCAGGATAAGTTGCGGATCGAGACGCGTAGTCCGGATTTGGCTGTGCGGATCGCTACTGTTAAGGAGACTTTGCGGGCGCTGGGGGGGCCGGTGAGGAAGGCGGTTGCGGCTCGGTAAGCGTTCTCTTTTGGAGCGTGGATATTACATGCCGATCCCCAAGCCGCGCTCCCTTGAATCGCCGCTAGCCGTTCCATCATCAAGAAAGTACACGCGTTGCTGCCTTCAGATTCGGTGCAACTACGTCTGCGTCATCGTATTGGACCGAGCGAACGCTTCCGATATGCTCGCGGACTGATTCGATAGCGCAAGCGCTATGTGTACCCGGCCCTCGCACTCGCGCCGTACTGGCGCGATCGGGCACGTCGTTTCGCTTCCGGTAGGAACGCAAACGTGGCGACTCAAAGCCGCTGCCTCGGGGCAAAGAGGAAATGGAAGACCTATGGCAGCCCTTCGTGAGCCGTCGATGTCAAATGGCGTCGCCAAATGCGTCGAACGGACTAGGTTGCCGACTCTCCGGTCTAGCGATTGCAACGGGCGGCTATTAATTGAACGTTGATTAGTCGTTGCTTCACAAAATTCAACTTCATGTCGCTACCGATCCAGCCTGGCAGACGGTCTGCAACGTCAGCAGTGTGCTGTTCCATGCGCGAAGCGTTCTTTAGATAATTTCTGGCCAGATCAACACACGGACCACCGTTCGTTTGCTGTAGCCTCGATAAGATGATACTGATCTTGCTGTCCACGTCGGCGACCGCTTCGTCATAACACTGTTCGAGTATCATCCCGCACCCTGCCCGGCAAGCGAAGCGACTTTGTTCGGTCCGATGTACACATTCTCGGAAGGTGTCCGAATCCGGTGGCTTCGACAGCACCGCCACAGTGGTTCCTCCGAGGACAATGAATACCGCTGTCTTGATTAGATTGATCATTTGGCAGAATTTACGGGATCCGCGTCGGATCGGAAAGCCAAGAGTGCGCATCGAAGTCTATGACTTTCGATTGTCACTTTCTACGAAGTGGCCGTTAGTCGTCTTAAAGCGTTCTTTCAGACTCTCGGATGACACCCCGGGCAGGCCTCACGGTATAAGAGACTCTCTTTCCGCTGCTATACGTCTCGACGTATTCGTAAGGTTTCCCGGCTGCGTCGCAATATGTCCCGGCCCTTTGTACGAGCGATAGCTTCTCGGGTGGCGAAAATATATGCCGCTCCGTCCAGTTTCGCACGCACTTCCGTGAGAGCACGCTCCGATCAACTAGGCACGTACCGCAAGATCGTAGCCAATCCTTATCAGCCTGCGGTATCGAAAGCGAAGGATGAAAACAAACGTTTGAGGACCGACAATTCTGTTCTTTGTTTGCTGTCTGCTCCCACGGGATATAGATAGTAAACGGCAGAGTGCCACCTGTCGCCAACAGCAAAGACGACCTCGCGCGACTGTTTAAGCTGGAGCATGGACGCCGTTGGCTTGACATAGGAGTAAGTAAAAACGTAGCCATCGCCCCGGACAGGGTTCGCGCGAACTTTCGAGTCCAAGCTAAAGATGCCACCTTGGCTTCCACCGCCCGCTGATTCAATCGCTTCGATCTGCTTGTCCAACGGAACTTTCTTGATTGTTACCCAGAAGTCGACCTGAGTACGCCAATCATCCGGAATTGGAGGAAGGTTCTGGGAATGCTTGTTTCCGGCAGATGAAGCATAGTCGAACGCTATATAACAAAGTTCGTCATTCGAGACCTGGGCTCCCGCTACCTCGATGTAACTGAGTTCTGCCGGAACAGAGAAAGACAGGCGACAATCAGCTCGCGTGATCCGTTGCGGCTCGCCGGCTACAGCCTTTCCGAGAGACAGCATAACAGTCACGGCGAAAAGCAATACATGTTTCATATATCCTCACAACGTCGGTAGGAAGTCGGGACTGGGCTTGACCTCGTCGTTCAATGCGAAGCCGGATAGGTATAGGCGAAGAATGGTTATCCGCATGACCCAGTGCTACCGATAGGATCATTCAGTGACTTTCAGTTTTCCAGGCAAGGGGCGGCCAATCTCCAGCTAAGGAGGTGGATTCTTCTTTATCTCCGAGTTCGCTTTATTGCAGGGGTTCATGGAAGGCCATAGCGGGCGGCCTTAAGGGCATCGCGGAAGCGTTTTATCTTTGCCCCATGCAAGTGAAGAATTGGGAAACATTGTGTAGAGACATCGGCGCAGAATAGTAGAGAGCTACTGACCCATCTGACTCCGGCGCGAATGTCAGCGGAAAAGTTCGCTAATCCTTCTAGTAAATCTGGATTGTCAAGGCAGGACGGGTTGCCGGCGTTCACTTGTCTGTAGACCTCTGCTGTGGAATCGACAAGCTCGGGCCGAAGGAACAAGTAATTATCTTTGCGGATCGCAATCTGATAGACCGGCGCTAAATCGACCGGCTTTCCGCTTGCCTTCTCAAAAGCGACGCCGTACCGGTATGTGGAGGAATGCACTCCGTCGCACATCTTCGACCCGGAGACTTGAAGACCAAGTATCTTCTCGTTGTCGACCATCTTGGTTAGAGACCCATCGTAGTTCCCTTTGGTTTCCATATTTCGCGCAATGTCGAGGCATTCCCGCCCGTCGGACTCTGTGCGACTGGTTAGCGAGCGGAGTGCTTTTTTCAACCCCGGCGAAGTGTTCCCGATAGCCGGCGTGAGACCGACACTCATCAAGCCATCCAAGGCCCAAGCAGGTGGAAGGAAAAACAAAGTGGCAACGGTCAACCCTGCAAAGCGTTTCATTGTCCGGGGGGGTATTTCGAGGTACGACCTTGGGGCAAATGGGCGTGGACGTTCGCGGTGAGCGGAAACCTACGGCAGCCCGTCGCTAGCGGCCAGTGTCAAATGGCGTCGCGGCAAATGCGTCAAACGGACCCGATGGCCGACTCTCGGGTCTAGCGATTACAACGAGCGGCTATCAGTTGAACGTTGATTAGTCGTTGCTTCACAAGATTCAACTTCATGTCGCTACTGATCCAACCTGGAAGACGGTCTGCAACGTTAGCAGTCCGCTGTTCCATGCGCGATGCGTCGTCTACGTATTGTTTGGCCAAATCAGCACATGGACCACCGTTCGTTCTTTCTAGGCTCGACAAGATGACACTGATCCTATTCTCCGCGTCGGCGACCGTTTCGTCATAGCACTGTTGGACTATCATCCCGCATCCTGCCTGGCAAGCCAGGCGACTATGTTCGGTCCGGTGCATACAGTCCTGAAAGATGTCAACGTCTGATGGCCTTGCAAACGTGGTGAGACATATGCCTGCAATGAGAAGAAACAAAGGAATTCGAAGGAGATGATTCATGAGATGTCCCTTTAAGCAGGCTTAGTTAAGTCGATCTCCACGACAACGGCTTTCGGTGTTGTGATGGTTATTTTGTTCGCTGGCGGCACCCAATCCGTGAATACGTTCTTCGTGTACCAAGAGAAAGCGAACCTCTCGAAATATCCGAACGATCCACCATTGACCAGTTTATTGACCTTGTCGATCGTTCTTTCTTGAATGCCGTCATCAGCCACCCTGCTGATATTCCTTGCCCCGCTGTGATGCTTCCAGACCCAATAGAAGCCGCCGCTGTCACATCCTATTGATGCATCGGTTGCAAGCAGGTCAGGGTTATACCTTGGTGCCCATTTCCTGGGGATGCCTGTGACGCCGATAACCTTTCCCCGCGCATCTCTCTTAGTCGGGTCATCCCAATAGTGGAGCGAGGTTTGAGTAATCCTGCCCTCCCCTGAATATTCACCTGAGATGTTAGCGATCGCTTTGAAGTCACCGTAGGCTTCATAGTTCGCAGCCCACGTAAGTTGCATGATCCCTCTGCCATAGAAAGCAGCATAATACTTGGCCATGGGAATGGCGTCGTTCGGTGCACCCTTTCCGTACTCTCTCAGCGTCTTCCAGCGATCAGTCTCGATGTATGTCTGCGCCAGAAAGGTGGCAATTCTCTCGGAAGAACAGTCCAGTGCGTACTTTCGCACAGTTTCGTTTAGGCTACGCATGTACGGCGATAGGCGCTCGACAACCTGGCTCCAAGTCATCGAATTGGCTAGCGGCTTTCGGAACGTCCCGTCTTGTGAGAACCATGCGCGAGCCGGCATTAGTTGCCCGGCTTCCTGCCGCCCAACCCATTTACACTTCCTGAAATGCCGAATGAAAGAGAGCGGATGAAAAAACCAAAACTTCTTCCCGCCAGCCAACTGCGGAACCTGATCCAAAAACTGAAGCTTCTTGAGGAAGCTAATGAATTTGTCATAGCCGTCCGGGTCCGTTGCCTTTCGCTGGCCGAAATAGCCGTCAGGTTTGTTCAAATCTTGATACCGGGCCGCGTTGTTGGCAGGGTCCCACTCGCTCTTCGTGTGACATACAAACCTGGACATTGCGCTTCGCACACCGTCGGTGCCTTGTACGTAGTTCGAGACTTGTCGATCAAGAGCCCTTGGATCGGACGCCCCAGACGCCGCGATTGCCGGTCGAGGTGTATTGTCAAGAAGTCGGCAGAGCTTGTGGTAATCGAATAAGCCATCCGAGCCTACGGGCGCATTTGCGGAGTCGATTCTCTGCCAGCCAGTGAAGAACGGGAAGTCAGCATCCGACAGCTTGACGATCGATGTTTGAGCCAGATTCACGTAGCCCTGACTGCCGTCGGCACCGAACGGCACCGCAACCCACGTCGCTGTATCGGCGGCGGAAGTTAGCGTGGGAGCTTGCGAAAGGATGCGCCCGAACCGTAGTAGCTCGTAGCCGTCGCTCGCGCATTTTGGATAGAGGGCCACAGCGCGCTCATACAGTTTGTATTCGTAGTCGTCGCACCGATCCTTGATCGGATCATGGGTGAGTAGCACGCAATTGCCATCACCATGTTCATCCAACCACGCACGTGTATAGCGTTGGCCGAAGTGAAAATATGCCTCGACGTAGAGCTTACTTCTTTCGTTCGGCAACCGACCGGCGGCCAACCTGGGAAACCAGGCATCGTCGTGTTGCGTCCCGGGGCGATCGACGAATTGAACCGACGCCGGAATGACGAAGTATGCATGTCCCCACCAATCGTCCGATGTCGGCTGTCTAGGGTTCTTTTCGCCCAACTGCACTTCGTGACCAGTTTTCTGAAACCAAGCGGTGAAATCCTCTTCGGTCATGAATATCTCGAAATGCAAGTGCCGCAGTCCTTGCGACTGCCCTTGATACCCGAGGATATCCTTTCGACACACCTTCTTTCCGTTTCCTGGCTTGACATTGTCCCCAGCCTCGAGCAACCAAGACGAAAGTGCAGTCGGCGAGGTCTTTTCGGGCGGGTTCCCGACCTGCGGTGAGATCAACGCACGTTGCGCGGTGAGATCGAGCAGGTGCATATATAGCGAGTAAAACGTGAGCTTGCGTTCGTCTCCCGTCTCGGTGACGTGGCGAAGAAGCACGAATCCTGTATTCGTGTTCGGCACCTGGCGTCCTGTCGTTTGGTCGACGTGACCATCGGAAATCGGGTTTTGACTGATACGGTAGGCGACGACCTCTCCGTCTGCGATGGCTCGAACCGGCTCTGACTGCGACGCAGGCACAAGATGGATGCCGCAATGCCAGCGGCGGTCGACTGTCACCGGAAAGCAGCCGTGATATGCCGCCTCATATGCTTCCACTGCGGTCATCATCGCATCGGGGTCGGCATTGTTCCGGGCATTAAGCGCGGACTGCGGTAGAAAGGGGGGGCTGATGATCATGGCTTAGCGCGAATGATGATAGATGTCTGTTGTTCTCAAATTGCCTTGGGGCATGGCTGGAGCCGGCTCCAGCTTCGCATCCGGCCCCGGCACGTCCCACGACGCCCCTTTCTCCAAGATCGGTCCAGGTGATCCATTGACGATCCCGCTGCCGTTGATCTGCACATACGATCCCCCCGCGCCAATCCATACCTCTTTCGACGCGGTAATCACGACTCTCCCGTCCGTGCTGCTAATCGTGACGTCCTTGAGCGTCGCGAGCGCCATCTGATCGCTTTGCGCCTGAATCTCGACCTTGCCTTTCGCTGCAATCAACTTCATCCCAAGCTGATATGCAAACATCGAAATCGCTCCACGCACGGACGCGAACAACGAGCGCCCGAGCGACACGCTCATGTCTCGCCCAGCGGTGATCGCATGATCCTGACCGCTCGCCTGATGCGTGCTCTCGGCCGCAGTGGTCGCGATCCCCGCGCTGCTCGCGAGCACCGCATCCGGCCGCGTCATCTCCGGCGACGGATTGTCGTGCGCCTTCGCGCCGCCTTTGATCGCCTCGTTCTGTGTCTTGATGGCTTGCGCCGCGTCGGCCTGGCTTATATCGGCGGTCTGCGCCAGATGCTGCTGGGCAAGCCGCCCCAATTCCTCATGCTGCCCGCGCGCCTGCGTCAGCCGCGCCACGGTCTCGCCCATGTCCTTGACGGGCGATGTCGCACCGGCGCGCGCCTCGGTCGTCATCAAGAGACCTGCGTTGGCCCTCAGCACACCATGCGCCTCGGTGGCCAGTTCGAAGCCATCTCCGCGCGCCTCGCTGCGCCCCTTATGCCCGTCGATGCGCGTATTGGACCCGAGCACCAGCCGCGACTGCGCGTGATCGCTCGCCACCTGAACCTGAAGCTTGCCCGGCGTATCGTCGGTGAGCACGCTGTTGGTCGACTGACCGTTTAGATCGCGGCTGCGCCAGCCTGAGAGCACGCTATTGCGCGGCAACTCCCACGGCAGTTGATGGTTCTCCGTACTGTGCGCCGCCATCACGAAGGGCCGGTCCGGATCGCTATCGAAATAGCCGATCTGCACCATCTGCCCCACGCGCGGCGTCCACAACGCGCCGTAGCCGGGTCCTTGCCAGGGCGAGGCCACTTGCAGCCAGCAACTCGCCGTGTCGTTGAGCGGACTCACGCGGTCCCAGACGAAATGCACCTTCACGCGCCCATACGGGTCGGTGAGGATCTTGTCCTGATCGTCAAAGCCGACCACGACCGCCATTTCGCCGAAGGCGCGCGGCTTGACCGCCGTCTGCGGCGTGCGATAGAAGGTGTCGGCGGGCACGGCCGTGAAGTGCGTGTGGCACTGATAGCGGCGCTCGAGCGCGCCGCGATGGGTGACCGTATCGTTGTTGACGATTTCCAACTCCGTCGAGACGACCAGATACTCGCCATCGCCGGGCGTGAGCGGATAGCCTTCGAGCCGGAACTTGTAGCCCGTCATCAGCCCGCGCAGATTGCCGGAGCCACTCGCGAGTCGACTTTGCGCGCGATGCGCCTCGACTTTGACCTGCGCCAGATGCTCGGCTTCGAATATCGCATCGTTGGGGCGGCCCGAGACACCGAGCGGCGTCGCGAGCGGTTGCGCGTAGTCGCCCCATGCGTACTCTTCGGCGTTGTCCTGCGTGCTCTCGCTGTGCTGCGTGCGCTGCGCGGTGAGCTTCACGACGGACTGCGTGTAGTCGTAGTCCACCAGCGA
>NZ_JALQDQ010000013.1:0-269014 GCF_023631105.1 Caballeronia sp. AZ10_KS36 | reverse complement strand
CGGCTCATCGAGCCACTGCGGCAGCGCGCGGCCCGACAAGGCGAGCGTGCGCGGCTGATCGAACCAACTCATGCTGCTACTCCTTTCTTGTTTCTACTTGTGAACCTCAAGCGATGCCTCGCGTTCCCATGCGCGGCTGCCATTGCGTGATAAGCCCCCGCTGCACGGACCTGAGCGCCGTGGTCGTATAGCTGTGCGTGGACACGTGCCGCGCGACATAGCGCTCCAGCGCCAAGGCAAGCGCATAGGGGCTCACGCCGGCCATGCGCGCCTCATCGAAAGTGAGCGCACATTCGATCGCGCGTCCGTAGGGCTGGTCCAGTTCGGGCGACAGCAGGCACGCCACCGGTTGCGTGCGCGTGTCGACGAGGGCATCGATGTGACGGCGCTGCGATGCGGAGTCGTCGTTGAGATACAGGCGCAAGAGGCGGCGCAAGCCTTCCGCGGACGATTCATCCGACGACGAATTGAGCGTGTGGTAGTCGAGGTTCAGTTGCCCGTACAACTCCCACGCCCGCTTGCCAATCGCCATAGCCGGTTTCGGTGCTGTCGGCGCGCGAATTAATCCGATGCCCGTGATCGGCAGCGTTCGGTCGGCAACCACATCGTTATGTGCATTGCATTGGATCAGACAAGGCAGGTCGCGATTGGTGAGCCATGCGTCCAGCGTCAGATAACCAAAGGCTTGCGCAAGCGGCTGGCCGTCCTTGTCCATCAGCGCGAGCAGCGTGCGCGTCTCGGTGAACGGACGGCGCGTCTCGTATTGACGCTCGTCGTAGTCTGTCTGATTGAGCACGCGGCGCAGCGCGAAGTAGCGTGCATCGCGCAGGCGGTCGTCCCGATAGGCGGCGTGATAATCGTGAAAGGCCACCGGCGGCGAGTCTTGCCCGGCTTGCCCGCGCACCGCCTGCACCGAATGCACTTCGTAGTCACGCGGCGCGTCGGGCACGGGCGTCAAGACATGCTCACGAGCGGCAGCGTCGATCTTGAGCGGCCCGACAGTTCGCGCAAACAGGTTGATGATCGGCGTGCAGTAAAGGGCGAAGTCCGCCGCGCTGATCCGCTCCGCGAGCGCCCCGAACGGCCGATCGAGCAGGATGACGATCTCGGCCTCGGATCCGTGAATCGACGCGAGCGCCTTGCTCAGACCGGTCACGGTGAAAAAGCCGAAGCGCGCCGGAAAGCAAAACCACTCGTGCAGCAAGTTGTGTCCGTGGAAACGGTCCGGCACGCGTGGCAACAGACTCTGCTCAGGTTCCAGCCCCTCGTGAACCACGGCATCGCGGGTGACGCAGTGGAGCCTGCCGTTGGCGAACGCGCCGGGCGCCGCGATGACCGTCGAGATGCTCGCGGTATGCAGCAGTTCGAATAGGTGCGAGGCCGTGGTCTGATCGCCTGCCAGATACACCGGCAGGCGGTCCAGGCCGCTTAGCCCGGAGATCGGCATGCCGTTGACGGTGCGCAGCGCGATGCGTAGCGCGCCGAGCACCGCCTGGTCCGCCGGCACGTATCGATAAAGCATCGGGATGTCGGGCGGTGGAGCGTTGATGGCCCGAACCCGCGCGATGTCGAGTGGGAAAATCCTCACGTCCTGACTGCTGCGAAACTCGCATGCAGTCTGACCTTCCTCGACCATCGAGGAACTGAACGCGGTGCCACGCGGCAGCAGTAGGCCGTCGTGACGATGCCCGTCGCCGTCCTTGGGGAACGCACGCGCCATCGCCATCGAAGGGATGGGCGTGACGTAGTTGGGGTAGATCACCGCCAACAACGGCTGGATGAAGTCAGGAAACGCGTCCTCGATGCGCTGGGCGCCGCGCGCCATGACGAAGGCGAACGACTGGAGCAGCCTTTGCACGAAGGGATCGGCAACTTCGTTCTCGCTGATGCCCAGCCGTCGGCCTATCTTTGCATGATCATTGCCGAACTCATGCGCGCTCGCTTCGATATAGCGCAGTTGCTCCAGATACTGCTCGAGAAAGCGCGGATCCATGCCTATCGCCTATCGCTAAAGCGACCCGATGCTGCGTTGATGCTCGGGTTGACGAATCGGACTGGCATGCGATTAAGCTAGGGACAGATGCGGGAGAGTTTGCCATCCTAAACATTGTTTTGTCTTTTACTGCGAAGAAACGTGACAGAAATGGATGATGTCCAGGCGCGCCGTCTGGAACGCTCCTTCCACCGTAGGTTGGCGTGATGAGGCTTAGAGATTGGACCAATAGCGCGACGCTGCATTCGAGCAGCCACTGCTCTTGTCCTTGGAAGCAACTCTTCTCGCTATCGGCGAGCACAGACGAGGATGAGGGTGTGACCTGGAAAAGCTCACGACGGTGAGCGGCAGTCGGTCGAACGCAAGTCTTATCTTTGTATCTAGCGCCACCTGAAAGAATTATTTGGCTCAGACGCATGGGTGACGAGCTATCTCGAGCGCGTCCTAGGCGGGCTGCGCCTGACGCAGTTCGACCACGCGCGCCTCGGCATCGGTCGCCGTACGCGACGGGCTATGGATGGGACGCCGGCATCGATGGGCCAGCGCGGTGTCGTCCTGCTCGTAGCGCCTGATCCCGTTGTACCCGGCCTTCGGACTAATCCGGTACTGAGACAGGAGGCGCGTCAGTTGGCACCTTCTTGGCTGGCCAACTTCGCGAATCCAAGCCGCAGTTGCGTGATCTCTTTGCTATCCCAGGTCAGGACCGACCCTGGGCGAATCATTCATCGGAAGTGTTACCTATGTCCTGACATACCTGTTACCCATGTCGCCGGCCCGCACTGCAGCAAAAAGCGTGACCCGCGTGCGCGTGCAGGGAAACGCCATGGGCCGGTACGAAACAAGTGCCCCGACGGCCGCAACCGCAATCAATAAACCCCGCCGCGACCCGCCCCATTCTTTTCAGCTATGATCGAACCCTACCCGCAGGAGAGAAAAAATGTCACAGGTCGCTGACCCGGCGCATCGGCAGCAAGAAGCCGCAACAAGCTCGAGCAACCCGAAATCCCTGCCGTGGATCTCACGGCTCATTTCCTTCGACACGGTAAGCCGCAATCCCAACCTCGGTCTGATCGAAACCGTCCGCGACGACTTGCGCAAATCGGGCATCGAAGCCGTCATCACGACCGATCCGCGCGGCCAGTGGGCGAATCTCTTCGCGACCGTGCCCGCGCACGACGGCGAGACCAACGGCGGCATCGTGTTGTCGGGCCATACGGATGTCGTGCCGGTCGACGGCCAGGACTGGACAAGCGATCCGTTCAAGCCGGAAGTGCGCGACGGCCTGCTCTACGGCCGCGGGGCGTGCGACATGAAAGGCTTCATCGGCGCGGCGCTCGCAATGCTGCCCGTCATGCAGTCGACCAAGCTCGCCAAGCCCATCCACTTCGCGCTTTCGTACGACGAAGAAATCGGCTGCGCAGGCGCGCCGCTGATGATCGAGGACCTCAAGAAGCGCGGCGTGCGCCCGGACGGCTGCATCGTCGGCGAACCGACCTCCATGCGCCCGATCATCGCGCACAAGGGCATCAACGCGTTTCGCTGCTGCGTGCGCGGCGCGGCGGCGCATTCGTCGCTGACGCCGAAGGGTCTCAACGCCATCGAATACGCCGCGCGCCTGATCTGCTTCATCCGCGATGTCGCCGACGAATTCCGTGCGAAAGGCCCGTTCGACGAACTGTACGACGTGCCCTTCACCACCGCGCAGACGAGCACCATCAAGGGCGGCAACGCGCTCAACACCGTGCCCGCCGAATGCACGTTCGACTTCGAATTCCGCAATCTCCCGACGATTGACCCGGAAGCCATCTTCGCGCGCATCGAGTCGTACACGCGCGAGACGCTCGTGCCGAAGATGCAGAAAGAGCACGCGAACGGCGCCATCGAGTTCTCGAAGATCGCGTCGGCGCCGGGGCTCGATGCCACCGAGCAGGCCGCCATCACGCAACTCGTGCGCGCGCTCACCGGCAACCAGGAAAAGCGCAAGGTCGCGTACGGCACCGAGGCGGGACTCTTCGCGCTCGCGGGCGTGCCGAGCATCGTGTGCGGGCCGGGCAACATCGAGCAGGCGCACAAGGCGAACGAATACGTGTCGCTCGAACAACTCGCCGCCTGCGAAGCGTTCCTCGGCAAGTTCATTCACAGCATGTCGGTCGACGCGCAGGCGCGCTGATCGGTCCATCGGAAAACGCATTGCACGCCATGTCCAGCGCGATACAGCCTACCGACAACACCATCGACGGCACGCCGATCCCCACGCTCGACGAGATCGCCGAACAGCATATGGCGCTCGCGCCGTGGGTCGCGCGCACGCCGGTTTTCGAGCGGCACGACTTTCCGAAGCTGGAAGGCACGCCCGTCACGTTCAAGTTCGAACTGTTGCAGGCGAGCGGCACGTTCAAGGCGCGCGGCGCGTTCTCGAACATCCTCGCGCTGACCGAGAGCGAGCGTGCCGCGGGCGTCACCTGCGTGTCGGCGGGCAATCATGCGGTCGCGGTCGCCTACGCGGCGCAGCGCATGGGCGTCGGCGCGAAGGTCGTCATCATCAAGACGGCGAACCCGGCGCGCGTCGAGCTGTGCCGGCGCTTCGGCGCGGACATCGTGTTCGCGGAGAACGTCGCGGATGCATTCGATGTGGTGCGGCGCGTCGAAGCAGAAGAAGGACGCGTGTTCATCCATCCGTTCAACGGCTATCGCACGGTGCTCGGCACGGCGACGCTCGGCTATGAGTGGACGTCGCAAGCGCCCGATCTGGATGCGGTCATCGTGCCGATCGGCGGCGGCGGGCTCGCTGCGGGCGTCTCGACCGCGATGCGCCTCGCGAATCCCGCGCTGCACGTGTACGGCGTGGAGCCGGAAGGATCGGATGCGATGAGCCGCAGCTTCGCGGCCAACCATACGGTGAAGATGGGCGCAATGCACAGCATCGCCGATTCGCTGATGGCCCCGCATACCGAGCAGTACAGCTACGAGCTGTGCCGCCGTCATATCGACGCCGTCGTGACCGTGTCCGACAGCGAGTTGCGCAACGGCATGCGGCAGTTGTTCAGCGAACTCAAGCTGGCGGTCGAGCCGGCGTGCGCGGCGTCCACCGCCGCCCTGCTCGGCCCGCTGCGCGAGACCTTGCAAGGCAAGCGCGTGGGCCTGCTGCTCTGCGGGACCAACACCGACGCCGACACGTTCGCGAAGCATATCGCCACGCCCTGATGTGCAAACGGCCCCTTCCGGGGCCGTTTTTACGCTTGCACGCGTGAACGCATCAACTGACCGCAGCGAGCCGCCGCCGCTCGCTGCGCTGCATGAAGACATTCGCCGCAATCACCCCCACCGTCACCAGCGCGATAAAGAGCGTCGCCAACGCATTCATCTCCGGATTCAAGCCGAGACGCACGCGCGAAAACACGACGAGCGGCAGTGTCGTCGATCCCGGTCCGGACAGGAACGCCGACAGCACGAGGTCGTCGATGGACAGCGTGAACGACAGCAGCCAGCCCGCGACGAGCGCCTGCGAGATGAGCGGCAACGTGATCGAGAAGAACACGCGCAGCGGGGTTGCGCCGAGATCGAGCGCGGCTTCCTCGAGCGACGGATTCAGTTCCCGCACGCGCGATTCCACGATGATCGCGACATACGAGATGCACAGCATCACGTGCCCGATCCAGATGGTGAAGATTCCGCGCCCCGCCGGCCAGCCGATCAGCTTCGCCATTTCGACGAAAAGCAGCAGCAGCGAGATGCCCTGAATGACTTCGGGAATCACGAGCGGCGCGTTGATCATGCCGGTGTACAGCGTGAAGCCGCGAAAGCGCCCCATGCGAGCCAGCACGAAGCCCGCCCATGTGCCGATGACGACCGACGCGCACGCCGTCAGAAACGCGATGCGCAGCGACAGCCATGCGGCGTTGATGAGTTCGTCGTCGGACCACAGCGCGCGATACCACTTCAGCGAGAACTCGGTCCACACGGTGACGAGCGGCGAGTCGTTGAACGAGTACACGACGAGGCTGATGATCGGGATATACAGAAACGCGAACCCGATTCCCAGCGCCGTGATTTGCAGCGAACGGCTCGGCTTGATCATCGGTTTTCCTCCAGTTGCTTTGCCTGGAAGTGCTGGAAAAGCGCCATCGGCACGAGCAGCAGCAGGACCATCGCGCAGGTGACGGCCGAAGCCATCGGCCAGTCGGCGTTGTCGAAGAACTCGTTCCACATGACGCGGCCGATCATCAGCGTATCCGCGCCGCCGAGCAGTTCCGGAATCACGTACTCGCCCACCGCCGGAATGAACACGAGCAGGCATCCCGCGATGATGCCGTTCTTCGACAGCGGCAGCGTGATCTGCACGAACGCCTTCCACGGCTTCGCGCCCAGGTCGTAGGCGGCTTCGAGCAAGGTCAGGTCCATCTTCACGAGATGCGCGTAGAGCGGCATCACGAGAAACGGCAGATACGAATACACCATGCCGATATAGACGGCGATATTCGTGTGGTAGAGCTCGATCGGCGTATGAATCAGGCCGATGGACATCAGAAAGTTATTCAGGAGTCCGTTGTTCTTGAGAATGCCGATCCACGCGTACACGCGAATTAGGAACGAGGTCCAGAACGGCAGCATCACGGCCATCATCAGCACATTGCGCGTGGCCGGATTGGAACGCGCGATGTAATACGCCATCGGATAGCCGATCAGAAGGCACAGCACCGTCGAAACCGCCGCGACCAGCAGCGAATTCATGTAGGTCGCGAAGTACAGGCTGTCGGTCAACAAGAACGCGTAGTGCGAGAAATCCAGCGTGATGTTCATCACGCCGTCTTTCATCGCCACGAGTTGCGTGTACGGCGGAATGCCGAGTTCGCTGTCCGCGAAGCTGATCTTCACGACCAGCAGGAACGGCACAAAGAACAGCAGCAACAGCCACAGATACGGCCCGGCGATGACCGCGGTGCGCCCGCTCACGCCGATGCGCTTGAGCACGTTCATCATCATGACGTCAGCACCACGCCCGCCGACGCGCTCCATCGCACGTAGACTTCATCGTCGAACGTCGGCGATTCGATCTCGCCGATCGCGAGGCTCGACAAATTCGCGACCACGGTTTTGCCGCTTTCGAGCGTCACGTGATAGAGCGTGTAGCCGCCCATGTACGCGATGTTGCTGATCTTGCCGCGCCCCCAGTTGAACGCGCCTTCGGGCGGCTTGCGCGTAAGCGCGATGCGCTCGGGACGCACCGAAATGGTCACCGGCATGCCGAGCGGCCCGGTGATGCCGTGACTCACGTACAGGCGCACCGGCAGTTCCGCCGATTCCACGAAGATGTGATCCGGCTCGTCTTCGACCACCGTGCCGTCGAAGAGATTCGTCGAGCCGATGAACTGCGCCGAGAAACGCGTGTTCGGATACTCGTAGACATCATGCGGCGTGCCGAGCTGCACGATGCGGCCTTCGCTCATCACGGCGAGGCGGTTCGCCATGGTCATCGCTTCTTCCTGGTCGTGCGTGACCATGATGCAGGTAACGCCGACCTTGTCGAGAATGTTCACGAGCTCCATCTGCGTGCGCTGGCGAATCTGCTTGTCGAGCGCGGACATCGGCTCGTCGAGCAGAAGCAGCTTCGGACGCTTGACGAGACTGCGCGCGAGCGCCACGCGCTGCTGCTGGCCGCCGGAAAGCTGATGCGGCTTGCGCTTCGCGAACTGCGCCATCTGCACGAGTTGCAGCGCGTTCTCTACGCGGTCCTTCAGCTCGCCGCCCTTCACGCCTTCCTGCTTCAGCCCGAAGGCGACGTTCGACTCCACGCTCATGTGCGGAAAGAGCGCATACGACTGGAACATCATGTTGACCGGCCGGCGGTACGGCGGCATCTTCGCGAGGTCTTCGCCGTCGATCAGAATCTGCCCTTCCGTCACGGACTCCAGGCCCGCCAACATGCGCAGCAGCGTCGACTTTCCGCATCCGGAACTCCCGAGCAGCGCGAAAAGCTCGCCCTTCTTCACCGACAGATCGACGCCCCGAACCGCCACCGTCTCGCCGAATTTCTTGACGACGTTCACGACCTGCACGAAGTTGTCGTCCGTGCCCGGACCGGATGCCGCACTGCCCGGCTGCGGCCGGCCCGATTGTGGCGCTGCCTTCAACGCGCTCGACTGCTCACTCATGATTGCCTGTTCGACTCCTGCGTCTGTGGTTCGCCGCGAATCACCTGCGCCGACGAATCACGAACAAAGCCCCCGGAGGTCCGAGGGCTTCGTCATTTCAATGAATAACCGGTTCTCTCGACTTAGCGGCCGGACTTGAATTCCGTCCAGAGCCGCGTCTGCAAACGCTGGATCTCGGGCGGCAACGGCTTCAGCAGGAACAGGGTCTTGAGGACGTCCTGCGGCGGATACACGGCCGGGTCGTCCGCCACGTCCTTGCTCACGTACTTGCGCGCTTCCAGGTTCGCGCTCGGGTAGTACACCGCGTTGGTGATGGCGGCGTGGACCTGCGGCGTCTCGATGTAGTTGATCCACTCGTGCGCGGCTTCCTTGTTCTTCGCGTCCTTCGGAATCGCCATCACGTCGAACCAGATCGGCGCGCCGCCCTTCGGAATGTAGTAATCGATCTTGAACGGCTTTTTCGCCTCGATGGCGCGGTGCTTGGCGATCACCACGTCGCCCGACCAGCCGTACGTGAAGCAGATGTCGCCGCCGACCATGTCGTTGATATAACCCGACGAATTGAACTGCGTGATGTAGGGGCGAATCTTCTTCAGCATCGCGAGTGCTTCGCGATAGTCCGCCGGATTCGTGCTCATCGGGTCTTTGCCGATGTAGTGCAGCGCGGCCGCGAACATCTGGTCCGGCGCGTCGAGCACGGACACGCCGCATGCCTTCAGCTTCGAGATGTTCTCCGGCTTGAAGAGGATGTCCCAGTTGTTCAGCTCGGCGTTCGGGCCGAGGATCTGCTTCGCCTTGTCGACGTTATAGCCGAGTCCGGTCGTGCCGTACGCCCAAGGCACCGCGTATTTGTTGCCGGGGTCCGCGCCCGCGACGAGTTGCATCAACGTGGGATCGAGATACTTCAGGTTCGGCAGCTTCGACTTGTCGAGCGGCGCGAAGATGTTCGCCGCAATCTGCTTGCCGGCGTAATTGCTCGTCGGCACGACGATGTCGTAGCCCGAGTTGCCCGTGAGCAGCTTGGCCTGCAGCGTGTCGTCGCTGTCGTAGTTGTCGTACTTCACCTTGACGCCCGTCTGCTTGGTGAAGTTCGGGATCGTGTCCTTGGCGATGTAGTCCGACCAGTTGTACACGTTGAGTTGCGTATCTTTCGCCGATGCCCCGAGCGGAAGCAGCATCGCCGCGCACCCGAGCGCGCCCGCGAGCTTCGCCAGTTTGTTGTTCATCTCGATTCTCCCTTGTTCCGACTTCTCGATGGCATCGCGCACGCGGTCCGCCGCTTCTGGTCGAGCGGCCCGCGACAGCCTGTAAAACCCCGAAAACTACCACTAAACCGAAGTGCGACAAAAAATAATGCGCCGCTTGTCGCACAAAGCACACGGGCGACGGCGCCTTCGCCCTTCGCCCGCAAAAGTGCGCGCATTTTAGCCCCTATTCGCCCCGGGCGACACCGGATAAAACCACGCGCTTCGGTTTGCAGTAACGTCATGGCGGGAAACATTCGCCCGTGCGCCGGTCGCGTGCCGCCTTCATCCCGCCGCGGAAAAGGCGCGCGTCGCGCTTTTGGGCTTCGGAAACAGTCAGCGGAACAGTCGTTGCTTAACCAACCGGCGTGCGTCGCGGGAAAGCGTCGCCGTCGTGGCATCCGTCACGCTTATCCGTCACGCACGCTGCCACGGCGGCCTCGGGAACCGCCCGAGCGCGCCGTCGCACCGCACCTCGAGGCCACCGTCTGCATGAACACCAATCCGTCCGCGCTTGCTCAACTCTCCGCCTCGAAGTCTGGCGCACCGCCCCGCCCCGGCACGCGCGATGTCCCGCCCCGGCGGCCGCGCGGCCGCTGGTATTCGTTTGCCGGAGCCGGCGCGCTCGTCGCCGTCGGCTACATGGACCCCGGCAACTGGGCGACGGCGCTTTCCAGCGGCGCGCGTTACGGCTATCAACTGCTCTTCGTCGTGCTGCTCGCGAGCCTGATGGGCATGCTGCTCCAGTGGGTCGCCTCGCGCGTCGGCGTCGTCACGGGGCGCGATCTCGCGCAGCTCTGCCGCGAACGCTACAGCCGCCGCACGACCATCGTGCTGTGGCTCGCGTGCGAAGTGGCGATCATCGCGTGCGATGTCGCGGAAGTGGTCGGCAGCGCGGTCGCGTTGCAGATGCTGCTCGGCGTCTCGCTCACGGTGGGCGTGCTGATGTCGGCGGTCGGCACGTTCGCGATGCTCGCGCTGCAAAGCCGCGGCAAGCGGCCGTTGCAGCGCGCCGTGACCGCGCTGATCCTGTTCGTGAGCTTCTGCTTCGTGATCCAGCTTGCGCTCGCGCATCCGGCGTGGCATGAGGCGCTGGCAGGCTTCGCGCCGCCGCCCGCGCTGATCCGCGATGCCGGCATGCTCTGGCTCGCGGCCGGCGTGCTCGGCGCGACCGTCATGCCGCACAACCTCTATCTGCACTCGTCGCTCGTGCGGGATCATGCGGCGGACCGCGACGACGAAGCCATCGGCGATGCGCTCAAGGGCGTGAACATCGACACGTTCGCGTCGCTTGGCATTGCGTTCATCGTCAACGCGTCGCTCTTGATCGTGGCGGCCGCCGTCTTCCACGCGGGCGGCCACGCCGAAGTCGACGATCTCGCGGACGCGCATCGGCTCATCGCGCCGCTCGTCGGCAGTCACTGGGCGGGCATTGCGTTCGCGTCGGCGCTCCTCGCGTGCGGACTCAACGCGACGGTGACCGGCACGCTCGCCGGCCAGGCCGTGATGGAAGGCTTTCTGAACCTGAAGGTGGCGCGCTGGGCGCGGGCGCTGCTCACGCGCGGGCTGGCGATCGGCCCCGCCCTCGCGGCGGTCGCGAGCTTCGGCCAACACGGCTCGAACTCGCTGCTCGTCGCCACGCAGGTCGTCCTGAGCGTGCAATTGCCGCTCGCGGTGATCCCGCTCGTGCGCTTCGCTTCGGATGCCGGGCTCATGGGCCGCTGGCGCGTCGCGCGGGTGCCGCTCGTGCTGTCGTGGGGCTGCGCGGGCGTGATCGTCGCGCTCAATGCCGCGATGCTTTGGCAGGCGGCGACGGGCCATTGAACGTCCCGCATCGCAGACGAGAGCGAGCCGGCGTCCGGGCAAGGTCGGCGTCATCCGGTTAGGATCGACGGTTATCGCGCTTCGTCGGACACAGCGAAACCGCAGTCCGACGATCCCCCTTCGCCAACAGGATGCCGACTACATGGCCTCAGGCCCCCGCTTGCTTACGATTCCGTTCATCAACCTCCGAACCCGCCGCGCGCTGCGGTGCATGTTCCTTGTGTTCGGTCTCTCGACCGGCACCGCCGCGCACGCGACCGTCGCCGTACTGCAACCGGCGCGCGAAGCGGCGGCCACGCAGCCGCTCGAACTGACGCTGCTCTACACCGACGACGATGCGAAGCCGCTCACCGTGGACGTGCCGAAGCAGCTCACCGTGCGCCTGACCAACGGCGACTTGCCGCCCGCCCCGCTTGTCCTCGCGCGCGACCCGAAGACGCCCGACCGCCTGCGGCTCGCGCCGGGACAGTATCGGCGTGTGCGCTATTCAGCGCCGTGGCCGGACTCGGCGCGCGGCACGATCAAGATCGATCCGGTGGGCTTCGATGCCTCGCCGATGCTCGTCACGCTGAATCGAGGCGAGGATCAGATGCAGGTGGTCGCCGCGGAGCAGCGCGAAACGCAAGCCGCGACGCCGACGCAACTCGCAAGCGCGGCGGCCGTCGCCAACACGTCCGCCGTACCGACCACGACGACCGACACGATGCTCTCGGGCCGCTTCTCGACCTTCGAGCCGATCTACTTCGCCGACGGCCACAACGGCGACAATCTCGCCAAGTTCCAGTTCAGCTTCAAATACCGCCTGCATTTGCCCGACGATCCGCGCTCGCGCGGCTTTCTCGACAACCTATATTTCGCGTACACGCAGACGTCCATCTGGGATTTGTCGGCGCCGTCCGCGCCCTTTCGCGACACGAGCTATCAGCCGCAGCTTTTTTACTACGTGCAGGACACCGGCTGGAAGAGCCCGCTCTTCACGCGCATGGGCGTGACGGCGGGTATCGGGCATGAGTCGAACGGGCGAAGCGGCGCGGAGTCGCGTGGAATCAATATGGCCTTCGTGCGGCCAACGTGGGACTTCGGCGACATCAACAGCAATCACCTGACGCTATCACCGAAGTTCTATTACTACCTGTCGAAGAGCGACAACGAAGACATCGCGGACTATCGCGGCTATGTCGATTTCCTCGTTAAATACGGCAGCCCGGATGGCTGGCAGCTCGCAACGACACTGCGCAAGGGCACGAAGCACTGGTACGGCAGCGTCGATTCGCAACTGACCTATCCGCTCGCGAAGCTGATCGGCAGTGCGTGGGGCGGCTACGTGTTCGTGAGCTATTTCAACGGCTACGGCGAGGACATTCTGGACTACAACCAGCGACATCACTGGATCGCGCGGATAGGCTACAGTATTGCCCGCTGATTCATTTCCTACGATCCCGCTCATGTCCTCGATTCTCCACGAACTTCCCGACAGCCCTTGCATCGGCGTGTGCTCCACGCTTTTCGACGACGTCTGCAAAGGCTGCGGCCGCACGGCGGGCGAGGTCTCGAACTGGGTGTTTCTGAGCGACGAGGAGAAGCGCGCGATCTGGGAGCGGATCACGCGCGAGGGAACGGCGATGCGGTTTCGCAATGACAAGGTGTGAGCGTTGGCGGTTGCCTGACACAGCAAAACGGGCGTCTGCAAACGAAAAAAGCCGCAAAACGCGGCTTTTCTCTCTTCAGCGGCCGAACTCGCCGACTTACTGAATCCCCTGGCTCGCCAGAAAATCCTCGTAATTCCCGCCGAAGTCCCGCAACGTGCCGTCCGTCTTCACCTCGATGATCCGGTTCGCCAGCCCGCTCACGAATTCGCGGTCGTGCGACACGAAAATGAGCGTGCCTTCGAACTTGTCCAGCGCGATCTGCAGCGACTCGATCGACTCCATGTCCATGTGGTTCGTCGGCTCGTCCATCAGCAGCACGTTGTGGCGGCCTAGCATCAGCTTGCCCCAGATCATGCGGCCCTTCTCGCCGCCCGACAGCACCTTCACGTTCTTCTTGATGTCGTCGGCGTTGAACAGCAGACGGCCGAGCGTGCCGCGCACCATCTGGTCGTCGTCGCCTTCCTGACGGTACTGGTCGACCCACTCGGTCAGCGTCTCGTCCTTCGGGAACTCTTCGTACGTGTCCTGCGGCATGTAGCCGACGTTCGCGTTCTCCGCCCACTTGACCGTGCCGCCGTCCAGTTCCAGCGCGCCCTTCAGCGCCTTGAGCAGCGTGGTCTTGCCCGCGCCGTTCTCGCCGATGATCGCGATGCGTTCGCCCGGCTGTACGCTAAGGTTGAAGTTCTGGAAGATCGTGCGGTCGTACTTCTTCGTGATGCTGTCGGCCACCACCGCGATGTTATGCAGCTTCTTCTCGAAGTCGAAGCGGATGAACGGGTTCTGCCGCGACGACGGCTTGAATTCCTCGATCTTGATCTTGTCGATCATCTTCAGGCGGCTGGTGGCCTGGCGCGCCTTCGACTTGTTGGCCGAGAAGCGGCGCACGAAGTCCTGCAGGTCGGCCACGCGTTCCTTCGCCTTGGCGTTCGCGGCCTGCTGACGCTCGCGCGCCTGCGTGCTCGCGAGCATGTAGTCGTCGTAATTGCCCGGCCAGATTTTGAGCGTGCCGTAGTCCATGTCCGCCATGTGCGTGCAGACCTGGTTCAGGAAGTGCCGATCGTGCGAGATGATGATCATCGTCGAGTTGTACTGGTTGAGCACGTCTTCCAGCCAACGGATCGAGTTGATGTCGAGGTTGTTGGTCGGCTCGTCGAGCAGCAGCACGTCGGGCTTCGAGAACAGCGCCTGCGCGAGCAGCACGCGCAGCTTCCAGCCTGGCGCGATGTTGCTCATCGGGCCGTTGTGGTCGGCAATGTTGATGCCGATGCCGAGCAGCAGTTCGCCTGCGCGCGCTTCGGCGGTATAGCCGTCGTATTCCGCGAACTTCGCTTCGAGTTCGGCGGCGCGCATGTAGTCGTCGTCGGTGGCGTCCGGGTTCGCATAGATCGCGTCGCGCTCGGTCATCGCGGCCCACATTTCGGTGTGGCCCATCATCACGACGTCGAGCACGCGCATGTCTTCGTACGCGAACTGGTCCTGACGCAGCTTGCCGAGACGCACGTTCGGCTCCAGCATGACGTTGCCGGAACTAGGTTCGAGATCGCCGCCCAGAATCTTCATGAACGTCGACTTGCCGCAGCCGTTCGCCCCGATCAGGCCATAGCGATTGCCTTCGCCGAACTTGACCGAGATGTTCTCGAAGAGGGGCTTGGGCCCGAATTGCATGGTGATATTGGCGGTAGACAGCACGGCGCGTCCTTTCGAATGGAGTACGGCGAAAAACCTGAGATTTTAGCAGCTTTTGACGGCTTTTTCGCCGTCTGAAGCCGTTATGCGGGCGGTTGTCCGGCGCGGCATCCGGCAAAAATGCCCGCGATGCGGCCGTCCGGCCGCGAAGCGCGCGCCGAAAGCGCCGCGGGGGCGCGGCCCTCGTTGGACCGCGCCCCCGCGCGTCGTCTCGCCCCCGAACCCTCAGGTCCGCTCGGCGATATAAGCCTTCACGACGCTCGCATCGGCAGGAACGATATCGAACCTTTGTGGCAGTTTTTCAAGTCCCACGAATGCCGCCGGCCGCTCGGGCTCGCGTTCGAGCGCCTCGCGGATGGTTTCGCCGAATTTGATCGGCTGCGCCGTCTCGAGCACGATCATCGGCACGCCGGGCTTGAGATTCTCGCGCGCGACCTTGACCCCGTCCGCCGTGTGGGTGTCGATCATCGTGTCGTAACGCTCGAACACGTCGCGGATGGTCCGCACGCGGTCGTCGTGGCCGCTCTTGCCCGACACGAAGCCGAATTGCTTCACGCGGGCGTAATCGCCGCTCGCCGCGAGATCGAACCCGCCCTTCTCTTCGACATCGCGGAAAAGCTGCACGACGCGCGCCGGATCGCGGCCGAGCAGGTCGTACACGAAGCGCTCGAAGTTCGACGCCTTCGAGATGTCCATGCTCGGCGATGTCGTGTGATACGTCTCCGCCGCGCCGCGCACGCGATACACGCCAGTCCTGAAGAACTCGTCGAGCACGTCGTTTTCGTTGGTGGCGACGACGAGCTGGTCGATCGGCAGGCCCATCATGCGCGCGATATGTCCCGCGCACACATTGCCGAAATTGCCGGACGGCACGGTGAACGACACGCGCTCGTCGTTGCTCTTGGTCGCGGCGAAATAGCCCTTGAAGTAGTAGACGACCTGCGCCACGACGCGCGCCCAGTTGATCGAATTGACTGTGCCGATCTTGTGCTTGGCCTTGAACGCGTGATCGTTCGACACGGCCTTTACGATGTCCTGGCAATGGTCGAAGTTGCCTTCCACGGCCAGATTGAAGATGTTCGGGTCCTGAAGCGAAAACATCTGCGCGGTCTGGAACGCGCTCATCTTCCTGTGCGGCGACAGCATGAAGACGCGCACGCCGGTCTTGCCGCGCATCGCGTATTCGGCGGCGCTGCCCGTATCGCCCGACGTCGCGCCGAGGATGTTCAGTTCCTCGCCGTGCTTGGCCAATGCGTACTCGAACAGATTGCCGAGCAGTTGCATGGCCATGTCCTTGAACGCGAGCGTCGGACCGTTCGACAGTTCCAGCAGCGAAAGCGGCGCGCCGTTCTCCACGCCGAGCGTCTTGAGCGGCGTGATCTGCGAGGCGCTTTCTTCGTGGCGCACGTTGCTGTAGACCTGCGCCGTGTACGTCTTGCGCGTGAGCGAGCGCAGGTCGTCGGCGGGAATGTCGTCGCTGAATTTGGACAGCACTTCGAATGCGAGATCCGCGTACGACAGCGTGCGCCAGCGCGCGAGTTCATCGGCCGATACGCGCGGATACTCCGCCGGCAAGTACAAGCCGCCGTCCTTCGCGAGACCGCCGAGCAGGATGTCGGAAAACGTGTGGCGCTCGCCGGTGCCGGCGCCGCGCGTCGAAATGTAGTTCATGTCGCTTTCCTGCGCTTAATTGAGGGCTGCAATGCGCAGCTTCGTCACCTTCGAGACCACCGTCGCGAGCGCCTCGATCTCGGCGATCGCCGCGTTCGCGTTCTTTTCCACGGTCTCGTGCGTGATGAGGATGATGTCCGTTTCGCCCTCGTGGGCGCCATCGACCTGTTGCGATTCCTTTTGCAAGAGCGCGTCGATGGAAATGCCCTTGTCCGCCAGAATGCGCGTGATGTCGGCGAGCACGCCCGTGACGTCCGCCACGCGCAGCCGCAGGTAATAGCCGCTCGTGATCTCGTCGATCGGCAGGATCGGCGTGTTCGAAAGACTATCGGGCTGGAAAGCCAGATGCGGCACGCGATGCTCCGGATCGGCGGTATGCAGCCGCGTCACGTCCACGAGATCGGCGACCACGGCCGATGCCGTCGGCTCCGCGCCCGCGCCCTTGCCGTAGTAGAGCGTCATGCCGACCGCGTCGCCATGCACGACGACCGCGTTCATCGCGCCTTCTACGTTCGCGAGCAGGCGCTTTTCCGGCACGAGCGTCGGATGCGTGCGCAGCTCGATGCCCTTGTCCGTGCGCCGCGCGATGCCGAGCAGCTTGATGCGATAGCCGAGATCTTCCGCATAGCGAATGTCGATGGCCGCGAGCTTGCTGATGCCTTCCACGTATGCGCGGTCGAACTGCACCGGCACGCCGAATGCGATCGCGCTCATGATCGTGATCTTGTGCGCGGCGTCGACGCCTTCGATGTCGAAGGTCGGATCGGCTTCCGCGTAGCCCAGCTCCTGCGCGGCCGAAAGCGCCGTCGCGAAGTCGATGCCGCGGTCGCGCATCTCCGAAAGAATGTAGTTCGTCGTGCCGTTGATGATGCCCGCGATGGCCTCGATGCGGTTCGCGGTCAGCCCCTCGCGCAACGCCTTGATGATCGGAATGCCGCCCGCCACCGCCGCCTCGAACGCGACCATCACGCCCTTCGCGCGCGCCGCTTCGAAAATCTCCGTGCCGTGGACCGCGAGCAGCGCCTTGTTGGCGGTCACGACGTGCTTGCCGTTGGCGATCGCGCGCAGCACCAGTTCGCGCGCGAAACCCGTTCCGCCGATCATTTCGCACACGATGTCGATGGCAGGATCGTCGACGACCGCGTGGAAGTCGTCCGTGACCGCGACTCCCTCCGCAGCCTTGGCCTTGGCCGGCGTGCGCACCGCGATGCGCGCGATCTCGATGCCGCGGCCCGCGCGTCGTTTGATTTCTTCCTGATTGCGCCGCAGCACGGTGAAGGTGCCGCTGCCCACCGTGCCGAAGCCCAAGAGTCCTACTTTGATCGGTTCCATACTGCGCGAGTCTTATAAAGGGAGATTTAAGCGGAGTGCCGTTTGCGATAGCCGTCGAGGAAGCGCGCGATGCGGTTGATCGAATCGGCCAGATCGTCGATGTTCGGCAGGAAGACCACGCGGAAGTGATCCGGCGTCGGCCAGTTGAAGCCGGTGCCTTGCACGAGGAGCACCCGTTCTTCGAGCAGCAGGTCCGTGATGAACTGCTGGTCGTCGGCGATCGGGTACATCTTCGGATCGAGCTTGGGGAACATGTAGAGCGCGGCCTGCGGCTTCACGCAGCTTACGCCGGGAATGGCCGTGAGCATGTCGTAGGCGAGATCGCGCTGCTTGAAGAGCCGCCCGCCCGGCACGATCAGGTCGTTGATGCTCTGATAGCCGCCGAGCGCCGTCTGAATGGCGTACTGGCCGGGAACGTTCGGGCATAGGCGCATCGACGCGAGGATGCCGAGCCCTTCCAAATAGTCCTTCGCGCGGCGACGGTTCTCCTCGATCAGCCCCGAAATCGCCATCCAGCCCGCGCGGTAGCCGCACGAGCGATAGCTCTTCGAGAGGCTATTGAACGTGACCGTGATGACGTCTTCGGACAGCGCGGCCATCGACGTATGCGTCTTGCCGTCGTAGACGATCTTGTCGTAGACCTCGTCCGCGAAAATGATGAGACCGTGTTCGCGCGCAATGCCGATCAGTTCCAGCAGCAGTTCGTCCGAGTACAGCGCGCCCGTCGGGTTGTTCGGATTGATGACGACGAGCGCCTTCGTGTTCGGCGTGATCTTCGCGCGGATATCGTCGAGATCGGGCATCCAGCCGTTGCCTTCCTCGCACATGTAATGGCGCGGCGTGCCAGCCGAAAGGCTCACGGCCGCGGTCCACAGCGGATAGTCGGGCGCGGGCAGCAGCACTTCGTCGCCGTCGTTCAGAAGCGCCTGCATGGCCATCACGATCAGCTCCGACGCGCCATTGCCGATGAAGATGTCGTCCAGTTCGACGCCCGCCACGCCCTTTTGCTGCGTGTAGTGCATGATCGCCTTGCGCGCCGCGAACACGCCCTTCGAATCCGAATAGCCCGACGAGCCGGGAAGATTGCGGATCATGTCCTGAATGATCTCGTCCGGCGCCTCGAAGCCGAACGGCGCCAAATTCCCGATATTCAGCTTGATGATGCGATGCCCTTCCTCTTCGAGGCGCTTCGCGTGTTCGAGCACGGGTCCGCGGATGTCGTAGCAGACGTTTTGCAGCTTGTTGGATTTAAGGATCGGTTTCACGGCTAGCGGCTCTTTTGTTGAACGGGCTGTCGGGTTCGCTTGTTGTGCGGCTGCTGAAGCGGGCGATTTCGGCGGCCGGCGCGCCGTTCGGACGCGCGGCGCTGCTCGAAGTATCGCCGAAGTGTCGACGAGTATCGACGAAACAGCGCCGGACAGGCAAAGCGGGATGTTACGGAGTTGTGCGGCCGACCAGACGTTTGGCTTTGCGCAATGGCCGGCGCCGCGATTGACGCCGGGCCAGATAGGGCAAGGGCGCTGCCGGCCGGATTGCGTGTCGATGGCGGCTTGTGGCGGCACGCGAGCGCAACGGGCGCCGCAAGCGAACCCGGCGGCCGGAAAGTTATAATTTACTGATTATGGCTCAGTTCCGCAATGCACCATCGTGCGCCATCGGCGGGAGCGCTTCGCCCCGTTAACGTGCCGCGCCGGATCGGCCGCGGCGCGTCAGCCGGAACCAGGCCCGCCCCCTCTTTCCTTGCCGGATCATCGTTTTGAAACTTCATCAGGAATCCAGCGGCGCGCTCAACACCATCACGAGCTACGGCGAAGGCTTCGTGGCCGTCAATCTCCAGCGCCACGAAGGCAGCGTCATCATCGTGCCGGACGCGCCCGTGCAGGACTGGCCCGTCGCCGCGTTCGACGCCCTCACCCCCGCCGACTTCGATGCGCTCATCGAAGCCGCGCCCGAGGTCGTCATCTTCGGCAGCGGCGCGAAGCTGCGCTTTCCGCATCCGCGCCTCGTCGCGAATCTGGCGAAGCATCGCATCGGCGTAGAGACCATGGACTTCGGCGCGGCCTGCCGCACCTACAACATCCTGATGTCCGAGGGGCGGCGCGTCGCCGCCGCGCTTCTGATCGAAGGGTGATGTCGCCCGGTCGCGAATAAGCGTCCGATAAGCGTCCGATAAGCCGGCGTCAGGCACACTCGCGGCTCCCACGGCCGCCGCGCCCCGTTTGCATGCGCCAGTAAGCGTGCGCCAAATTGACGAATCGCGGCCGTCCGTGCGATACACTCCCGCCCGGCGCGCGCACGCCGCCGCGTCCCGCATGTCCTGGCCGATGAACTTCGGCGGCTCATGCGTGCCTCAAGATGCGGCGCGCACCGGGAGCATGAAAGCGCCGGAAGCATGAAAGCGCGGGCATCGCGCCTTGCCAAGCCATTTCGAATCACTAGCGCCGCAATTGCGGCATCGGACAGGTCGACTTCATGAACGATACGCCTTCGCGGCTACCGCTCACACGTCTTTCGCTCATTCTTCTCGTACTCGCGCTCGCGATCGTCTGGTTCGCGCCGCTCGGCCTGCGTCATCTGGTGCCGAGCGACGAAGGCCGCTACGCCGAAATGGCGCGCGAGATGTTCGTGACCGGCGACTGGATCACGCCGCGCTACAACGGCTACAAGTATTTCGAGAAACCGCCGCTGCAAACCTGGGCGAACGCGCTGACGTTCGCGTGGTTCGGCATCGGCGAATGGCAGGCGCGGCTATACACCGCGCTCACCGGCTTCGCGGGCGTGCTCCTCGTCGGCTACACCGGCACGCGCGTGTTCAACGCGATGACCGGTTTCGCCGCCGCGGTGATCCTCGCGACGTGCCCGTACTGGAACCTGATGGGCCACTTCAACACGCTCGACATGGGCCTGTCGTTCTGGATGGAGGTGACGCTGTGCGCGCTGCTGCTCGCGCAGCGCCCCGGCCTGCCGACGCGGCAGGTGCGCCTGTGGATGTGGCTCTGCTGGGCCGCGATGGCCGCCGCCGTGCTCTCGAAGGGTCTGGTCGGGCTGATTCTGCCGGGCGCGGTGCTCGTGCTCTATTCGCTGGTCTCGCGCGACTGGGCGCTGTGGAAGCGGCTCTATATCGGCAGCGGGCTGATCGTGTTCCTCCTCGTGGCCGCGCCGTGGTTCGTGCTCGTGCAGATGAAGAATCCCGAGTTCTTCGATTTCTTCTTCATCGTCCAGCAGTTCAAGCGTTACCTGACGCCCGAGCAAAACCGCCCCGGCGCGTTCTATTACTTCGTGCCGGTGCTGATCGTCGGGTTCCTGCCGTGGCTGTCGATCGCGTTCCAGAGCGTGCGACACGGCATCAAGACGCCGCGCCAGCCGAACGGCTTCGCGCCGGTGACGATGCTGCTCGTCTGGTCCGGGTTCATCTTCCTGTTCTTCAGCGCCTCGCACTCGAAGCTGATTTCCTACGTGCTGCCCATTGCGCCGGCCATCGCGCTCGTGCTGGGGCTCTATCTGCCGTCGCTCACGCGCACGCAGTACCGCAGGCACCTGATCGGCTATGCGGTGTTTCTGATCGCCGCGGCGTTCGGCGCGATTTTCATCGGCCGGGCGGGCAGCGCGAATACGCCCAATGCGCTCTATCGCGAGTTCCAGGTGTGGGTCTATGCGGGGCTCGCGGTGGCGTTCGTCGTGACGATCGTCGCGCTGTGGCTAAACCGTCGCAGCGTGCTCGCGGGCGCGGCGGGACTTGGCGCGGCGTGGCTGCTGCTCGGGACCATCGCGGGCACCGGCCACGACGTGTTCGGCACCGACAGTTCGGGCGTGAAGCTCGTGCCCGCCGTGAAGGCGGCGATGGGGAAGCTGCCGGCCGACACGCCGTTCTATTCGGTCGCGAAGCTCGATCACACGATGCCCTTCTACCTCGGCCACACGATGATCATGGTGCAGGAAGCCGACGAACTGAACTTCGGCGTGCATGCGGAACCGCAGAAGTGGCTGCCGACGCTCGACGACTGGGTGAAACAATGGGACGCCGACCGCTACGCGCTTGCGCTGCTGCCGCCGTCCCGCTATGACGACATGCTCGCGCGCCATGTGCCGATGCAGGTCATCGCCCGGGACGCGCGCCGCGTGATCGTCGAAAAGCCGCAGCCCTGATGGCGCGGCGCCGCCCCGCCGCAATGCCGCAATGCCGCCGGCGCACGAGCGTTCGGCATCCGGCGGCGAACCGAGTATCCTTATTCTTCATCGATGAATCCGATTTCCTTCACTTGCATCGTCATCGGCGTATTGTTGAATGCTTGCGCCCAGTTGCTGCTCAAGGCGGGCGTGAACGCCGTCGGCCATTTCGACATGACGCCGGCGAACATTCTGCCGGTCGGTTTCAAGATCGCGACGCAGTGGCCTATCATCGGCGGCCTCGCGTGCTATGTGGTGAGCGTGGTCGTGTGGATCGTCGGGCTGTCGCGCGTGGACGTTTCGGTCGCCTACCCGATGCTCTCGCTCGGCTACGTCGTCAACGCGTTCGCGGCATGGTATTTGTTCGGCGAAGTGCTGTCGGTGCAGCGGCTCGTCGGCATCGGCATCATTCTCGTCGGCGTGGCCGTGCTCGCGCGCGGCTGACCCCGGATTCTCTCCACTCTTTAAGCACACACTCCATGACTCAGACCTCGCGGCCGTTCCTGCCCTTCGTCAAGCCCGAGATCGACGAAGAGACCATTCGGGGCGTCGTCGACGTGCTGCGCTCCGGCTGGATCACCACCGGCCCGCAGAATCAGCAGTTCGAAGCGGAGCTGTCCGCGTACTTCGGCGGCCGTCCGGTGCGCGCGTTCAATTCCGGCACCTGCACGATGGAAATTGCGCTGCGAATCGCGGGCGTCGGCGCGGGCGACGAAGTCATCACCACGCCGATGACCTGGGTCTCGACCGCGAACGTGATCTTGGAAGTGGGCGCCACGCCGGTTTTCGTCGATATCGACCCGGTCACGCGCAACATGGACCTGAACTTGCTGGAACGCGCGATCACCCCGCGCACGAAGGCGCTGATGCCGGTGTATCTCGCGGGCTTGCCCGTGGACATGGACCGGCTCTACGAGATCGCGCGCGCCCACAAGCTGCGCGTGATCGAAGACGCGGCGCAGGCGGTCGGCGCGAGCTGGCGCGGCAGGCGCATCGGCTCGTTCGGCGATCTGGTGTCGATCAGCTTTCACGCGAACAAGAACGTGACGTCGATCGAAGGCGGCGCGCTCGTGATGAACAACGAAGACGAAGCGGAACTCGCGCGCAAGTACCGGCTGCAAGGCATCACGCGCACGGGCTTCGACGGCATGGACTGCGACGTGCTGGGCGGCAAATACAATCTCACGGATGTCGCCGCGCGCGTCGGGCTGGGATCGCTGCGCCGGATCGAGTCGATCACGGAACGCCGCCGCGAACTGGCGCATCTCTACTTCGACGCGTTCGAAGGCGGCGCGGCGGTGCGGCTCGGCGTCGGCCTGCCGGTGAAGAACTTCGCCGACAGCAACTGGCATATGTTCCAGATCGCGCTGCCGCTGGAAAACCTGCGCCTCACGCGAGCGGAGTTCATGGCGCAACTGAAGGAGCGCAATGTCGGCAGCGGCGTGCATTATCCGGCGCTGCATCTGTTCACGCTTTACCGCGAGCGCGGGTTCAAGGAAGGCATGTTCCCGCATGCGGAGCGCTTCGGCGCGAGCACCGTGACCTTGCCGCTCTTCCCCGGCATGAGCGCGGACGATGTCGCGCATGTCGTGAAGTCCGTCGACGAAATCTGCGAGCAGTATGGACACAATCGTTAAGGAAACGCACAGCCACATGAGTCATACCGATTTTCCGGCGAGTTCGCCCGAGGTCTCGGTCATCATTCCGGTGTACAACGAGGCGGACGGTCTCGCCGCCCTGTTCGATCGTCTGTACCCGGCACTGGATGCGCTCGGCGCGTCGTATGAAGTCATCTTCATCAACGACGGCAGCCGCGACAAATCCGCCGCGCTCCTCGCGCAGCAGTTTCACGCGCGCCCCGACACCACGCGCGTCATTCTGCTCAACGGCAACTACGGCCAGCACATGGCGATTCTCGCGGGCTTCGAGCAGTCGCGCGGCGAGATCGTCGTGACGCTCGACGCCGATCTGCAGAATCCGCCGGAAGAAATCGGCAAGCTCGTCGCGAAGATGCGCGAGGGCTACGACTACGTCGGCACCATCCGCCAGCAGCGGCAGGACAGCCTGTGGCGCAAGAAGGCGTCGCGCGCGATGAACCGCCTGCGCGAGCGCATCACGAAGATTCGCATGACCGATCAGGGCTGCATGCTGCGCGCGTACAGCCGCCACATCATCGACACGATCAACCGCTGCGGCGAGATCAACACGTTCATTCCGGCGCTCGCGTACACCTTCGCGCAGAATCCGATCGAAGTGGACGTCGCGCACGAGGAACGCTTCGCGGGCGAATCGAAGTACTCGCTTTATAGCCTGATCCGCCTGAACTTCGACCTCGTCACTGGCTTTTCGGTGGTGCCGCTGCAATGGCTGTCGTTCATCGGCGTGATTCTGTCGGTCGGCTCCGCGGGCCTCTTCGTGCTGCTCCTGATTCGCCGCTTCATGTTCGGCGCGGAAGTTCAGGGTGTGTTCACGCTCTTCGCCATCACGTTCTTCATGCTCGGCGTGATCATCTTCGCGCTCGGGCTGCTCGGCGAATACATCGGCCGCATCTATCAGCAGGTGCGCGCGCGTCCGCGTTATCTCGTGCAGACGATTCTCGAACAACGCGACGGGCTTTCCATCGCGAGCAAGCCGATGCAGGAACCCGTGCAGCCGGTCGCCGCCGCCGTGATCGGCCGCGAGGAACCGGGCCGATGAAGCCGCGCGCCGTCGTCTTCGCGTATCACAACGTCGGCGTGCGTTGTCTGCAGGTGCTGCTCGCGCGCGGCGTGGACGTCACGCTCGTCGTCACGCACGAAGACAGCGCGAGCGAGAATATCTGGTTCGGCAGCGTCGCGCAGGTCGCGGCGGAACGCGGCATCGAAGTCATCACGCCGGCCGATCCCAAAGCGCCCCACGTGCACGAAGCCGTGGCGAAAGCCGCGCCCGATTTCATCTTCTCGTTCTATTACCGGCACATGCTGCCCGTCGCGCTGCTCGCGCTCGCGACGCGCGGCGCGTACAACATGCACGGCTCGCTCTTGCCGAAGTATCGCGGCCGCGTGCCGACGAACTGGGCGGTGCTCAACGGCGAGACCGAAACCGGCGCGACGCTGCACGAAATGGCCGAAAAGCCGGACGCCGGCGCGATCCTCGCGCAGACGCCCGTGCCGATCCTGCCCGACGACACTGCCGCGCAGGTCTTCGACAAGACGGTGGTCGCCGCCGAGCAGACGCTCTGGCGCGTGCTGCCCGCCCTGCTCGCGGGCGAAGCGCCGCATCTGCCGAACGATCTCGCCGCCGGCAGCTACTACGGCGGGCGCAAGCCGGAGGACGGCCGCATCGACTGGACGCAGTCGGGAGAGCGCGTCTACAACCTGATTCGCGCGGTTGCGCCGCCATATCCTGGCGCCTTCACCGATATCGGCGAGCATCGCTTCATCGTCGCGCGCGCGCGGCTCGTGCCGCCGACCGGCGCGCCCAGTATGCCGCCCGCGCGGCTTGCGGCAATGGCCAGTTTGCCGCCGGGCCTGACGGTGACGGATAATGCGCTGTTTGGCGTCTGCGGCGATGGCCGCGTGATCGCCGTGTACGAGCTGCGTCACCGGCTGCTCGACAGCGCGTCGCAACCTTTGGGCGAAGAACGCGCCGTCGATTCCGCCGAATTCGGCCGACTCATTCAATCCTCTCGTCATTCATGAAAAAAGTTCTCATCCTGGGCGTCAACGGCTTCATCGGCCATCACCTGTCCAAGCGCATCCTCGAAACCACCGACTGGGAAGTGTTCGGGATGGACATGCAAACCGATCGTCTGGGCGACCTCGCGAATCACGAGCGGATGCATTTCTTCGAAGGCGACATCACCATCAACAAGGAGTGGGTCGAGTATCACGTGAAGAAGTGCGACGTGATCCTGCCGCTGGTTGCGATCGCCACGCCCGCGACTTACGTGAAGCAGCCGCTGCGCGTGTTCGAACTCGACTTCGAAGCGAACCTGCCGATCGTGCGTTCGGCCGTGAAGTACGGCAAGCATCTGGTGTTTCCGTCGACGTCCGAGGTGTACGGCATGTGCACCGACGAGCAGTTCGACCCGGAAAACTCCGTGCTTTCATACGGTCCCATCAACAAGCCGCGCTGGATCTACGCGTGCTCGAAGCAGCTGATGGACCGCGTGATCTGGGGCTACGGCATGGAGGGGCTCAACTTCACCCTCTTCCGCCCGTTCAACTGGATCGGCCCGGGCCTCGACTCCATCTACACGCCGAAGGAAGGTTCGTCGCGCGTGGTGACGCAGTTCCTCGGCCATATCGTGCGCGGCGAGAACATCAGCCTCGTGGATGGCGGCGCGCAAAAGCGCGCATTCACGGATATCGACGACGGCATCGGCGCGCTGATGAAGATCATCGAGAACAAGGACGGCGTGGCAACGGGCAAGATCTATAACATCGGCAATCCGAAGAACAACTTCTCGGTGCGCGAACTGGCGAACAAGATGCTCGCGCTCGCGGGCGAGTTTCCGGAATACGCGGATACGGCGAAGCGAGTGCAACTGGTCGAGACGTCGTCGGGCGCGTACTACGGCACCGGCTATCAGGACGTGCAGAACCGCGTGCCGAAGATCGACAACACGATGCAGGAGCTCGGCTGGGCGCCGCAAGCCACGATGGACGACGCGCTGCGCAAGATTTTCGAGGCGTATCGCGGACACGTGGGCGAAGCCCGCAAGCTCGTCGAACAGGCGTAAGACCGCAGCGTGGCCCGCATCGTCCTCAAGATCGACGTCGATACGCTGCGCGGCACGCGCGAAGGCGTGCCGAACCTCGGGCGCCTGCTCGACAAGTACAACGCCCGCGCGACGTTCCTCTTCAGCCTCGGCCCGGATCACACCGGCTGGGCGCTGCGCCGGGTGTTCCGGCCCGGCTTCCTGCAAAAGGTGTCGCGCACGTCGGTGGTCGAACATTACGGCATCCGGACGCTGATGTACGGCGTGCTGCTGCCGGGGCCGGATATCGGCCGGCGCGCGGTGTCGGAAATGCGCGCGATCCACGAAGCCGGCTTCGAGTGCGGCATTCATACGTGGGATCACGTCTACTGGCAGGACAACGTGCGTTCGCGCGACCGCGCGTGGACCGTCGCGCAGATGCAGCAAAGCCACGCGCGCTTCGTCGAGATTTTCGGCGCGCCGCCCGTCACGCACGGCGCGGCCGGCTGGCAGATGAACGGCTATGCGTTCGAGCAGATCGACGCCTGGGGCATGCGCTATGCGTCGGACGGCCGTGGACACACGCCGTACATTCCGGTGCTCGATGGCCGCACGCTCGCGCACATTCAGATGCCGACCACCCTGCCCACGCTCGACGAAGTGCTCGGCGTGAACGGCGTCGACGAGAGCAACGTCGCGGCGCACGTCTTGCGTCATACCGCGAATAACCCGCACGATCAGGTGTTCACGCTGCATGCCGAACTCGAGGGCCAGAAGCTCGCGCCGGTATTCGAGCAGCTGCTCGCGGGCTGGCGCGCGCAGGGACACAGCTTCGCCACGATGGGCGACTATCATGCGACGCTCGACCGCGCGAGCTTGCCGTCTTATCCCGTGACGTGGGGCGAGATCCCGGGCCGCGCGGGCGAGCTGATCGTGCAGCCGGGCTGAGACGCCGTTTTGCATCGGCGATACACAGCGAACACAAGACAACAACAGGAGAAACCTTCGTGCCAGTCGCAGTCGACCAGCCCGTTCCCGACTTCACCGCGCCCGCCACGGGCGGCGAGTTCACGCTTTCGAGCCTGCGTGGCCAGAAAGTCGTGCTCTTCTTCTATCCGAAGGACAACACGCCGGGCTGCACCACGGAGAGTCTGCAATTTCGCGACCACTACGACCAGTTCAAGGCGGCGGGCGCTGAAATCGTCGGCATCTCGCGTGACAGCGTGAAGTCGCACGACAATTTCAAGGCCAAGCTGGAACTGCCCTACACGCTCGTCTCCGACGCCGACGAAGCCATCTGCTCGCTGTTCGACGTCATCAAGATGAAGAAGATGTACGGCAAGGAAGTGCGCGGCATCGAGCGTTCGACGTTTCTGCTCGACGCCCAGGGCGTGCTGCGGCGCGAGTTTCGCGGCATCAAGGTGCCAGGGCACGTAGAGGCCATCGTCGAGGCTGTACAAGCCATTTGAGGCACGCTATATTGATTCGCAATGAGCGCCTGTCCACCCCATTCCTCAAGCCTTTGCGCGAGCCGCCGTATGCCGTTTGGCGCGGTCGGCATGGACCCGGGCTATGTGGAACGGGCACGGCGCAGGCGCTCTGAAAGAGAAGTCAGCCGCTGGTTCCGGTAGCCGGAACGGCGGCTTTTTTATTGGTGTCGCGCGCTTCCTCGCTTTTGTCGTGGGCGCGACGCAACCTCAAGGAGCAGATCGAAACCTAGGCGAACCGGCGTTTTCGACAACGAAGCGCGCCACCGGGCGCAAACTGCGGCACACGTAGCTTACGGGCGGACGAGCAGGATGCGACAGGCGGCGCACGATACACGACCCGATTCCTTTCGAGGGAACACCATGCCTTTGCCTACCGCCCCGGCCAAGCTCGGCCATCTCCTTCCGGCCGAAGAGTACAAGGCCAAAGCCCGGCCTTCGAAGCAGCCGAAAAAAACGGCTGCGGCGAGCGACGACGACGCCATCGGCTCGGTCGAGACCGTTGCCGCCGAGCGTCCCGCCGCCGCCAATTCTGCGAACGCCACGAACGCCGCCAACACGCTGCGCTCCATCGCCAGCGACGTGCTCGCGCAGGCGCCGCAGGACGCATCGACCGAGACACCCGCCGCTGCTGCGCCGGTTGCGCCCGTTGCGCGCGGCCGTCGCACGAAGCAGACTGCCGCCCTGTTGCAGCCGGTGCCCGCTGCGCGCCAGAAAGACGAAGAGACGAGCGAGGAAGCCGGTCCCGTCAAGCGCGAGGCGCGCGCGGACGCGCCCGCCGCGACGCCGGCTCCGAGCACCGCGCCCGCCAAGGACGCGCGCACGCAGAACAAGCGCCGCCAGCGCGGCGCGGTCGAGGAGGAACTGCACAAGCTCTTCGTGCTCGACACGAACGTGCTGATGCACGACCCGAGTTCGCTCTTCCGCTTCGAGGAACACGACGTCTATCTGCCGATGATGACGTTGGAAGAGCTCGACAATCACAAGAAGGGCATGTCGGAAGTGGCGCGCAATGCGCGTCAGGTGAGCCGCACGCTCGACGCGCTCGTCGCGCACGCGGGCCAGATGTCGGAGGGCATCCCGCTTGCCGCGCAGGGCAACCGCGACGCGCTCGGCCGCCTCTACTTCCAGACGACGCTGACCGATATCGAGCCGGTCGAAGGTTTGCCCGTCGGCAAGGCGGACAACCAGATTCTCGGCGTCGTGCGCGCGCTGCAGAAGGAGCGGCCGGACCGGCAGGTCGTGCTGGTGTCGAAAGACATCAACATGCGCATCAAGGCGCATGCGCTCGGCCTGCCCGCCGAGGACTACTTCAACGATCAGGTGCTGGAAGACAAGGACCTGCTCTATTCCGGCGTGCGCGCGCTGCCCCAGGATTTCTGGACGAAGCACGCGAAGGGCATGGAAAGCTGGCAGGACACCAAGACCGGCACCACGTATTACCGCGTGACCGGGCCGCTTTGCCCGTCGATGCTCGTCAACGAGTTCGTCTATCTCGAGCCGCAGAACGGCGAGCCGTCGTTCCACGCGGTCGTGCGCGAACTGAACGGCAAGACGGCGCTCTTGCAGACGCTGCGCGACTACGGGCATCACAAGAACAATGTGTGGGGCATCACGGCGCGCAATCGCGAGCAGAACTTCGCGCTGAATCTGTTGATGAATCCGGAAGTCGATTTCGTCACGCTGCTCGGTCAGGCGGGCACCGGCAAGACGCTGATGGCGCTTGCCGCCGGCCTCGCGCAAGTGCTCGACGACAAGCGCTACAACGAGATCATCGTGACGCGCGCGACGGTGCCGGTCGGCGAGGACATCGGCTTTCTGCCGGGCACCGAGGAAGAGAAGATGCAGCCGTGGATGGGCGCGTTCGACGACAACCTCGAAGTCCTTCAGAAAACCGACGACGCCGCCGGCGAATGGGGCCGCGCAGCCACGCAGGAGTTGATCCGCTCGCGGCTGAAGGTGAAGAGCATGAACTTCATGCGCGGGCGGACGTTCGTCGATAAATACGTGATCATCGACGAAGCGCAGAACCTGACGCCCAAGCAGATGAAAACGCTCGTCACGCGCGCCGGTCCGGGTACGAAGATCGTGTGCCTCGGCAACATCGCGCAGATCGACACGCCGTATCTGACCGAGGGCAGCTCGGGGCTGACTTACGTCGTCGACCGCTTCAAGGGCTGGACGCACAGCGGTCATGTGACGCTGGCGCGCGGCGAGCGCTCGCGGCTCGCGGATTACGCTTCGGACATTCTGTAACCACGCGCGGCATCGATGAAACGGCCCGGCGGAGCGATCCGCCGGGCTTTTGTTTGTCCGGGCGTTCCGCTCTCGCAACACTTATCGCACAAAGTTAAAGTGGAACCTCACGATGTCTTGCCGCACGGCCGTGCGGCGGGCTAGTATCGGCGGACTGTCTTCTCTTCGGCGAGCGCGCTCGCTCGGCCTCAATGCGTCGAATCTGGCTACCGCTTTTCGTGTCCGTCCTGCTTGCCGCGTGCGGAAGCGCGCCGCAACAGGCGGCGCGTAAGCCCGCGGTCTCGGCCAGCACGACGCCGCGCGCGTATAAACCGCCGTCGGGCTTCCCGAACTTCGTCGATCACAGCGTCGGGCGCGAGGAGATCTCCATTCAGGCGATGTCGCTCGTCGGCGTGCCGTACCGCTGGGGCGGCAATACGCCCGAGGCCGGTTTCGATTGCAGCGGGCTCGTGCGCTATGTGGTCGATCGCGCCGCGTCCGTGAATCTGCCGCGCACGACCGCCGAGATGAGCGGGCGGGGAGAATCCGTCGAGCCGGACGAAGTCGCGCCCGGCGATCTGATCTTCTTCAACACGACCGGGCGACCGCATTCGCACGTCGGCATTTATGTCGGCAAGCTGCGTTTCGTGAATGCGCCGTCGACGGGCGGCACCGTGCGGCTCGATTACCTGACGAATCCCTACTGGGCGAAGCGGTTCGACGGCATTCGCCGCGTCGCGCCGCCGAAGACGGCGCCGACGCCGTTCGATGCGCCGACGTATGTGGCGGGGCGTGGAGCGTGGTCCGAAGAGGCAACTGCCAGCGCGATTGCGGTCGAGCGACCGTCGACGTCAATCGGCGCAGCGGCTTCGGCTTATGCGGGCCGCGCGCCTGTCTCAGCGACGACGAGCGGGACTTCCGTAGCCTCGGCCTATGTCCGCCAGAAGCCGGCCGCAACCACCGGCGCGGATTCTTTCGAGCCGCCGCCAGGGTCGATTAACGCGGCGCAGAGGCAATCGTCTGCTGCGGCTTCGGCTTCGGCTTACGCGCGGCAAACGCCTGCCGCAGCCGCCAGCGCTGATGCCTTTGAACCGCCGCCCGCGTCGTTGAGCGCTGCGCAGCGGCAGTCGTCCGCTGCGGCTTCGGCTTATGCACGTCAAACGCCTGCGGCACCAGCCAGCGCGGACGTCTTTGAACCGCCGCCCGCTTCGTTGAGCGCCGCGCAGCGGCAATCGTCTGCTGCAGCTTCGGCCTACGCGCGTCAAACGCCGGCCGCAGCCGCCAGCGCGGACGCCTTCGAACCGCCGCCCGCTTCGTCGAGCGCGGCGCAGCGGCAATCGTCAGCAGCGGCTTCGGCTTACGCGCGTAAAACGCCCACCGTAGCCGCCAGCGCGGACGCATATGAACCGCCGCCCGCATCGTGGAGCGCGGCACAGCGCCAGTCGCAGACATCCAGCAGAAGAACAACCGCGTCCCCAAGCCAGGCACCCGATCCGATCCGGGCCGCCGCCGATGCCTACGAGCCTCCGCCGCCACTCTCACGCGCCGCCCGCCAGCAAGCCCAGGCGGCCATGGCGTCGCAGGCCGCCGAACCGCCCGTGCGCGCGATGCGGGCGTCGACGGGCTCGCTAACTCCACCGCGCGCCGCATCGAACGACGACCCCATCGCCCGGTTCGCAACAGGCGCCGACTGACGCGACGCAAGCCGCGCAATGCGACACCCCGCGCCCTGCTCTGCTATCGTGTCCGATACTTCCTCGACAGCGGCATCAAAGAACCGATAGGAGCGCAACATCATGGATCTGGGAGTGGCCGGCAAGGTCGTGTTGATCACGGGCGGCAGCAAGGGAATCGGCTTTGCGTGCGCGAAGGCGTTCGCGAGCGAAGGCGCGAAAGTCGCAATCGTCTCGCGCGATGCCGCGAATCTCGCCCGTGCGCGGGAACAACTCGCGGCCGACGGTCATCACGTCCACCTCGCGCGCGCCGATCTGCACGAGGCGCATAGCGCGGAAGACGTGGTCGAAGAAGCGAGCGCGGCGCTCGGTCCCATCGATATTCTGATCAACAGCGCAGGCGCCGCCCGCCGCTACGACCCCGATACGCTCGACGCCGCCGCCTACAAGGCCGCGATGGACGCGAAGTACTTCTCGTACGTCTATCCGCAACAGGTCGTGCTCGAGCGCATGGCCGAACGCCTGCGCAACGACCCCGGCGCGGAGCCGGGCGCCATCGTCAATATCGTGGGCATGGGCGGCAAGATCGCGACGGACATTCATATCGCGGGCGGCGCGGCCAACGCAGCGCTGATGCTCAACACGGTCGGACTCGCGCATCACTACGCGAAGCTCGGCATTCGCATCAACGCGATCAATCCGGGCGCGACGCTCACCGAGCGCGTCGAGGAAGCGCTGCAACTGGAAGCGCAACGACAAGGCGTCACCCGCGATCAGGTGCTCGCCGAAAGTCAGGCCAAGGTGCCGCTCGGGCGTTACGCAAAACCGGAGGAGATTGCCGACGTCGCCCTCTTTCTGGCGAGCCGCCGCGCAAGTTATGTGTCGGGCGCGATCATCCCGATGGACGGCGTGTCGTCGCCGATCATCTGATGCGCCGCGGCCCGCGTTCTCACGCGGGCCGCGGGCCAAGCCGACTGCTTACAGGAAGCGGTGTCCGATCCACCAGCCCGCCGCGGCGAGCGCCGAGGAAGCCGGAATCGTCAGAATCCACGCCCACACGATGTTGCCAGCGACGCCCCAGCGCACCGCGCTGAACTTCTGCGTCGCGCCCACGCCGACGATCGCGCCGGTAATCGTGTGCGTCGTCGAAACGGGAATGCCCAAGAACGACGCGACGAAGAGCGTGATCGCCCCGCCCGTCTCCGCGCAGAAGCCGCCGACGGGCTTGAGCTTCGTGATCTTCTGGCCCATCGTGCGCACGATGCGCCATCCGCCGAACAGCGTGCCGAGTCCCATCGACAGATAACAGAGCCCGATGACCCAGATCGGCGGCGCATCCGAGCCCACGGAAGCGTAGCCGGTCGCGATCAGCAGCATCCAGATGATGCCGATGGTCTTCTGCGCGTCGTTGCCGCCGTGCCCGAGCGAATACAGTCCAGCCGAGAGCAGTTGCAGACGCCGGAAACGCCGGTCCACTTTCGACGGCGGCGTGCGGAAATACAGCCACGACACCAGCAGCATGAAAAACGAGCCGAGCACGAAGCCGAGCAGCGGCGAGATGAAGATGAACGCGACCGTCTTCAGGAGCCCGTCCCAGTTGAGCGAGCCCCAGCCCGACTTCGCAAGCGCCGCGCCGACGAGCCCGCCGATCAGCGCATGCGACGAGCTCGACGGAATGCCGTACACCCACGTGACGATGTTCCAGCCGATCGCCCCCACCAACGCGCCGAAGATGACGTAGTGATCGACGATGTCCGGGTCGATCGTGCCCCTGCCGACCGTCGCGGCGACTTTCAGGTGGAAGATGAAATACGCGATGACGTTGAACGCCGCCGCGAACGCGACGGCTTGCTGCGGCTTCAGCACGCCGGTCGAAACGACCGTCGCGATGGAGTTGGCGGCGTCGTGGAAGCCGTTCATGAAGTCGAACACGAGTGCGACCATGACGAGCGTAGCGACTGCCCAGATAGCGAGTTGAATCGAATGCATCAGTTGGTGTGGTATTGACCGGCGCTGTACTGACGGCCGGTCTGTGTCGTCATCGCCCGCCGCATCCAATCAGCCTGCGCGAACGGGCTTGGGCGGCATGATCAGGCGTTTTCCAGCACGATGCCTTCGATGATGTTCGCGACATCCTCGCACTTGTCGGTGATCGTCTCCAGAAGCTCGTAGATCGCCTTGAGCTTGATGAGCGTCTTCACGTCGTCTTCTTCGCGGAAGAGCTTCGACATGGCCGAGCGCAGCACGCGGTCCGCGTCCGACTCCAGGCGGTCGATTTCTTCGCAGATCTTGAGAATCTCGCTCGCGCGCTTCATGTCTTCGAGCAGACTCACGGCCTGCTGCACGCGCAGACACGTGGCCGTGCAGATATGCGCGAGCTGGCTCGCTTCCGATGTCACCGCGCGCACGTCGTACAGCGAGATGGCCGTGGCGACGTCCTCCATCAGGTCGAGGATGTCGTCCATCGTCGTGATGAGCTTGTGGATCTCGTCGCGGTCGAGCGGCGTGATGAACGTCTTGTGCAGCAGATCGATGGTTTCGTGCGTGAGCTTGTCGGCACGCTTTTCGTTGGTCTGGACGTTCTGCTTGTGAACCTCGGCTTCGTCGAGGTTGTCGATCAGCAGTTCGAGCTCGCGGCTTGCATCGACCATGCATCTCGCGTGCGCGTTGAAAATCTCGAAGAATTTGCCCTCGGTGGGCATGAAACGACCGAACATGAAAGTCCCGATAGATGGGTCAATGAGGCTGACATCAAACCGACATATTGTACCTGCGCGCAGCACCCCGCGCACCGCGCGCGGACGCCGCGTGCATGGGGCTTGATCGAAGGCTTGACAGTCTTGCTGGAACGGGGCTATTCGCCGCCGTAGAAGCTCTGGACGCCGGCGAAGTTGTCGAACTTCGTATACTGGCCGTGGAACGTCAGGCGAACTGGCCCGATGGGACCATTACGCTGCTTGCCGATGATGATTTCCGCGGTGCCCTTATCCGGACTGTCGGGGTTATACACCTCGTCGCGGTAGATGAAGAGGATCACGTCCGCGTCCTGCTCGATAGCGCCGGATTCGCGCAGGTCCGACATGATGGGCCGCTTGTTCGGACGCTGCTCGAGACCGCGATTGAGCTGCGACAGCGCGATCACCGGCACGTCGAGTTCCTTCGCGAGGCCCTTCAGCGAACGCGAGATTTCGGAGATTTCGGTCGCGCGGTTCTCGCCACCGCCGGAGCCGGACATCAGCTGCAGATAGTCGACGATGATAAGCCCGAGCTTGCCGCACTGGCGCGACAGGCGCCGCGCCCGCGAGCGCAGTTCCATCGGATTGAGGCCGCCGGTTTCGTCGATGAAAAGCTGCGCCTCGCTCATTTTCTGCACGGCATGCGTGAGCTTCGGCCAGTCTTCGTCGGTGAGACGCCCCGTGCGCATGCGGTGCTGATCGAGCCGGCCGACCGAACCGAGCATACGCATGGTCAATTGCGTGCCGGGCATTTCCATCGAAAACACGGCAACGGGCAAGCCGTACTCCACGGCCACGTATTCGCCGATGTTCATCGAGAACGCCGTCTTACCCATCGACGGGCGCCCCGCCACGATAATCAGTTCGCCGCCGTGCATGCCCGAAGTCATGCGGTCGAGATCGACGAAGCCGGTCGGCGTGCCGGTGACATCGCTCGGATTCGCGGTGTGATAAAGCGTGTCGATGCGCTCGACGACCTGCGTCAGCAGCGGCCCGATTTCGAGGAAGCCTTGCGTGCCGCGCGCGCCGTCCTCGGCGATGGAGAACACGCGCGCTTCGGCTTCGTCCAGAATCTGGCGGACTTCCTTGCCTTGCGGATTGAACGCGTCGGCGGAGATTTCATCGGCCACGGACACGAGACGGCGCAGCACCGCGCGGTCGCGCACGATTTCCGCATAGCGGCGGATATTCGCCGCGCTCGGCGTGTTCTGCGCGAGCGCGTTCAGATACGCGAGGCCGCCCACTTCCTCGGCCTTGCCGGCCATCGTCAGCGATTCGTAGACGGTGATCACGTCGGCCGGCCGCGTCGCGGCGATCAGCTTGCCGATGTGCTCGTAAATGATGCGATGGTCGTAGCGGTAGAAGTCGCTCTGCGACATCACGTCGGCGATGCGGTCCCATGCCGCGTTATCCAGCAGCAAGCCGCCGATCACCGATTGCTCGGCTTCGATCGAGTGCGGCGGAACCTTCAGCGCGTCGAGTTGCGGATCTTTGGACGGTGCGTTCATGGGGTGGAATTATCGACGAAATCGGCCATGCGGTGTATTGATCGGACAAACAAAAAAGGCAGGAACCCGCGAAGGTTCCTGCCCTTTCTTACTGCTCGCGAAGCCGAAGCCTCGCGTAAAACTTAGGCGTGTTCGCCGAGCACCGACACCGTGACGTCGACCACGACGTCCGTGTGCAGCGCCACTTGAACCGGATGGTCGCCGACCATCTTCAGCGGGCCTTGCGGCAGACGCACTTGCGCCTTTTCCACTTCCGCGAAGCCTTGCGACTTCAGTGCTTCGGCGATGTCCGCGTTCGTGACCGAACCGAACAGACGGCCGTCGACGCCGGCCTTCTGCGAGATCTGAACCGTGAAGCCGTTCAGCTTGTCGCCTTGAGCTTGCGCTGCAGCCAGCTTTTCAGCGGCGTTCTTTTCGAGTTCGGCGCGGCGAACTTCGAATTCGGCGATCGCGTCCTTGGTCGCGCGGCGAGCCTTCTTGCCGGGGATCAGGAAGTTACGTGCGTAGCCGTCCTTGACCTTGACGATGTCGCCCAGGTTGCCCAAATTGACGACCTTTTCCAAAAGAATGATTTGCATTTTTGGCTATTCCTTATGCGTCGTCTGATTAGGCCTTGTGCAGGTCGGTGTACGGCAGGAGCGCGAGGAAACGCGCGCGCTTGATTGCCGTGTCGAGCTGGCGCTGATAGTGCGCCTTTGTGCCAGTCAGACGAGCCGGCGTGATCTTGCCGTTTTCGCCGATGAAGTCCTTCAGCGTTTCCGTGTCCTTGTAGTCGATGTACTCGACGCCGGCTGCCGTGAAGCGGCAGAACTTCTTGCGCTTGAAGAGCGGGTTTTGTTGCTGACGACGCTTGTCGAATTTCTTACCAGTCGGGCGGGGCATGTTCAGTCCTTTCCAATGTCCTGCAATTCTGTGATGTGAAACACCAGGGTTCGGGAGTTACGGCCTTTTTTCGCCAGAAAGCCCGTGAAGCGCGTTTCGACGCCCATCGGACAGCTTTCCAGCCTGCCGCTCGCTTCTCCGGCGGCGACCGCGGGCAGTGTCAGTTCGATCTTCCGGGCGATGCCCGCTTCGACGACTTCTGCCGCGTGTTGCAACGTGCAGCTTGCGATCGGAATGCCGGCGGGCGTGTATCGCACCGGTTCGCGTTCCACGACGCTCGCTATCAGTTGCAGCCGGTTCACGAGTGAGTTTCGGTTCCCTGGTGGCTTGACAGTGTTGAACTGTCCTTAAGCCTGCGCTTCGGACGGCTGGCTGGCCGCCTTCTTGGCTTCTTCGCGCTGCACTTCCTTCATCATCGGCGACGGGCCGGTTTCGGCCTTCTTCATCTTGACGATGAGGTGGCGCAGAACGGCGTCGTTGAACTTGAACGCGTGTTCAAGTTCTTCGAGCGTCGCCTGGTCGCATTCGATGTTCATGCAGACGTAGTGAGCCTTCGCGAGTTTCTCGATCATGTAGGCCAGTTGGCGGCGGCCCCAGTCCTCGATACGGTGGATCTGGCCACCGTGCGACGTGATCGTGCTCTTGTAACGCTCGATCATCGCGGGCACTTGCTCGCTTTGATCGGGATGCACGATAAAGACGATTTCGTAATGACGCATATTCACTCCTTTTGGATATAAGCCGCCCGGGCGTCGGACCGGTGCGGCAAGTGAGAAGCCAGCGAGTATATACCGTTTGGTGGTCGGACGGCAAGACGAACCGGAGTTTTCCGACTGACTTTCGCCGCTTTTTCAATCATTTAGCGCGCCAGCGCTCGCCTGCCGATGCGCTTCGCCAGGCGGCTCGGCCGCGCGGCTCCAATAACCGGGCTGCGCGTAGATTTCCTTCAGGTAATCAATGAAGTAGCGCACGCGCGCCGGCACGTAGCGTTGCTGCGGGTAGACGGCGAGGATGTCGTAGTCGGGCAACTCGTACTCGTCCAGCACGGTTTCGAGTTCGCCCGCCGCCAATTGGCGCTGAATTTCCCACGTCGAGCGCCAGCCGAGCCCGAGGCCCTCCGACACCCAGCGATGCAGCAATTCGCCGTCGTTGCAGTCGAGGTTGCCGCTCACGCGCACGGTCGCGAGCTTGCCGTTGCGCCGGAAATACCAGCCGCGGTTCTGCCCGCCTTGCAGGTTGAACGCGAGGCAGTTGTGATTCGGCAGATCGTCGAGCGATTTCGGCTTGCCGTGCTTGCGGAAGTACGCAGGCGTGCCGCACACCACGCGCCGGTTGCTCGCCAGCTTCACCGCGACGAAGTTCGGATCGACCGCCCCGCCGATGCGGATCGACAGATCGTAGCCCTCGCGCACCAGATCCACGACGCGGTCGGTCAGATTGAACGACATCTGCAATTCCGGCTTGTCGGCAAGGAACGCCGGCGCGTGCGGCGCGACGTGCATGCGCCCGAACGCCGCTGGCGCCGACACGATCAGATGCCCGCCGACCGCGCGCCGCCCCGCCGCCAGTTCGTTCTCCGCCTGATCCCACTCGGCCAGCAAATTTTTGCAGCGGTCGAGAAACGCCGCGCCCTCTTCGCTGACCACGAGCCGCCGCGTCGAGCGGTACATCAGCTTGACGCCGAGACGCTTTTCGAGCGCGTCGATGCGCCGTCCGAGAATGACCGGCGACACGCCCTCTTCCAGCGCCGCCGCCGCGAGGCTGCCGGCTTCCGCGACGCGCACGAACGTCTCGATCTGCTTGAAGCGGTCCATTTTCCTGTCTCCTGTGCCGAGCCGCGCCGCTGCCTCATTCGAAACTTTTTGTTTGGGAAAAAGCGACTCCGACTGATCTTATCAAACCTTTTTCACAATCTTAAAGTGCAACGGAACCCTGCTTCGATGCAGACAGCGATAACGGAAAGAGACTGAAGGAAGGAGACATTCATGGCCAAGATGAGAGCCGTCGACGCAGCCGTCCTCGTGCTGGAAAAGGAAGGTATCGATACCGCGTTCGGCGTGCCGGGCGCCGCGATCAACCCGTTCTACTCGGCGATGAAAAAGTCGGGCAGCATCAGCCACGTGCTCGCGCGCCACGTCGAAGGCGCGTCGCACATGGCCGAAGGTTATACGCGCGCCGGGCCCGGCAACATCGGGGTATGCATCGGCACGTCGGGGCCGGCGGGCACGGACATGATCACGGGCCTCTACTCCGCTTCTGCCGATTCCATTCCGATTCTTGCGATCACCGGGCAGGCGCCGCGCGCGCGTCTCTACAAGGAAGACTTCCAGGCGGTCGATATCGAATCGATCGCCAAGCCCGTCACGAAGTGGGCCGTGACCGTGCGCGAGCCGGCGCTCGTGCCGCGCGTGTTCCAGCAGGCGTTCCATCTGATGCGCTCGGGCCGCCCCGGCCCGGTGCTGGTGGATCTGCCGATCGACGTGCAGCTCGCCGAAATCGAATTCGACATCGACACCTACGAGCCGCTTCCGGTCTACAAGCCGAAAGCGACGCGCGCGCAGATCGACAAGGCGCTCGCGATGCTCAACGACGCCGAGAAGCCGCTCATCGTCTCCGGCGGCGGCGTGCTAAACGCGGCGGCCGAAGACCTGCTCGTGCAATTCGCCGAAACGCTGGGCGTGCCCGTCATCCCGACCCTGATGTCGTGGGGCGCCATCCCCGACGATCACCCGCTGATGGCCGGCATGGTCGGCTTGCAGACGTCGCATCGCTACGGCAACGCGACGATGCTTGCATCGGACTTCGTGCTCGGCATCGGTAATCGCTGGGCGAACCGGCATACGGGCAGCGTCGAGGTCTATACGAAGGGCCGCAAGTTCGTTCACGTCGATATCGAGCCGACGCAAATCGGCCGCGTGTTCGGACCGGACCTCGGCATCGTCTCGGATGCGAAGGCGGCGCTCGAACTCTTCGTCGAAGTGGCGAAGGAATGGAAGGCCGCAGGCAAGCTGAAGGACCGTGGCGCGTGGGTCGCGGACTGCCAGCAGCGCAAGCGCACGATGCAGCGCAAGACGCACTTCGACAACGTGCCGATTAAGCCGCAGCGCGTCTATGAAGAGATGAACCTGGCGTTCGACCGCGACACGTGCTTCGTGACGACGATCGGTCTTTCTCAGATCGCCGGTGCGCAGTTTCTGCACGTGTTCAAGGCGCGCAACTGGATCAACTGCGGTCAGGCCGGCCCGCTCGGCTGGACGATTCCAGCTGCGCTCGGCGTGCGCGCGGCGGACCCCCAGCGCAAGATCGTCGCGCTCTCGGGCGACTACGACTTCCAGTTCATGATCGAAGAGCTTGCGGTGGGCGCGCAGTTCAAGCTGCCGTACGTGCATGTCGTCGTGAACAACTCGTACCTCGGTCTCATTCGTCAGGCGCAGCGCGGCTTCGACATGGACTACTGCGTGCAGCTCGCGTTCGACAACATCAACGCGCCCGAACTCGAAGGCTACGGCGTGGATCACGTCGCGGTCGCCGAAGGCCTCGGCTGCAAGGCGCTGCGCGTATTCAAGCCGGAGGACATCGCCGGGGCGCTGAAGAATGCGCAGGCGCTCGCGGCGGAACATCAGGTGCCGGTCGTCGTCGAGATGATTCTCGAACGCGTGACCAACATCGCGATGGGCACCGAGATCGACGCCATCAACGAGTTCGAAGAACTCGCCGAGAGCCGTGCCGACGCGCCGACCGCCGTCACGCCGCTCGACTGAAGCATCAACTGACGACCCACTGACCGACCATCAGGAAAAGAACAATGCCGAAATTCGCCGCAAATCTGACGATGCTCTTCAACGAAGTCCCGTTCCTCGACCGCTTTGCCGCGGCGGCGAACGCGGGCTTCGAGGCCGTCGAATTCCTGTTTCCGTATCCGTATTCGATCAGCGATCTCAAAGCGCGCGTAGAGGACAGCGGCGTGCGGATCGTCCTGCACAACCTGCCTGCCGGTAACTGGGAAGCAGGCGAGCGCGGGATTGCGTGTCTGCCGGATCGCGTCGCCGAGTTTCGCGACGGCGTGCCGCGCGCGATCGAGTACGCGCGCGCGCTGAACGTGCCGCAACTGAACTGCCTCGTCGGCATACCCACAGCGGGCGTCTCGGCGCAGCAGGCGCGCGAAACGATCATCGAGAACCTTCGTTTCGCCGCCGATGCGCTGAAGCAGGAAGGCATCCGTCTGCTCGTCGAGCCGTGCAATTCATACGACATTCCGGGCTTCGCGCTGAACCGATCGCACGAAGGACTCGACGTGATTCGCGCGGTCGGCTCCGACAATCTCTTCCTGCAATACGACATCTATCACATGCAGCGCATGGAGGGCGAGCTGGCCGCGACGATCAGGAAGAACCTGCCGTCGATCGCGCACATTCAGCTTGCCGACAACCCCGGCCGCAACGAACCCGGCACCGGCGAAATCAACTACGCGTTCCTGTTCGATCTGCTCGATTCGATCGGCTACGACGGCTGGATCGGCTGCGAGTACAAGCCGCTCGCGGGCACCGAAGCCGGGCTCGGCTGGCTTCGCTCGATCGCAACGGACAAGGCGCGCGCCGCTGCCTGAACCACGACACAAAGGAGGAGCACACAGTATGGCAACGATCGGTTTCATCGGCCTCGGCATCATGGGCGCGCATATGGCGCGCAACCTCATCAAGGGCGGTCACGCGCTCGTCGTGAACGGCAAGTATCCGGTGCCCGACGATATCCGCGCGCAAACGAAAGTGGTCGCGGACTCGACGGCCGTCGCGCAGGCAAGCGAGATCGTCATCACGATGGTGCCCGACACGCCCGATGTCGCCAACGTCTTGTTCGCCGATGACGGCGTGGCCAAGGGCTTGAGCCAGGGCAAGCTCGTGATCGACATGAGCTCGATCAACCCGCTCGATACGCAGGAGTTCGCGAAGAAGATCAACGCGCTCGGCTGCGATTACCTCGATGCGCCCGTGTCCGGCGGCGAAGTCGGCGCGCGCGAAGCGACGCTCACGATCATGGTGGGCGGCCCGGAGAAGTCGTTCAACATCGCGAAGCCGCTCTTCGAACTGATGGGCAAGAACATCTCGCTCATCGGCGACAACGGCGCGGGTCAGACCTGCAAGGTGGCCAACCAGATCATCGTCGCGCTGAACATCGAAGCGGTCGCCGAGGCATTGCTTTTCGCATCGCGTTCGGGCGCCGATCCGGAACGCGTGCGCAAGGCGCTGATGGGCGGCTTCGCATCGTCGCGCATTCTCGAAGTGCACGGCGAGCGCATGACGAAGCGCACGTTCAATCCCGGCTTCAGGATCGAACTGCATCAGAAGGACCTGAACGTCGCGCTCGACGGCGCGCGCAAGATGGGCCTCGCGCTGCCTCACACGGCGAGCGCACAGCAGTTGTTCAGCGTATGTGCAGCCAATGGCGGCAAAGCGTGGGATCACTCGGCGCTCGTGCGCGCGCTCGAGATCATGTCGAACTTCCAGGTGGCGGAAGAACCGCAGCAAGCGAAGGCTGCTGCGTAGGCTCGCGCCTGAACCGTGGGGCGTCCCGCGTATGGGCACGCGGGACAAATGCCGCTCTGGGCTGAGGGCGGCAAGTGGGGTCCGAGAGCGGCATCCGGCGGCGCGCCGGGTTAGCCTTGGTCGGTCAGACGGTTCGCCGTCGGGTGTCCGCGTCGGATTCGCGTTCAGTAAGTATCGAAGAGGCGTTGCAGCGCCGCGGCGTCTTTCACGCCGGCCGATAGCGCCAGCATCAACAGCACACGCGCCTTGTATGGATTCAGCGTTCCCGCGCTGACCGTGCCGAGCGCATCGTCGCTAGCCGCGCCGTTTCGCATTACGTGTCCCGAACCGACGCGCGATGCCCGCACGACGGCGACGCCCGCCTTCACCGCATCGCTTAGGGCTTCTGTGATGCTCTCGTGCATCGAACCATTGCCCGTCCCCGCGACGACGATTCCCTTCACGCCCGCCGCGACGAGCGCATCCACCGCGACGCCCGAAACGCCCGCATAGCTCGCGATTATTTCGACCATCGGCCAGTTCTCGGCCACGGCGAATTCGCTTGCCGTCGTATGCGGCTTCGTCACCGTACGCTGGAATTCCACGCGGCCGTCCTGCACGAAACCGAGCACGCCGGTTTCGGGCGAGCGAAAGGCATCGACGGCATACGTGCTCGTCTTCGTCACATCGCGGGCGCTGTGGATCTGGTTATTGAACGCGACAAGCACGCCCTGCCCTGCGGCATGCTTCGAAGCTGCGACCGTGACCGCGTTGAGCAGATTGAGCGGGCCATCGGCGGATAGCGCGGTCGATGGCCGCATCGCCGCGGTCAGCACGACAGGCTTCGTGGTCTTCACGGTCAAGTGCAGCAGATACGCCGTTTCTTCGAGCGTGTCCGTGCCATGCGTGATGACGATGCCGTCGATGTCGTCCTGCGCGGCGAGTTCGTTGATGCGCGCGGCGAGCGTCGTCCAGAGCGCCAGGCTCATGTCCTTGCTGTCGATGCCCGCGATCTGTTCGGCATGAATTCGCGCGACGGAGGCGAGCGCAGGCACGGCGTCGAGCAGCTTGTCGACGCCGACGACGCCCGCCTTATAACCGGCCGTGGACGCAGCATCGCCGGCCTGTCCGGCGATCGTGCCACCCGTTGCAAGGACGGCGATGCGAGGGGGAATGCGAGGGAGAGTCTGTGTGTTCATGCCGGCGATTGTAAATCAGCCGGCATGTGTGTTTCAGGCCGCTTCGCGCAGTTGCGCGGCGATCTGCGCTTCGTCGAGCTGCGGCGCGAACATTTCGATCAGCCGGTACGCATACGCGCGCAGGAACGCGCCCTTGCGCAAGCCCACGCGCGTGGTGCTGGCTTCGAACAGGTGCTGCGTATCGAGCGCGACGAGTTCGGTATCGCGCTTGGCGTCATAGGCCATCGCCGCGACAATGCCGATGCCCATGCCGAGTTCCACATACGTCTTGATCACGTCCGCGTCGATGGCGGTGAGCACGATGTCGGGCATCGCGCCCGCGCTCGCGAACGCCTGGTCGACGTGTGAACGCCCCGTGAAATCCTGATCGTAGGTGACGATCGGATATTCCGCGATCTGCTCCAGCGTGATGTCTTTACGCCCGACGAGCGGATGGTCCTTCGGCACCACCACCGTGTGATGCCACGAATAGCACGGAAACGTGACGATGTCGGGATAGCGGTCCAGTGCCTCGGTCGAGATGCCGATATCCGCCTCGCCGTTCACGATCATCTGCGCGATCTGTTGCGGACTGCCCTGCCGCAGCGCCAGATGCACCTTAGGAAATACTTCGGTGAACTGACGGATTACTTTTGGCAGCGCGTAACGGGCCTGCGTGTGCGTCGTGGCGACCACGAGATGCCCGTTGTCCTGATCCGCGAACTGGCGCGCCACGCGCCGCAGGTTCTCCGCATCGAGCAACATGCGCTCAATCAGCTGATGCACCTGCTTGCCCGGTTCGGTCAGCCCCGTGAGCCGCTTGCCGCGCCGGATGAAGATATCGACGCCCAGTTCGTCTTCGAGATCCTTGATCTGCTTGGACACGCCCGACTGCGACGTGTACAGCACGTTTGCTACTTCCGTCAGATTCATGTTCTGACGCACGGCCTCGCGCACGAAGCGCAGTTGCTGGAAGTTCATGGTTCGCCTCTCTTGTCTTGCTGCCGTTTTATGGATGTCTCATTGCGCCGGAAAGACGCGCAGCGCGCGCGGCACGGCGCGCACGCCATCGCCGATATCGAGCTTCAGCGAGCGCCATGCTTCCCGGTCCAGTTCCGCTTCGAGCACGCCGCCCGCGTCGCCTTCCAGTTCCACACGTACCGAGCCGCCGAGCGTCACCACGCGCCGCACGCCGACCACGATACCGTCGCGATGCGCGAGACCCGCGGCATCGTCGGCGCGGTACAGCGCGAGGTCGTGCGGCCGCACATAGGCGAGCGCGCGGCCGCTGAAGTGTGCTTGTGCGGCGATGGCTTGCGCCGCGCCATCCGCGACGAAGCCGCCCGCATCGACATGACCCTGAAGGCGATTGGCCGCGCCGAGGAATTCATACACGAACGATGTTTGCGGATGATCGTACACATCCTGCGGGCTGCCGACCTGCTCGACGCGGCCATGATTCATCACGACGATGCGATCCGCCACTTCGAGCGCTTCCTCCTGATCGTGCGTGACGAAGAGCGTGGAGATATGCAGATCGTCGTGCAGGCGGCGCAGCCAGCTTCGCAGTTCCTTGCGCACCTTCGCATCGAGCGCGCCGAACGGCTCGTCGAGCAACAGCACTTTCGGTTCGACAGCGAGTGCCCGTGCAAGCGCGATACGTTGCCGCTGCCCGCCCGAAAGCTCCGAAGGAAACCGCTGCGCGAGCCAGTCCAGTTGCACGAGCTTGAGCAATTCGTGCACTTTCTCGCGGATCACGGCTTCCGACGGACGCTCGCGGCGCGGCTTCACGCGCAGACCGAACGCCACGTTTTCGAACACCGTCATGTGCCGGAACAGCGCGTAATGCTGGAAGACGAAGCCCACTTGCCGGTCGCGCGCGCCCACTTGCGCGACGTCTTCGCCATTGAGCAGGACCTGACCGGCATCGGCATATTCGAGGCCCGCGATCACGCGCAGCAGCGTGGTCTTGCCGCATCCGGACGGCCCGAGCAGCGCGACGAGTTCGCCCGCCGGAAAGTCGAGCGTGACGTTGTCGAGCGCGGTGAAATCGCCGAAGCGCTTTTGCAGATTGCGAACGATGATGCTCATGATGTGTCCTTTGCCTTAGTTCTTGGCGCCTGCATCGGCGAGCGATTGCGACATGCGGCGTTCCGCGACGAGCTTGAGTCCGAGCGTCACGAGCGCAAGCAGCGCGAGCAGCGAGGCGACGGCGAACGCGGCCGAGAAGTTGTATTCGTTATAGAGGATCTCGACGTGCAGCGGCATGGTGTCGGTCTGTCCGCGAATGTGGCCCGATACCACCGATACCGCGCCGAACTCGCCCATTGCGCGTGCATTGCAGAGAATCACGCCATACAGCAGGCCCCACTTCACGTTCGGCAGCGTCACGCGGCGAAAGATCTGCCAGCCCGAAGCGCCCAGCACATGCGCGGCTTCTTCCTCGTCGTTGCCTTGCGCCTGCATCAGCGGAATCAATTCACGCGCGACGAACGGGAACGTCACGAAGATCGTCGCCAGCACGATGCCCGGCACCGCGAAGATGATCTGAACGTCGTGCGCCGCGAGCCACGGACCGAACCAGCCTTGCGCGCCGAACATCAGCACGTAGATGAGGCCGGAGATCACGGGGGAAACCGAGAACGGCAAGTCGATGAGCGTGGTCAAGAGCGCCTTGCCGCGAAAGTCGAACTTCGCGATCGCCCACGATGCCGCGAGGCCGAACACGACGTTGAGCGGCACGGCAATCGCCGCCGTCGTCAACGTGAGCTTGATGGCGGACCATGCGTCCGGGTCTTTCAGCGACTCGAAGTAATAGTCGATGCCCTTCGCGAACGCTTGCGCGAACACCGCGACGAGCGGCACCACGAGAAAGAGCGCGAGGAACAGGAGCGCGATGCCGGTGAGCAGCCAGCGCACCGCGCGCGGTTCCGTGACGGGATCGAGCGTGCGCGCATCACGCGGCGCAGCGGTGTTCATCGCGATGGCTTTGGTGTCAGATGTGCTCATGCGTGGCTCCCTTGCACCGATACCGCGTGCGCAGGAACAGCGCCCGTGCGGCTCGTGCGCCGTTGCAGGAACCATTGCAGCGTGTTGATGAGGAGCAGCATCAGGAACGACACGCACAGCATGACGACGGCGAGCGCAGTGGCGCCCGCATAGTCGTATTGTTCGAGCTTCGTGATGATGAGAAGCGACGTGATTTCCGACTTCATCGGCACATTGCCCGCGATGAAAATCACCGAGCCGTATTCGCCGAGTGCGCGCGCGAACGCCAGCGCAAAGCCGGTCAGAAGCGCCGGAAAGAGCGACGGCAGCACGACGCGGCGAAACGTCAGCCAGCGCGTCGCGCCGAGGCACGCGGCGGCTTCTTCCTGCTCGCGTTCGAAGTCTTCCAGCACCGGCTGCACCGTGCGCACGACGAACGGCAAGCCGATGAACGTCAGCGCCACCAGCACGCCGAGCGGCGTGAACGCGACCTTGATGCCGAGCGGCGCGAGATACTGCCCGATCCAGCCGTTGCCCGCATACACGGCCGCGAGCGAGATGCCCGCCACAGAAGTCGGCAGCGCGAACGGCAAATCGACGATGGCGTCCACGATGCGCTTCATCGGAAACGTGTAGCGCACGAGCACCCACGCGACGAGAAAGCCGAACACCGCGTTGATGAGCGCCCCGCCGAGCGCCGCGCCGAAGGTCAGCCGGTACGACGCCAGCACCCGCGGCGATGTCACCGCGCGGACGAACTGCGCCCAGTCGAGCGTCGCCGTCTTCGCGAACGTGGCGGCGAGGGGTATCAACACCACGAGGCTCAGATACGCGAGCGTGATGCCGAGCGTCAGGCCGAAGCCCGGTAGCGCGCTCGGCTTGCGCAAAGTGAAAGTCGTCATCCTTGCTTTCGTCCTGTTCCAGTGCGCCGGGGAGCGCGTGTCATCGAATGCTTGTGTGACCGGCGGCGTCATGGCGCGCCGCTTCGGTTTGCTTACGTTTTGCGCTTATTGCGGTTGATAGATCGAGTCGAACACGCCGCCATCGGCGAAATGCGTCTTCTGCGCCTTGGTCCAGCCGCCGAACGTGTCGTCGATGGTGTAGAGCTTGATCTTCGGGAACTGCTTCGTGAGGTCGGCCGGCACCTTGTCCGAGCGCGAACGATAGAAGTTGCGCGCGGCGATCTGCTGGCCTTCGTCGCTATACAGATACTTTAGATACGCCTCGGCGAGCTTGCGCGTGCCGTGCTTGTCGACGACCTTGTCCACCACCGCGACCGGCGGCTCGGCCAGAATGCTCACCGAAGGCACCACGATCTCGAACTTGTCCGGACCGAATTCCTTCAGCGACAAAAACGCCTCGTTTTCCCACGCGATCAGCACGTCGCCCTGGCCGCGCTGCACGAAGCTCGTCGTAGCGCCGCGCGCGCCGGAGTCGAGCACGCCCGCGTTCTTGTACAGCTTCGCGACGAAGTCCTTCGCGGTTTGCTCATTGCCGCCCGGCTTGTGCTGCGCGTAGGCCCACGCGGCGAGATAGTTCCAGCGCGCCCCGCCCGATGTTTTCGGGTTCGGCGTGACGATGGAGACGCCCGGCTTCGTGAGGTCGTCCCAGTCCTTGATGTGCTTCGGGTTGCCCTTGCGCACGAGGAACACGATCGTCGACGTGTACGGCGAGGCGTTATCCGGCAGGCGCTTCTGCCAGTCGGCGGCCACGAGCCCCTTGCCCGCGAGCGCGTCGATGTCGTAGGCGAGCGCGAGCGTGACGACGTCCGCCTGCAGGCCGTCGATGACCGCTCGCGCCTGTCCGCCCGAACCGCCGTGCGACTGCTTGAACGTGACGGTCTCGCCGGTTTCGGCCTTCCACTTCTTGGCGAATGCCTGATTGAAGTCCTGATACAGCTCGCGCGTCGGGTCGTACGACACATTCAGAAACGACGTCTGCGCGTGTGCTTGCGTGCTCATCGCCACAATCGCGCCGATGCCCGCCGCCGTCAGCGCAAGCGCCGTCAACGCTTTGCGTGCTTTGGTCCCCAATCCCGCTTTCGTGCTTTGCATTCCCCGTTCTCCGTCTTATCCAATTGACGGAATCAGTCTATCGGCGGGCCTATATGAACAGAAATAATCGTTTTTCAGTCTTTTATATCCAAAGCTGCTAAAGCCTGAGGCGCGCGCTCATGTGGCGTGGCACGTCGGCCCGTGTTGCGGTTTCGCGCGGAACTTAAAGTAATGCTTGAAAAGCGCGGAATACTGTATAAAAATACAGTCATCTGTTGATCCATACAGTGCACGAGAGGCCCGAGCCAGTGACCAGAACCTCAAAACTTACCGCGCGTCAGCAGCAGGTCTTCGAACTGCTCCAGCGCGCAATCGAGCGCACCGGCTTTCCGCCGACGCGCGCGGAGATTGCCGCTGAGCTGGGCTTTAGCTCCGCGAACTCTGCGGAAGAGCATCTGCGGGCACTGGCGCGCAAGGGCGTCATCGAACTGGCGGCGGGTTCGTCGCGCGGCATCCGGCTGATTGGCGACGCAGGCCGTTCAGAAGACGCCCCGCACCAGTTCACGTTGCCGCACGCGAGCATCATGCAGCTCTCGCTGCCGCTCGTGGGCCGTGTCGCAGCGGGCAGTCCCATCCTCGCGCAGGAGCATATTTCGCAGCATTACGCGTGCGATCCCGCGCTGTTCTCGAGCAAGCCCGACTACCTGTTGAAAGTGCGCGGCTTGTCGATGCGCGACGCCGGCATTCTGGATGGCGACCTGCTCGCCGTTCAAAAACGCACCGAGGCGAAGGACGGACAAATCGTCGTTGCGCGGCTCGGCGACGACGTCACGGTGAAGCGTTGGAAGCGACGTCCGGACGGCGTCGAACTCATCGCGGAGAACCCGGACTACGAGAACATTTTCGTACGGTCCGGCAGCGGAGACTTCGCGCTGGAAGGCATCGCAGTGGGCCTGATCCGCTCGGGCGAATTCTAGTCAGCGGCGGCAGCGCGCTTTCAAGCGTCGCTGAGCGCCTTTTCACGCCACGCACGACGCGGCGCGTTTCGAGTACATCAAGCACGGACGGCAGCCGCTCGCGGCATGCCGGGGTGCGTCCTATCGTCTGGAGAGTCATGATGGAACGTTTTGCCCGTTTGCTGCCCTTTCGCCGGTTCGGCCGTCTGCGTCATCTACGTGCGTTGATTCCTTGCGGCGCCGCTGCGCCTTCGCGAGCCGAAGCTGCGCCGGATCTCTTCGATTCCATGCCCGCGCTGCCGTCTCGCCAGCCTGCGTTCGCGCGCGTGTCGCTGACGCAGACGGTCCACGCGGAGCCGCCGCGGAGTGCTCCCGTGCGCGTCTATCGAAGCGAGTCGCGGCTGATCCTGGTCGGCAAGATCAGCGAAGTGTCGCGCATGATCGACCGCTGCATCGACGAAGAGCGCGCCGGTCTCACGGGCGGAACGGTGGCGTGAACTGGCGGCGGGTCGGGGAATTTGTCGTGCGTCGGCGTGGTCCATTCTGCATTGACCTTTGCTGAAGGCTTGACCGTCGCATGTCCCGCACCGCTCGTTTGGTTGTCGCCACGCTCGCCGCCGTATTGCTCGTGGCGGCGCTTGGCTTCGTCTACGCGTCGCCGTATATCGTGCTGGACCGCGTCAAGCGCGCCGCCGACGCGCGAGACGCCCAAACGGTCAACGACTACGTCGATTTCCCCGCGTTGCGCGCGAGCTTGAAGGATCAGATCGCCGCGCTGCTCACGCGGCGCATCGACGTGCAGAAGAGCGGCAACCCGCTCGCGATCATCGGCGCGATGATCGGCGCGGCGCTGGTCGGCCCGCTCGTGGATTCGTATGCGACGCCGGACGGAGTCGCCGCCATCCTGAACGGCATACCGCCGCGCGGCAATCCCGGCGAACGTCCGCCTGCGGCGGGCCGAGCCGATGCAAATGCGTCCGCGCCGGCGAGTGCGTCCAATCCGGCTCCGCAACCGCCGCAAACGACGGCCGGCTATCGCGGCATCAACACGTTCGTCGTGACGTACCAGCACGGCGCAGGCGATGCTCGTTATTCCGCCATCTTTCACCGCAGCGGGCTGGTGTCGTGGAAGCTCGTTGCTGTCGACCTCAACGGCTGACGCGCCTTCGCAATCCGTCGTCGAAAGCTCACGCGCCCGCTTCGGCCTTCGCCGGCTTCGCGGCATACGCAGCGGCATCTTCCGCTTCTGCCGATTCGCCTGCCTGACAGACGGCAACCAGAATGCTGCACGACACGCGATCGAGCAAAGGCGTGTTCCCCGCGCCCATCCACCAACGAGCGAGACCGCTCCGGCAGCGGTGCCCGACGACGACGAGATCGACCTTGAGGCTGTCGGCCAGCGCGGCGATTTCGTCGATCGGATGGCCAAACGCGAAGTGCCCCTGCGCTGACAAGCCGCGCTCGCGCAGCCACTCGACGCCTTCCTGCAGAATATCGCGCGCCGCTTCTTCGAAGCGCCCGCAGGCCATATCGGTCAGCAATCCGGCGCTCTGCGCAATGCTCGACCGCATGTCGACCACCGCGAGCACATGCGTTTCCGCGTTGAGGTCGAGCGCGAGATTCGCGCCCTGGCGCAGCGCCTTGCGGCCCTCTCTGGAACCGTCGTAGCACAGCAGAATCTTTCTGTAGCTTGTCATGATGCCTCCCTGCCGCAGCGCAGATTGACTGCGGCGTAACTTCATGATCCTGTGCAGCGCCAGACGTGGCAACGATGGAAAACGCTAACTTCACGCAATAGCGCGCCGCACCCGCGCAACGTTGGACTCATGACTAGCTGGCCGCGTGCCAGATTGCGTCGAAGCCCGTCGCACAAGGCTTCGCGGCTTTCGGCATGCTCGCACGACTCGCCCGGCGCACCGCTTCTGCCCGCGCAAGCGCCGCGCCGGTGCATTCGATTACACTAGCTCGCTGACCTTTCCCCGGCAGGAAACGCATGACACAGCGCACCACGCGCGAGCACGCGCCCGAATCGGCCGACGCGCCCGCCATCGAATTCAGCGAAGTCATCAAAAGCTACGGCGCGAAGAACGTCGTCGACGGCCTGTCGTTCGACGTGCGCCCCGGCGAATGCTTCGGCCTGCTCGGTCCGAACGGCGCGGGCAAGACGACGACGCTCAGGATGCTGCTCGGCATGACGTCGCCCGATCACGGAAACATTCGGCTCGTCGGCGAACCGGTGCCGTCGCGCGCGCGTTTCGCCCGCGAACGCGTCGGCGTCGTGCCGCAGTTCGACAATCTCGATCCCGACTTCAGCGTACGCGAGAACCTCGTCGTCTTCGGCCGCTACTTCGGCATCGCGGGCGCGCGCATGGACGCGCTCGTGCCGTCGCTGCTCGAGTTCGCGCGGCTCGAAAACAAGGCCGATGCGCGCGTCGGCGAATTGTCCGGCGGCATGAAGCGGCGGCTGACCTTGGCGCGCGCTCTGGTCAACGATCCCGACGTGCTGATCATGGACGAACCGACCACCGGTCTCGACCCGCAGGCGCGCCATTTGATCTGGGAGCGTCTGCGCTCGCTGCTCGCGCGCGGCAAGACCATGCTGCTCACGACGCATTTCATGGAGGAAGCCGAGCGCCTGTGCGACCGCGTCTGCGTGATCGAGGAAGGCCGGAAGATTGCCGAGGGCCGTCCGCGCGACCTGATCGCGTCGGTGATCGGCTCGGACGTGATCGAGATTTACGGCCCCGACCCGCAGGCGCTGGCCGCCGAACTGCAACCGCTCGTCGAGCGCATGGAAGTGAGCGGCGAGACGCTTTTTTGCTACGTCGACGACCCGCAAGCCGTGCACGCGCGCGTCAAGGGGCGCGAGGGCGTGCGTTATCTGCATCGACCGGCGAATCTGGAAGACGTTTTCTTGCGGCTGACCGGCCGCGAAATGGTGGATTAATCGCGATGGAAACCTTCGATCAGCCGCGCGTCGCAAGCAAAAAGCCCAGCGAGACGCACCCGCGCGACGCCGCGCCGCTCACCAACGCGCTGCCCGCGAACGCGACGCACTGGATGTCGGTCTGGCGGCGCAATTACCTCGTCTGGAAGAAGCTCGCGGTCGCCTCGATGATCGGCAACCTCGCCGACCCGATGATCTATCTGTTCGGCCTCGGGCTCGGTCTCGGGCTGATGGTCGGCCACGTCGAGGGCGTGTCGTATATCGCGTTTCTCGCCGCGGGCACGGTGGCCTCCAGCGTGATGATGTCCGCGAGCTTCGAAGCGATGTACTCCGGCTTCTCCCGCATGCATGTGCAGCGCACGTGGGAAGCGATCATGCACACGCCGCTCACGCTCGGCGATATCGTGCTTGGCGAAGTCGTGTGGGCCGCAAGCAAGTCGGTGCTCTCGGGCGTCGCGATCATGCTGGTCGCGGGCGCGCTCGGCTACGCCAGTTTTCCGTCGATGCTGCTCGCGCTGCCCGTCATCGTGTTGACCGGGCTGGCGTTCGCGAGCACCGCGATGATCGTCACCGCCATCGCGCCGAGCTACGACTTCTTCATGTTCTATCAGACGCTCGCGCTCACGCCGATGCTCCTGCTCTCCGGCGTCTTCTTTCCGGTCGCGCAACTGCCCGCGCTCGCGCAGCATGTGACGCAGGCGCTGCCGCTCGTACACGCCGTCGAACTGATCCGCCCCGCGATGCTCGGCCGCCCGCTCGACGGTTTCGCGCTGCACGCGGGCGTGCTGGCCGCTTATGCCGTGCTGCCGTTCTTCATCTGCGCGTGGCTGTTCCGCCGTCGCATGATGAAATGAAAAACGGCGATGGACCGTCGCGGTTCATCGCCGTCTAACCGGACGCTCAGCGCGTCACTTCGCCGGAAACTCCTTGTGGCCGCCGAAGCCGAAGCGCATCGCGGACAGCATGCGCTCGGGGAACAGATCGGCGTCGCGCGAGCGGAAGCGCGTGTACAGCGCCGCCGAGAGCACTTGCGCGGGCACGGCTTCCTCGATGGCCGCCTCGATCGTCCAGCGCCCTTCGCCGCTGTCCGCCACGATGGTCGAGAAGTGTTCGAGTCCGCCGTCGCTCGCGAGCGCGCCCGCCGTCAGGTCCAGCAGCCACGACGACACGACGCTGCCGCGCCGCCACACTTCCGCGATATCCGCGAGGTCGAGCGAATAGCGCTCGTTCTCGGGAAGGTCCGTCGATTCCTTGTGCTTCAGAATGTGGAAGCCTTCCGCATACGCCTGCATCAGCCCGTACTCGATGCCGTTGTGCACCATCTTCACGAAGTGCCCCGACCCGACCGGCCCGCAATACATGTAGCCGTTCTCGACGCGCGGATCGCGTCCTTCGCGCCCCGGCGTCGCGGGAATGTCGCCGCGTCCCGGCGCGAGCGTCGCGAAGATCGGATCGAGCCGGCGCACGACGGCCTCGTCGCCGCCGATCATCATGCAGTAGCCGCGCTCCAGTCCCCAGATGCCGCCCGAGGTGCCGACATCGACATAATGCACGCCCTGCTCCCTCAACTGCGCGGCGCGCCGAATGTCGTCCTTGTAGAAGCTGTTGCCGCCGTCGATCACCACATCGTCCGCTTGCAGGATTTTATGCAAATCCGAAAGCGTGTCTTCGGTGATCTTGCCGGCAGGCAGCATCAGCCAGATGACGCGCGGCGCGGCCAGCTTCGCCACGAGATCGCCCAGGTCCTTCGAGCCGGTCGCGCCTTCGCTCGCGAGCGCGTCGGTGGCTTGCGGATTGTGGTCGTAGACGACGCAATCGTGTCCGTCGCGCATCAGGCGGCGGCCGATGTTGCCGCCCATGCGCCCTAGCCCTACGATGCCGATCTGCATGTCGATCACTCCCCGGCCGATTTGACGCGCTCGATCTGCTTCTTCGCCGCTTCGTAGACGCCTTCGAGCGTGAAGCCGAACTTCGTCTTCAGCGCCTTCAGCGGCGCCGACGCGCCGAACGTGTGCATCACGATGGTCGCGCCGAAGCGCCCCACGTAGCGGTCCCAGCCGAGCGTCGCGGCCTGCTCGACGGCCACGCGCGCATGCACGTCGGGCGGCAGCACCGAGTCCTTGTACGCGTCGTCCTGCTTTTCGAAGATGTCCCACGACGGCATGGACACGACGCGCGCCGCGATCCCCTCGCTCGTGAGCTTCTCCCATGCCTCGACGCACAACGACACTTCGCTGCCGGTCGCGAGCAGCAGCACTTCCGGCTTCTTGCCGCCTTCGGCATCCGCGAGCACGTAAGCTCCGCGCCGCACGCCTTCAGCCGACCCGAACTTGGTGCGGTCGAACGTCGGCAGCGGCTGACGCGTGACGACGATGCACGAGGGCTCCTTCGAGAACGACAGCGCCACGCGCCACGCCTCGCTCACTTCGTTCGCATCGGCCGGACGCAGCGTGCAGAGTCCCGGCACGCCGCGCAGCGAAGCCAGCTGCTCGATCGGCTGATGCGTCGGGCCGTCCTCGCCCACGCCGATGGAATCGTGCGTGAACACGTAGATCACCGGCACTTCCATGATCGCGGAGAGCCGGATCGGCGGCTTCATGTAGTCGCTGAAAATCAGGAACGTGGACGCGAACGGCCGCATGTTCGAGAGCGCGAGGCCGTTGGCAACCGAGCCCATGCCGTGCTCGCGAATGCCGAAGTGCAGATTGCGCCCGGCGTAGTTGTCATGCTCGAAGCTGCCCGCGCCTTCGAACTTGAGATTCGTCTTCGTCGATGGCGCAAGGTCCGCCGCGCCGCCGATCATCCACGGAATGCGCTTCGCGATGGCGTTGAGCACCTTGCCCGACGATTCGCGCGTCGCCATGCCCTTCGCGTCCGCCTCGAACGTCGGAATGTCGGCGTCCCAGTCGTCGGGGAGCTTCGATTCCAGCATCTGCCACAGCTGTTTCGCCAGATCCGGGTCCTGCTTCTCGTAGTCGTCGAAGCGTTGCTTCCACTCCGCATGCGCCGCCTTGCCGCGCGCGCCCATGCCTTCGGCGAAGTGCTGCATGACGCCATCGGGGACGAGGAACTGCGCGTCTTCCGGCCAGCCGTAGAACTTCTTCGCGAGCTTGATTTCCTCGTCGCCGAGCGCCTCGCCGTGGGCCGCCGCCGTGTCCTGCTTGTTCGGCGCGCCCCAGCCGATGATGCTCTTCACGACGATCAGCGTCGGCTTGTCGGTCGACGCCTTGGCTTCCTTGAGCGCGGCTTCGAGCGCGTTGGCGTCGTTGGCGTCGTCGACGTGCAGCGTGTTCCAGTTGTAGCCGCGAAAGCGCGATTCCACGTCGTCGCTGTATGCGAGGTCGGTGTGGCCTTCGATCGTCACGCGGTTGCTGTCGTAGATCCAGATGAGGTTGGACAGCTTCAGATGCCCGGCGATCGACGCCGCCTCGTGCGAGATGCCTTCCATCATGTCGCCGTCGCCGCACAGCGCGTACACGCGGTAATCGAAGAGCGGCGCGCCCGACTTGTTGAAGTGCGCCTCCTTCCAGCGCGCGGCCATCGCCATGCCGACGCTGTTGCCCAAGCCCTGGCCGAGCGGCCCGGTCGTGGTCTCGACGCCGGTGGTCATGCGAAATTCAGGGTGGCCGGGCGTCTTGCTGTCGAGCTGGCGGAACTGCTTGATATCGTCGAGCGACACGGCCGGCTTGCCGGTCGGCTTGCCGCTTTCGTCCACTTCCTTGACGCCCGCGAGGTGCAGCAGCGAATACAGCAGCATCGACGCGTGCCCGACCGACAGCACGAAGCGGTCGCGGTTCGGCCAGAGCGGCGCGTCGGGGTCGTAGCGCAAATGGTATTGCCAGAGGTGGAACGCGACGGGGGCAAGCGCCATCGGTGTGCCGGGGTGGCCGGAATTGGCCTTCTGCACGGCGTCCATCGACAGCGTGCGGATCGTGTCGATCGTGAGGCGATCCAGATCTTGGGACTGCGGCGTTGCTTGAGACATGAGCGACGACTCCTTTCGCGAAGAGCGCGCTGAGGCACGACGGGCGCCTCAGCGGCAACCAGGACCATCGAGCAAGCGCAGTGCCTTGCTACAGGCACCGCGCCCGGGTGTGAGCGGCCGCGCGCAGCCGTTTGATGCTGGCGCGGCGGCTTTCGGCAGGACGCGAACGCGCTACGTTCAGATGCGCATTCGGTGTTTCAGCCGGGCGACGCGATGCAACGAAGGCGCATCGCCCGGATAATGCATGCGGCTTCTGAGCCGCGAAAGCGCCGGAACGTCAATGCTGACACATTCGCGGCGCGGCGGCCCGAATCATGTCATGAGTCATAACACGACTCAGGGCGCTGGGTTCGGCTGGCGCTCGTGCAGCGCTTCGATCTCGGCCAGAATCTCGTCGGACAGTTCGATTTCCACGCTCGCGATATTCTCCTGCAACTGCGCCATCGACGTCGCGCCGATGAGCGTGCTCGTCGTGAAAGGCCGCGTGTTGACGAACGCGAGCGCGAGCTGCGTCGGGTTCAGACCGTGGCGCTTCGCCAGTTCGACGTAAGACGACGTCGCGGCGATCGCTTGCGGCTTGCTGTAACGCTGGAAGCGCTCGAAGAGCGTGATGCGCGCGCCGGCCGGACGCGCCCCGCCCTCGTACTTGCCCGAGAGCCAGCCGAACGCGAGCGGCGAGTACGCGAGCAGACCGATGCCTTCCTTGTGCGTGAATTCGGACAAGCCCAGTTCGTAGGTGCGGTTCACGAGGCTGTACGGATTCTGAATGCTGACGATGCGCGGCAGCCCGGCCTTCTCCGCTGCGCGCAGGAACTGCGACACGCCCCACGGCGTTTCGTTCGACACGCCGACATAGCGAATCTTTCCTGCCTTGACGAGATCGCCGAGCGCGGCGAGGGTTTCTTCGATCGGCACCGTGTATTCGTCGTCGATGTACGGATACGCCGAACGGCCGAAGGTCATCGTGCTGCGGTCCGGCCAGTGCAGCTGGTACAGATCGACGTAATCCGTTTGCAGGCGCTTGAGGCTGCTGTCGATCGCCTCGTTGATGTTCTTGCGGTCGAACTGGTTGCCCGCGCCGCGAATGTGACGCGGATTGTGCGGCTGGCGCGCGGGCCCGGCGATCTTGGTCGCGAGCACGATATCGCCGCGTTTGCCCGCGTTCTTCGCGAGCCACGTGCCGATGTATTCCTCGGTGCGGCCCTGCGTTTCGGGGCGCGGCGGGACCGGGTACATTTCGGCGGCGTCGATCAGGTTCACGCCTTGCGCAAGCGCATAGTCGATTTGCTCGTGCGCCTCGCTCTCGGTGTTCTGCTCGCCCCAGGTCATGGTGCCGAGCCCGATGAGGCTCACGTCGACGCCCGAATCGCCCAGTTTCCGATACTTCATCGCTCAGTTCCTTTTTGTTGACGCCTGCTGGCGCGGTTCCACGGCGGCATTGCCGACAACCGCAGAAGCTACCATAGGCGCGCGAGGTCTGCTCCGCCGATAGAATGCAAGGCTTAGCGATGCAGCCAAACCGGTTCCGGAGCTTGCAGTTCGCTTGATGTGGCTTACCGATAACGTCTTCCAACGACAAACCACGCAGCCGATGTCATCCTCCACGACGCCCAGCCAGTCCGACGACGCGAAGCCCGGTTCGTCGCTGATCGTTTCCCTCGTCGCCGCGACTTTCTTCATGGAGAACCTGGACGGCACGATCATCGCGACCGCCATGCCGCAGATGGCGCACTCGTTCGGCGTGCATCCGGCCGACATGAGCCTCGGCATCACCGCGTATCTTCTGACGCTCGCCGTCTTCATTCCGATCAGCGGCTGGGCGGCCGACCGCTTCGGGCTGCGCACGGTGTTCGGCAGCGCGATCGCGGTGTTCACAGCGGCCTCCGTGCTGTGCGGCGCGACGTCCACGTTGCCGGCGTTCGCCGCGGCGCGCGTGCTGCAGGGCATCGGCGGCGCGATGATGGTGCCGGTCGGCCGCCTGGCCGTGCTGCGCGCCACGCCGAAGGACGGACTGATGCGCGCGATCGCCATCATCACCTGGCCGGGGCTCGTCGCGCCGGTGATCGGACCGCCGCTCGGCGGCTTCATCACGACGTATTCGTCATGGCGCTGGATCTTTTATCTGAACGTGCCGCTCGGTCTGATCGGCTTGCTGCTGACGCTGCGCCATATCGACAACGTGCGCGAAGACGCAAACCGCCGCTTCGATTTCGCGGGCTTCGTGCTGTGCGGCATCGCCTGCACGACGCTGCTCTACGCGATGGAACTGATCGGCCGCAACGACGCGTCGTGGAGCATGATCGGCGCGCTCGTCGCCGTCGGTATCGCGGCGGGCATCGCGTCGTGGCGATATCTGCTTCGGACGGAACAGCCGGTGGTCGATTTGTCGGCGCTCAAGGTGCACACCTTCGCCGTGGCGATGGGCGGCGGGTCGCTCTTTCGAATCGCGATCAGCGCCGCGCCGTTCCTGTTGCCGCTGATGTTTCAGGTCGGCTTCGGCATGAACGCGTTCATGTCGGGACTGCTCACGCTCTCCGTCTTCGCCGGCAATCTCGCGATGAAACTCGTCACCACGCCCGTGATGCGGCGCTTCGGCTTCAGGCCGGTGCTGGTGGTCAACGGGCTCATCGCCGCGCTTTCCCTTGCCGCGATGAGCCTGCTCGCGCCTTCGACGCCCACGCTCGTCATCGTCGTCGTGCTGTTCGTGAGCGGCCTGTCGCGCTCGCTGCAATTCACCGCGCTCAATACGCTCAGTTTCGCCGACGTGCCGAAGACACAGATGAGCGGCGCCTCGGCGCTATCCAGCACGCTGTTTCAAATGTCGATGGGCGTGGGCGTAGCGGCCGGCGCGATCGCGCTGCGCATCGGCGAGTGGCTGCACGGACATGACGCGCATTCCATCGGTCCGGAAGATTTCGGCGTGGCGTTTCTGATCGTGGCGTTGATCGGGGCGCTGGGTGTGATCGATCTGTGGCGTCTGCCCAAGGATGCAGGGGCGCTGGTTTCGGGGCATGTTAAAGGGAAGGCTACGGAGCGTTAGGCGCGTGACAGGCGCGGAGTGCGAGCCTTGCAGAACTGGAAGCGTTGGTGTCCTGCAAGGCTCGCACGTGCGGGGACGCTTACAAGACTCCGTACGGTTCAGAGGTTCAGGACGGCTGCTGGTTCGAAGGTCTAGAAAAGTCCCCACGTACCGAAGGCTCGGAAGGTTTGGGACGCTTTCAAGACTGCCAACAGTTCCAGATAGATCGGACCAGGTTAAAGGTTTGCGCCCTCGCGCCGTAAACGCGCGTATGAACCTGCAAAGTCTCGAATCCCTCGCCGCTCTGAGCGAAGCCGTCGCCGTGATCCGCCATGCGCGCGGGCTGAAGAATCCGGACGACCTGCCGACCGGCACGCCCGAATGGCAAACCGTCAGCGACGCCTTCGCGGACGACTTCCTGCGCGCCCTCGACGGCGAACCGACCGTGCGCGCGTGGTGGACAATCTAGGCTTCGAAGAAACGCTAGCGTCTCAGTGAATCCAGCCACCCGAGCGCAATCGCCGCATTGACGATCACGCCGGCGGTCGCCGCCAGCGCCGCGATCATCGTCCAGAACGCCGACCGGCGCGAAGCCTCCGCGGATTCGCGAGCGAGTTGCGCAGCGTCGTTGGCCGACGACACCGACGCGAACATCGCCCGGAACTGCTCGTCCTGACGAGCGGTGTCCTTCGCGTGCAGCCATGCGCGCTTGTGCGCCGCTTCGGGGTCAGCGGACTGCGCCGCGTCGAGTTCCGCTCGTATCGACGCTTCGCCGGCTGCTTCGTAGCGGCGAAATCGTGCTTCTCGCGCCTCTCGCGCTTCGTCCGCGTTCTCTTTCTGATGTTCGGCCATACCCGCTCGCGCGCCGCTGCAAAAGCGCTTACCGGTCGTTCGACATCGCCTTCAGGCGATCGTTGCCGGCATCCCGCGCGGCGTCGGCCGTGGCGAAGTTGTCTTCGGACACCAACGCGCGCTTGACCTCGCCCGCCGCGAAATCCACGAGCGTGATGACCCACACGAACCCGCCGCCCTGTTCCGCCGTCTGCACGAATGCACGCAGCTTGCCTTCATTCGACGATGTCATCTGATCCTCCACGTTCGTCCGGGTGCTTCTGACAAGGCGCGGCGCTCACGCCTCGAAGTCCAGTCCGCCGAGCAGCACCGACGGCTCCGCCTGCGAGCGCGTCGGCACATCCACTTCGCGGGCGTCCTGCCATGCGCGCAGTTTGTCCCCGAGCGCGTCGAGATAACGCTGCAAACGGGCTTCGCCGCCAGGACGCAGCAATCGCTCGATCTCTTCGTCGTCCCACGTCAGGAAGACGTTCATGTCGAACGGATAACGCCGCGTGCGCGCGCCATGATCCGACGGCGGCGCGCTCACGCGCAGCCGCGCCGGCTCGCGCGGATTGCCGCCGGGAACGACTTCGACGCGCAATGTCTGATCGACCACGCGGGCCACGCCCTCGGCGATGCGCGGCATGATTTCGGTTTCGAACCTGTGCGCCTGTTCGCGATTCAACGCCTACCTCTCGGAACTGACTCAGACAGGCGGCAAGTCTTCGAGCGATTTCTCGATCTGCCCTTCCTGCACGCGCGCCTCGATGCCCACGTGGCCGTTCGAGTACGGCAATGCGGTGACTTTCGGTCCGAGAAACGTTCGCCCGCCGAGCCTGAAGAGCGTGCGGACTTCCTTGCCGCTTTTGATGGCGTCCACGACTTGATGGACGTCCACGATGGTGGTCGGCGCCGCCCAGTCGTTCGTGGCGGAATCGAAGCTGCCCCAGCGCACATTGGTCACGCGGTCGTTGACCCAACGCACGCCGTCGATCGCCAAAGTAGCCATAGCTGTCTCCGTCGTCGTTCGTTCGGGGTGGTGGTGCGTTGATGCTAGCACGGTGCGTGTGCTGTGTTTAGCTGCGGAAAAGCAAAAAGCCCGGTCGCGATGACCGGGCTTTTCGTATGAATTCTTTGGGGTGGCTGATGGGACTCGAACCCACGACGACAGGAATCACAATCCTGGACTCTACCAACTGAGCTACAGCCACCGCTGACAACTGCTGATTTACTACGTCTCGTATTCGCAAGATTGCCTGCCAATCGAGAAGCGAGATTATACGAACAAAGTTTCTGCTTGCCTAGTGCTCTTGAGCATTCTTTTACGATCGATGCGTGCGGTCAGGACTCCACCGCTTCCGCCGCTTCGCGCAAGTAGGTGCGTGCCTCGTCGAAGATCCCCAGATCGCCCTTCGCAAGCCGGCGGCTGTCCGACAGCGTGCGCCGCCATCCGCGCGCGCCCGCGACGCCGCGATATAGCCCCAGCGCATGGCGCGTCACCGCGCCGAGATACGTGCCGCGCGCGAGTTCGGCGCGCGCATAGTCGATCAGTTGAGCTTCGATTTCCTCGCGCGTCGGCACCGGCGTCGTCGCGCCGTAGAACCGCGTATCGACGCCCGCCAGCACGTAAGGATTGTGGTACGCCTCGCGCCCGAGCATGACGCCATCGACATGCTTCAGGTGCTCCTCCACTTCGTCGAGCGTCGTGATGCCGCCGTTGATCGAAATCTCGAGATGCGGGAAGTCGCGCTTCAACCGGTACGCGTAGTCGTACTTGAGCGGCGGAATCTCGCGGTTCTCCTTCGGGCTCAGGCCCTTCAAGATCGCATTGCGCGCATGGACGATGAACACTTCGCAGCCCGCCTGCGCCACCGTGCCGACGAAATCGCGCACGAACGCGTAGTCTTCAACCGCATCGACGCCAATGCGATGTTTGACCGTCACCGGAATCGACACCGCATCGCGCATCGCCTTCACGCAGTCCGCGACGAGTTCCGGCTCGTTCATCAGGCATGCGCCGAACGCGCCCCGCTGCACGCGCTCCGACGGGCAGCCGCAGTTCAGGTTGATCTCGTCGTAGCCCCATTGCTCGCCGAGCTTCGCGCTCTTCGCGAGATCGGCCGGTTCGCTGCCGCCCAGCTGCAGCGCGACGGGCGCTTCCGCCGGCGTGAACGCGAGATGACGCGCGACATCGCCGTAGAGCAGCGCGCCGGTCGTCACCATTTCGGTGTAAAGCCACGCGTGATGCGACACCATCCGATGCAGCGAACGGCAATGGCGGTCCGTCCAGTCCATCATCGGGGCGACGGACACACGGCGGGGGCTGTTTTTCGAAGCGGCGGACATGGCAGACGTCTGGTTCGGCTAATCCGCAATTTTACCGCAGCGCGCAATGCGCGGTTCCCGGCGCGCGTCCCGAATCTTTCCCCGCGCCGGCTGTCACACCGAACATGCGACGCCCGCGTGCGTCGAGCCTCGCGGAGACTGACATGAAAAGCATATCGATCGCGGCCGCTGCGCTGCTGTGCGCGGCGTTCGCCGCACAGGCGCAAACCGCGCGACCGGACGAAGGCGCGTCCATGGTCAAGCCGCCCGGCGCGCCGGGTTCGCCGGCAACGAGCGCCGCGCGCCCCGACAATCCCGACAACATGCCGGTCAAGCGCCCCGCCCCGCCGCCCAACAGCGACCGTATGCTGCATCACAGTCCCGCGAGCGACGCCATCGCGAAGTAGGCATCGGCTCCGGCTGGCGGGCGCGCGCCCCTATAATGGCGCTCGTCCCGATTTTCGCGCGAACCGCGTTCTCGCCCGCCAGCGGGTAAGCCAATGCAAAAACTCATTCTGCCGTTCGTCTCCGGTTTTCTCGCCGCACTCTTCTTTCGCGAATCGACGCTCGCGCTGCTGCACGCAGCCGGAATGATCGACGCCGCCGGCTTTTCGACCGCGCCGTTTCTGCCGCTCGGCATTCCCGAATTCATCGCCAATGCGTTGTGGAGCGCCGTGTTCGGCGTATTGATGGCGTGGCTGTTGCGCGTCGCGCCCGAACACCGCGCGCCATGGATCGGCGCGCTCGTGTTCGGCGGCATCGTGCTGACGGCGGTCAGCGCGTTCGTGATCGATCCGGCGCGCGGCATCTGGCCGAGCGGCAACATGCTGCCGCGCCTCGCGCCAGGCTTCATTGCAAACGCGATCTGGGGCTGGGGCGCGCTCGTGTTCATGCGCGCTTTCATGGCGGGCAGCGAGACCGCCTGAAAGCAAGCACAAGCGGCGAAGCAGCCGCTTCCGTTAGTCCTTCAATGATCGCAGCGGATGCGTCGCCGGCGTCCAGGCGCTGTCGAACATGCGCTCGACGTCATCGGGCCGCACGTCTTCAGCGCGCGCCACTTTCCATTGCGGCTGGTTGTCCTTGTCGACGATGCGCGCCCGGATGCCTTCCAGCACGTCGCCCCGCTCGAAGACCGAGCGCGTGAGGTCGAGATCGCGGCGCAGCGTTTCGGCCATCGTCGAGAAGCGCGCGCGGTCGACCTGCTGAAGCGACACATCCACGGAGAGCGGCGAACGCTCGCGCAATGCGGCCGCCGTCGCGCGCAGCCATTCGTTGCCGGATGCATCCGCGTCCCGCTCCAGCGAAGCGAGAATGGCCGCGCCGTTGCCGGCCGCGAAATGCTTGTCGATGAGCGTGCGTGCCTCGGCGAGCGCGCTGGTATCCGGGATCGGCGAGACCTTGTACTTCGTGGTCTCGTTCTCGACGAAGCGTACGATCGCGACGCCATCCAGAAAACGCTGATGACGCAGCGATTCGATCAGGCCGGGCAGCGCGCCGTCGTCGAGATACGCGTCGGCCAGGCGGGCATAGAGCGCGTCCGCCGGGCCGATGCTCGCGCCGGTGGCGGCGAGATAACGGCCAATTGCGCCGGGCGCGCGGGCGAGAAACCAGCTCACGCCGACATCCGGAAAGAGACCGATGCGCGTTTCCGGCATGGCCATTTTCGTGGATTGCGTGACGATGCGCAGTCCGCCCGTATGATGCGCGCCCTGCGAAATGCCCATGCCGCCGCCCATCACGACGCCGTTCACGACGGCGATATACGGCTTCGGGAACGTGAAGATGGCGTGATTGAGCTTGTACTCTTCGGTAAAGAAGGCGTCGATCGAATCGCGGTCGCCGGCCTTCGCGGCTTCATAGAGGAAACGGATGTCGCCGCCGGCGCAGAACGCGCGCACGTGCGGGCTGTAGACGATTACGGCGCGAATCGCCTGATCGTGACGCCACGCGCGCAACGCCTCGCCGATGGCGTGCAGCATCGCGGGCGTCAGCGCGTTCAACGCTTTCGGGCGATCGAGCGCAATGAAGCCGATGCCGTTAGCGGTGTCAATACGAATGTCTTCGGTGGTCATCGTGTCGAGAAGTCGAAACGGTTCGTACGGTCACTTCACTCAGCAGGCGGCGAGCCACGCATCCAGCGACAACTCGACGAGTTCTCTCGCCGCGACGTCGGCGCTTGCCGCGCCGTTCAATTGTAGCGCGGTGATGCCATGCAGGTTCGCCCAGAAAGCCTGCGCGCAAGCCGCCGCAGGGGCTCCAGCCGGCAGCCTTGCAAGCCGGTTCGCTGCCTGCAGTTCAAGGAATGCGTCCGCTATCAGCGAAAGCATGGCGGCGTTGTCGTCCGGCATGTTCGCGCCGTTGGCAGACACATGGTCCATGAACATCAGGCGGTAGGTTTCCGGCTCGCTGAGTCCGAACTGCACATAGGCGCGCCCCAACGCTCTCAGGCGCGCAGCGGCATCCGCGATGCTCGCGTGCGGCGCGAACGCCGCGCGCAGTTGCGCGAGACCTTCTTCGCGCAACGCCCGCTCGATCTCGCCGCGATTCCGAAAGTGCAGATACAGCGCGGCAGGCGAGTAATCGATCGCTTCCGCGAGCTTGCGCATCGAGAGGGACGCGAGCCCTTCCCGTTTGACAATGCCGCGCGAGACTTCGAGTATGCGCTCACGCAGCGCGTCGCGCTGCTGCTTCTTATTATGTCGAGACTGGCGCGTGCGCGCGTCGTCGACACTCATACGAGGCATGGCCGGCTCCGCCCGTTTGGATGTCGCTTTCGAAGACGAGTCGCGAACTGGCGAACTCGAGGACCGGAGAGGGTCAGACGATCATCTGACCGTCGTCGTCGCGCCGAGATCCGGATGCCGCGCGATACAGCGGCTCTTCGGACTCGCCGAGCACGACCGACGAAAACACGATGCAAAATCCCAGAATCAGGACACCGACAGCCGCCCAGATGAGCCACAGTGCATTGGACTCGACGAGCGCGTGAAGAAAGGAATGAAACATGACGACCCCGCGCGATTTTTATAATGGCTGCTCAACGCTTACAAAGGCTGGTGAGCAAGTGACATGCCGTGCGAATCGCATCGCAAGCGGCACAATGGCAGGATCTTACTCTGTTGCTGCGCTGCGGGAAAGCGCATGCAGCCGTTTCAGGCGCGGGCTGGACGGTCGATCAGCGCGTAACGCCGTTACACGCGCTGCCGCTATTCGACGATCACGCGCCCCGGCGGAAAGTGGCCGCTTTTCAGCAGCACCGGCATGCCCTGGGTGACCTGCAGATGTTCGCGCGCGACGGCTTCGATGCGGGCGCGGCCTGCATCGAAGGCATCGATCCAGCCGGCGCTGTCGAAAGTCTTCGCGCCGAAGTGATCTTCGAGCGCTTCGACGGAAATCGCGCATGGCACGCGTCGGCCATCGACGAGCGCGGCAAATTCGATCGTGAGATTGGAATCGCGATAATCGGGCGCGTCGGAAAGAAAACGAATGTTCATGAGACTCTCGTGGATCGGGCGGCGGACGGCAGGCGGTGCTCGTACCCGCACGCGGTGAGGTTGACGCATTGGGTTCGGTACGCGGGCACCGCTTCGCTGGCGTGCGCGTGAATCGATTCGCGGTCTATGGTACTCGCGCTCGCGCCGTGGGGTCCAGCGCCGCCGCGCGCAGGCACCTCAGGGATCGAGCACGTCCTCGTTCACATCCACGACGAGCAGCGAACTCGCGAGCGGGTCTGTGTAATTGAAATCGAGCGAACGCGTCATGTCGCGCACGCGCTCGCAGACGCGCTGCCGCGCTTCATCCGACAAAGGCGGATAGTCGCGCAGCACTCGCGCGTCGAAGCGGTAATGCACGCCCCAGCCGATGTTCCCCGCATGATTCGCCACCCCGCCCGTGCGCCAGCTTACGAATAGCGCGGGCGCCGCATCGGCTCCGCCGCCGATCTCGATGATGTCCGCGCCGATCGGAAACAGGTCGACGAGGCAGTTCGCGATATCGTAGAGCACCGCATGGCGAAGATGGATCGGGCGCATCACGTCGGTTGCAGCAGTCGGTCGATGTAATCGCGCGCCGCCTTCTCGACGCTTGCAAGCGCTTCGTCTTCCGTGGCGAAGCGCTGCTCGGGACCGAGATCGACCAGCGCCTCGAAGTGACGCGGCTCGTCGGGGCCGTTCTGGGCAAGACTCACGGACCCGACATAAATCGCCGTGCCGGCGTCACCGGGCTTCGCGTCGTGCGTCGGAACGAGCCGCGCCGATGCGCTGATGTAATAGCCTCGATAAGGGCCCGTCACTCTGTCGACCATTCCATTGCCTCCGTATGTATTCCGGGATGTGTGTTCGGTCGCGCTCCATCATGCGTTGGACGGCAAATCGCACCGATGCCCCGGTAGTCATAAGGCGCGCGACGCGGAAAATAGTTCACGATTCAGCGGCGGCGATCGGTTTCGCGAGTTCGTCGATTCACGCATCGCAAGCATTGCGCCCGCACGGCTGCCTGCCGGTCTGGTCGGCGTCATGCAAGCGGCCTATGGGACAATGCTCATCCCAAAATACGGCGGCTCCGAAACACAACGAGGAAAAGATGAATCGAAACGATCGGCCGATGCGCCGACTCCCGGCGTGCGCAAGCACGATGCCGAAAGCATGGCGTGCGGCGAGCATTGGCGCGGCCATGGTCGTGGTCGCGAGCCTCGGCGCGTGCGCGTCGTCGAACGAAGCGTCGCTGATCAATTTGCCGGATGGCCAGACGGGCTATGCCGTCAATTGCAGCGGCGCGGACGCAGGCTCGAGCTGGGCGAGCTGCTATGTGCTCGCGGGCAAGGCGTGCGGCGCGACGGGCTATGACATCGTCTCGAAGGACAACGAGGAAGGCGGGCCGAGCGGCGGCGGCATCAGCAACGTGATCTCGGCAAACGTGAAGAACCGTTCGATGATCGTGCGGTGCAAGTGAGCCAACCGGCGACTTCTTTGCCCGCGTGGCCGCCCCTTCAGCTATGGTCCAGCGACAGTGCCGCGAAACCGTGGCCGAGCACGGCGCAGAGCGCTTCGACGACCATCTGGTGATCGCCACGCTGCGGCAGGCCCGACACCGTCACTGACCCGATGACGCCGGCACTCGCGACGCGGATCGGGAAACTGCCGCCGTGCGACGCGAACTGCGCGGGATCGAGGCCGAACTTGTCGGCGAGCGTGGTGCCCGCCTGTTGCAGCGTGAGACCGATGGCATACGAGCTGCGCCGAAAGTGCTCGACCGTCTTCGATTTGCGCTCGGCCCAGCGCGCGTTGTCCGGGCTCGTGCCGTCGAGCGCGGCGAAGAAGAGCCGCTGACCGAAGGTGCGCACGTCGATCACCACGGCAGCATCGCGCGCCAGCGCCATCTCGCGCAATTGCGTGCCAAGTTGCCACGCCTGATCGGCGTGAAACTGCGGAAAGACGAGCGTGTTTTCCTGATGCGCGATGGTTTGCAGGTCGTGCGGAATGTCCATGAGCGGCGCCTTTTCGTTAGCGTGGTGTCGGTTGTCGAATGCGGGATTTTGACACGGGCGCGCGCTAGGGTGAGCGCTAGGGTGAGCCATTCGATAGGAATACTGACGCTCGGAGAAAATAGACCGGCTGAAAAACAGAAAGGGGTTACAGGCCGAAGCACTGTAACCCCTTGAATTTGGTTGCGGGGGTAGGATTTGAACCTACGACCTTCGGGTTATGAGCCCGACGAGCTGCCAGACTGCTCCACCCCGCGTCCGTCGAAGAAAAGATTATAGAGCATCGTTTATGGAAAAGCAACGGTCCATGACGATTGATGCTTGATAAGCTGCCCGAGCGCTGCGTCGATTCGACTCGTCCCGCACCGAGCGCATCAGGAAAGCCGCACTTTCGTGCATGGCATAATCGCCCGTTCAGCGGCATCGGTTATCGCCGCTATCGATTATCGGCTCGGGAACAGGCATGCATTCCTTGCGGCGCGGCATCATGAGAAAGATCGGCGGCATCGCGGCGGTATGGGCGATGCTGCTTCTCTCGCTCGCGCCCGTCGTATCGCAGACGCTCAAGGCCGAGCCTTTCGAAGCCCTGCTCGCCTCGATATGCGCGTCGCGCATCGATACGCCTGATGACATCCACTCTGCGCACCATGCCGGCCACAGCGCCGTCGGCGCGCTCGACGCCTGCGGCTATTGCGGCTTCGTCGGACACGCGCCGACGCCACCGAGTTTCGTTCGAGCGACTGCGTTCGCGAACTTCCTGCGCGACGCTTTCTCGGTAGCCAGCGGAGACAGCGCGTCACATCTCAAACGCTTCCCTAACGCCCAGCCTCGCGCGCCGCCCTTGATTGGCTGAATCGCCCATCATCCGCATTCGTGATCCGCTTCTCTGCGAAGCGATAACGCGCGTCGCGGCACCATATTTTCGACAGGACACACCATGACGTTCCAATCCGCATTGCGGAGCGTGCTCGCCCTCGCGCTGGCCGCTTCCACGCAACTGGCGCTCGCGCACGCGCTGCCGAAGCTCCAGCAACCCGGCCCCGGCGCGACGGTCAGCGCGCCGCACGAAGTCTCCATCGAGTTCGGTGAACGCATCGAGCCGACGTTCAGCTCCCTTCTCGTCACCGACGCACACGGCACGCAAGTCAACACCGCGAAGTCGGCCGTCGATGCGAACGACAAGAAGCACATGAGCGTCGCCCTCGGCGATCTCGCGCCGGGCGTCTATACGGTGCAATGGACCGCGGTCGCAGCCGACGGTCATCGCACGCAAGGTCACTATAACTTCACGGTCAAGTGAGGCCGCTTTGAACAAGAACACATTCCTCTCGGGCGCGCTCGCATGCGCGTCGTTCGCCGTCTTCGCCAGCGCCGCGCACGCGGCCACGCTAGAAGCGCATGATTGCTGGGTCCGCGCGATGCCGCCGACTCTGCCGTCGTCGGGCTACTTCGTCGTGTCGAACAACGGCGATTCGCCCGCGACGCTCACCGCCGCAACGAGTCCCGCGTTCGCCATGACGATGATGCACAAGTCGGAGAACAAGGGCGGCACGGCGACGATGGCGCCCGTCGATACCGTCGAGGTGCCCGCGCACGGCTCGCTGGAATTCGCGCCGAAGGGCTATCACCTGATGATGGAACAGCCCGCCAAGCCGCTCAAGGTCGGCTCGACGATTTCCCTCGCCCTCACCTTCTCCGACAAGAGCACGCTCAACGTTGAGTGCGCGGTGAAATCCGCGGCGACGGTCGGCAAGTAACTCGCCGCCGAACGTAAAAAAAACGCGCCAGCCACGGCGCGTTTTTTCTTGGAGCAAGCCGATCAGGGCCGGTTGAACATGTCCATGATCTGCTTGCGCTCGTCGGTGGTGACTTGCGGCACCGGCGGCGCCTGCATGCCCGCCGGGCCGACGCCGCCCGCGGTCGTCGAATCGCCCGCCATCGGGTTCGTATTGTCGAGACCGATGCTCGCGACGAAGCCCGCGCCCGGCGTGCGGTCCGCAAAGAACAGTTCGCCGTCGACGGTCGTCACGCCGTCGGGCATGGCCATCTGCTGTTGCGGGATGCCGCGCAGCGCGCGTCCCATGTACTCGACCCAGATCGGCAGCGCGAGCTGCGCGCCGAACTCCTTCGTGCCGAGCGACTTCGGCTGGTCGTAACCCATCCACGCCACCGCGACGAGCTGATGCTGATAGCCCGCGAACCAGCCGTCCTTCGCGTCGTTGGTCGTGCCGGTCTTGCCCTGCAAGTCGTTGCGCTTCAGCACGTTAGTGCCCGAGCCCGTACCCGACGTCGCGACGGTGTGCAGCAGGCTGTTCATCACGTACGCGTTGCGCGGTTCGAGCGTCTGCGGCGCATTCGCGCCGGCGGTCAGCGGATCGGCGCGCGAAATCACGGTGCCGCGCGCATCCGCGACCTGCGCGATCAGATACGGATTGATGCGATACCCGCCGTTTGCGAACACCGAATACGCGCCGCTCAGTTGCAATGGCGTGACGAGCCCGGCGCCCAGCGCAAGCGGCAGATACGGCGGCGTCTTGTCCTTGTCGAAGCCGAACTTCTGTGTAACGAAGTCCTGCGCGTAGCCCGTGCCGATATACGACAGGATGCGGATCGACACGAGGTTCTTCGACTTCTGCAAGCCGGTGCGCATGGACATCGGGCCGTCGGGCTGATCGTCGTCCTTCGGCTCCCACGGCTCGCCGCCCGCGGGCGCCGGAAAGTACAGCGGCGCGTCGTTGATGATGGTCGCCGGTCCGAGACCCTTGTCGAGCGCCGCCGAGTAGATGAACGGCTTGAAGCTCGAACCCGGCTGACGCCAAGCCTGCGTGACGTGATTGAACTTGTTCTTGTTGAAGTCGAAGCCGCCCACGAGCGCGCGAATCGCGCCGTCTTGCGGCACCATCGAGACGAGCGCGCCTTCCACCTGCGGCAACTGCGTGACCTGCCAGTTGTCCTTCGCGTCCTTCGTCAGGCGGATGATCGACCCCGGCCGGATGGCGAGCGCCTTCGACGCATTGCTGCGCAAGGCCGCTGCCACGAAGCGCAGCCCTTCGCCCGCGATCGTCGCCGTCTCGCCGCCGACGAACTGCGCGCTCACTTGCTTCGGGCTCGCCGCCGTCACCACGGCCGCGACGAGATCGCCGTTGTCCGGATGATCGACGAGCGCGTCTTCGATGGCTTCAGCGCGGTCATCCGCCGCCGACGGCAGCGCGATGTTGCCCTCCGGCCCGCGATAGCCGTGACGCCGCTCGTAGTCCATCACGCCTTTGCGCACGGCGCGGTAAGCGGCGTCCTGATCGGCCGAGTCGATGGTCGTCGTCACCGTGAGGCCGCGCGTGTAGGTCTCTTCCTTGTACTGCGCGTACATCATCTGCCGCACCATTTCCGCGACGTATTCCGCATGCACGCCGTACTCGGTGCCCGCCGATTTCGTGTGGATTTCCTCGGCGATGGCTTGATCGTACTGTTCGCGCGTGATGAAGTTGAGGTCCAGCATGCGCTTCAGGATGTACTGCTGGCGCACCTTCGCGCGCTTCGGATTCACGACCGGGTTATACGCGGACGGCGCCTTCGGCAGACCGGCGAGCATCGCGGCTTCGGCGAGCGTGATGTCCTTCAGGTCCTTGCCGAAGTACACGCGCGCGGCGGCCGAAAAACCGTATGCGCGCTCGCCCAGATAGATCTGGTTCATGTACAGCTCCAGAATCTGGTCCTTCGTGAGCGCGCGCTCGATCTTGTACGCGAGCAGCATCTCGTAGACCTTGCGCGTGTACGTCTTCTCGCTGGACAGGAAGAAGTTGCGCGCGACCTGCATCGTGATCGTGCTCGCGCCCTGCGATGCGCCGCCGTGCATCAGGTCGGTCACGCCCGCGCGCAGGATACCGATGAAATCGACGCCGCCGTGATCGTAGAAGCGATAGTCTTCGATCGCGAGGACCGCTTTTTTCATCTGGTCCGGGATGTCCTGAAAGCGCACGAGGCTGCGCCGCTCTTCGCCGAATTCTCCGATCAGCACGTGATCCGCCGTGTAGACGCGCAGCGGCACCTTCGGCCGATAGTCGATGAGCGCGTTCAGCGACGGCAGGTTCGGCTCCATCACGACGAGCGCATAGCCCACGATGAGCGCGCCGACCACTGCCGCCACCGCCGCGAGACCCGCGAACCACAGCGCGATGCGCCCGAATACCGAGCGGCCGCCATCGCGCCCGTCCCGGTCATTGCCATTGTTCCGGCCGTTGCGGCCATTGCCACCCCGACCGCCGCCGTCGCGGCCTGCCCCCGAGTCGTTGCGTGAGTCGTTCCAGCGCGGCTCGCGATCGGGTCGCGATGAATTCGAAGAGTCGGGGCGTTTGATGATAGGCATGACTGGGATGGTTCGGCGCGCTTTATAGCGCGCTTGGTGGCGCGCACTGCGCGGCGTATCGAAAGAAGCGGATCAGGCGGCGGACAAAGCGCGCGAGGAAGAACGCAAGCGCGGCAACGACCGGCGAGCGAATGCGTGAGCCGGTCCGACCGAAGAGTAACGGCACATTTTAAAGAATTCGGACGGACCGCTACAGAATGGGCAGGCATTTTTTGTAAGCAAATGACGTCGGGCGACTCGAAGAAGCGGGCCAACGACAACGTGCGCTTACCCACAGAAAGTGTTGAGAGCCTTGTGGACAACCCTATGAGAAAATAGTTAAACCGTTGATCGGGCGCGCTTTTTCGTGCACGCTCATACGCTGACCCACGGCGCGCATTCCGGCGACGATAGGGGACCGCGAGCACGCACAGCGGCCTCGCGAACCGATATGATGGATACATGTATAGCCGGGCCTTTTCGCCGGCGAACGACCTGCGGTAACGAAGTGAGCGATCCCGGCATCGGGACCGCGCATGCGATGTTTGCAATCGCCTTACTGTCTGCGAGCCGCTCATGACGACCAAGCCTACCGAACGCATCGTTGTATTCGTGACCCCCGCGCAAAAGCTCGCCATCAGCAAGACCGCGGACGACCTCGGCATCAGCGTGAGCGAACTCATGCGGCGGGCGGTGCTCAACTTCAACGCGACGAGCGAGCAGATCAAGGTGGCGGGCATCGTCGACCGTCTGCGCGCGCCGAAAGCCCCCGATCCGCTCGATGTCGCGCTGCGCAGCGTGGCCGCCAAGGCAGCGGCCCGCGAGGCGCGCGAAGCCGCCGCGGGCGCGGCCAAGATCGCGCGATCGCAGGCTGCGGCGGCGGCTGCATCGACGGTGGCGACGGCAAGCGTTCCCGTGAGCCGCGACCACACCGACAGCGCCGGCGAAGACGCCTCGCTGACCGGCGACGAACGGCTCGGCGGTTAGGCTAGTCCACAGTCCTCTCTTCACGGCGCGCGTCTGCGTAGCCGTTACATTCCTTCACCTTGCTTAAGTCCATATTAAGTCGCGACGTGCTCTAATGAACGGGTAAACCCGCGCGTGAATGCGGCTTGCTTGCGCTTGCATTCCAGGCGCGGCGCCTCACATTCGATGCGCGGCGCGCCAGCCGCGGTCTAGTGGTCCGTGGTTTTCATCCAGGAGATACATACATGTCGCTTTTCGATTCCATCTCGCGCACCGTCAAAGGTCTGCTGAACGATGCCGCCGACACCATGCAGGACCCCTCGCGCGACGCCCGCCAGATCGTGCGCGAACTGGACGACAGCATCGCGAAGGCGGAGAACTCGCTGATCGAGATCGAGGCGCAGGTCGCCACGCAGCAAAGCAAGCGCGACGCAGCCGCCGAGAAAGCGAGGAAGTACGAAGACGGCGCCAAGCGCGCGCTGCAAAGCGGCGACGAAGGTCTCGCACGCGAGGCGCTCGCGGCACAAGCCAACGCGGAAACGGAGCGCGACGCGCTCGCCGCAGAACTGCAAACGCTCGTGCCTTCGGTCGATCACCTGAAGCAGCAGATCGCCGACATGCGCCAGCGCCGCAACGATCTCAACGCGCGCTCGAACATCCTTCAGGCGAAGCAGCAGATCGCGCAGGCGAAGGACACCGCCGCGACGGCGCTCGGCGGCATCGGCGGAAAGAACCTGTCGGAAGATTTTCAAAAGCTGGAGGACAAGGTCCAGCTCGCGAACGCCCGCTCCGACGCGCGTCTGAATTCGGCGGACCAGAAGTCCGGCAAGGCGCTCGACGACAAGCTGGCTGCGCTCAATCGCGGTCCTTCGGTGGAAGACCGTCTGGAAGCGCTGAAAAAGCAGTTGAATACGCCGGCGCAGTAACCACGGTGGCTGCCGCCGCCGCTTCGCGGACTTTTGCGCTTTCGGGTATCCGCCTTGCGATGTCTCGGCAATCACCGATCGCAGCTTCGAATGGAGACGGGCGTCGCAACGCCCGGCCCGCACATGAAAAAGACTTTGACGGCTCTCGCCTTATCGATGTCCCTCGCGCTGTCGGTCGCTTCGCCGCTCGCATTGGCCGCCGTGCCGACCGCGCAGCAGGTCGAGCAATCGATGACGCAGGGCGACTGGCAGAAAGCCGACGCGCAGTTGAGCGAAGTGCTCGACGCGCATCCGAAGAACGCGCACGCGCATTATCTCTACGCGCAGGTGCTGGACCGCGAAGGCCGCGCGAGCGACGCGCTTTCGCACTTGCAGCAGGCGAAGACGCTCGATCCGTCGCTGAGCTTCACGGACCCGTCGCGCTTCGCATCCACCGAAGCGCGCATCCGCAACGACGCCAGCCGCGCCAATGCGACGACCAATCGCGGCTCCAACGGCTCGGTCGCGCTGAATCCGTTCAACCCGGCGCAAGCCGCCGCGCCGCAGAAGCATGGCCCGTCGATGAGCATGTGGATCGGCCTCGCGGTACTGATCGCGGCGATTGCGCTGGTGCTGCGCTGGGGCCTGCGACGCGCCCGCGCCCGCGACGACGGCCGCAGCCAGGACGACCGCCGCGCGCAGCTCAAACGCGCAACCGAGTTGCTCAACGACGTGCGTACGCTGAAGCTCGACGTGCGGCTCTCGACCGCGCCCGGTCATGAGGCGCTGCTGCGCGACGTCGAAAGCGCGGAAACGCAGTTGCGCGAGATGGTGGAGTCGCTCTCGAACGCGAAGAATCCGGTACCGCCCTACGCCATCGAGGATCTCGAAAATCAGGTGGCGAGTCTGAAGGCGCGCGCCGAGGGCCGGCCGGATCCGAATGCGGCGAATGCGGCGAATGCGGCGAATGCCGGTGCGCAAGGCCAGTCGCCGTTCGCGCAGGAAGCCGACCGCTTCGGGCGCGGCCAGCAGCCATACGGTCCGCAGGCGCCGTATCCGCAGCAGGGACCGTATCCGCCGCAAGGGCAGCAGCCGCCCGTCATCATCCAGCAAGGCGGCGGCGGGTTCGGTGGCGGCATGGGCGGCCTGTTGACCGGCGTGCTGCTCGGCGAAGCCATGTCGCACGGACGCGACCGCGTGATCGAGCGCGAAGTGCCGGTCGAACGCCGCGACGCCGGCAACGACAATGGCGGCCTCGACTTCGGCAACAACAATGGCGGCGGCCTGGACTTCGGCAACGGATCGAACGACTGGGATGACGGCGGCGGCAGCGGCGGCGGAGGCGGTCTCGATCTCGGCAGCAACGACGACAACTGGCGCGACACCTGAACCGCTTTGTCGAGCCACAGGCAAGCAAGAAGGCCCCGCTCGCGGGGCCTTATTCTTTTCTATGCTTGCTTCAGCCGCCGCCCAGAAAGCGCAGCAGCGCCCACAGAAATTTGAAGAAGCCGACGATGAATTCCCAGATGCGTTCGAGCTGATCCCACGTCGCCACGCGCAAGAACGTGTGCAGGATCATGCGAGGGGGCTTGAAAGAGGCATCGTGGAAACAAAAAAGGCGGCTTGCGCCGCCTTTTGCGATTGCAAAGATCGCATGATAACCAATCGGCGTGAGCTCCCGCGTGATCGGCGGGAGCACATGCGTCAACTGGCGGACGGCGTGTCGCCCTGCTCCGGCGGCACTTCGTCGGTCAACGCCTCCTCCAGCCGCTCGAATACGCGTCGAGTCGCGCCGCGCGCCTGAAGCGCGAAAAGCAGCAGCGACCGGCCCGTGACCTGATAGACATCGCCCGAATCGAACTGCGGCAGTTCCTCGCGGACCGGCGCGTTCGTGTCGATCAGACAGCTCCACTGGTCAGGGCCGGGAATGTCCGGCAGCGTGAAATCGACGACATCGTGGTACGCGTTCACGATCAACAGAAGCGTCGCGTCCGATGCCGGCTTGCGGATGCCGGTGGCCTGCGCGCGGCCGTCGATCACCACGCCGAAGCAGCGCATGCCCGGGTCGTCCCACTGCTCGGGCGTGAGCGCGTCGCCGCTCGGGCTGAGCCAAGTCACGTCGGCCACCTCCAGGTCTTCGCGGACTTCGCCCGTCAGGAACCGCTGGCGTCGCAGCACCGGCAGCGTATGACGCAGCGTCGTCAGCTTGCGCACGAACTCGGTCAGCGCGCGGCCGTCGTCGTCGATGCCTTCCCAGTCGACCCAGCTGATCTCGTTGTCCTGACAATACGCGTTGTTGTTGCCCTGCTGCGTGCGGCCGAACTCGTCGCCCGCGAGGACCATCGGGGTGCCTTGCGAGAACAGGAGCGTCGCGAGCAGATTGCGCTTCTGCCGCTCGCGCAACGCGCGGATCTCCGGATCGTCGGTCGGACCTTCGACGCCGCAGTTCCACGATTTGTTGTCCGAATGACCGTCCTTGTTGTCCTCGCCGTTCGCCTCGTTGTGCTTGTCGTTGTAGGAAACGAGATCGTTGAGCGTGAAGCCGTCGTGCGCCGTGATGAAGTTCACGCTCGCCCACGGACGACGCCCGCGCTTGTTGAACTTGTCGCCCGAAGCGGTGATGCGCGTCGCCAGTTCCGCGGATTCGCCTTCGTCGCCCTTCCAGAACGCGCGCACGGTATCGCGATAGCGGTCGTTCCATTCGGCCCAGCCCGGCGGGAAGCCGCCGACCTGATAGCCGCCCGGACCGCAATCCCACGGTTCCGCGATCAGCTTGACGCTGGAGAGAATCGGGTCCTGGCGGCAACTGTCGAGGAAGCCGCCGCCTTCGTCGAAGCCATACGGCTCGCGGCCGAGAATGGTCGCGAGATCGAAACGGAAGCCGTCGACGTTCATCTCCGTCACCCAGTAACGCAGGCTGTCGGTGACCATCTGCAAGACGCGCGGATGCGAGAGATTGAGCGTGTTGCCCGTGCCCGTGTCGTTGATGTAGTAGCGCGTCTGCTCGGGCATCAGCCGGTAGTACGAGGCGTTGTCGATGCCGCGGAACGATAGCGTCGGCCCGCGCTCGTTGCCTTCCGCCGTGTGGTTGTAGACCACGTCGAGGATCACTTCGAGGCCGGCTTCGTGCAAGCGGTCGACCATCTCCTTGAACTCCGCGACGACGCCCGGCCCACGCGAAAAATAGCGCGGATCGGCCGCGAAGAAGCCGATGCTGTTGTAGCCCCAGTAGTTCGTGAGGCCCTTGTCGAGCAGATAGCTGTCGTTCACGAACGCGTGGATCGGCAGCAGCTCGACGGACGTCACGCCGAGGCTCTTGATGTAGTCGACCACTTCCTTCTGCCCGAGCCCTTCGAAAGTGCCGCGCATGTTTTCCGGAATCGCCGGATGGCGCTTCGTGAAGCCGCGCACGTGCGTCTCGTAGAAGATGGTGTGTTCCCACGGCACGCGCACGCGCGTCGCATGCGTCCACGTGAAGTTCTGGTCGATCACCTGGCATTTCTGCATGAAGGGCGCGCTGTCGCGTTCGTCGAACGTGAGATCGTCGCCTTCTGCGTTGAGCGTATAGCCGAAGAGCGCCGGGTCGAACTTCATCTCGCCGACGTGCGCTTTCGCGTACGGGTCGAGCAGCAGCTTGTTCGGATTGAAGCGATGTCCGTTCTCCGGCTCGTAAGGCCCGTGCACGCGGTAGCCGTACACGGCGCCCGGCGCCAGTCCATGCAGATAGACGTGCCAGACTTCGTCGGTGTATTCGGGCAGCTCGATGCGCTGCGTTTCCTTTTCGCCTTTCTCGTCGAAGAGGCACAGTTCGACTTTCGTCGCGTTCGCGGAAAACAGGGCGAAGTTGACGCCGTTTCCGTCCCATGTCGCGCCAAGCGGAAACGGGGACCCTTCGGCAATGCGGAATTGATTCGGCATGAGGATGATCTGCAGAGAATGACGCGCGATGCGTCGGGATAGGGGTGCCGCATTGCACGGCAATAAGCGGATTGGGTAAGAGCAAGGCATGTGCCCGCAGCGACGACGCCAGCGCCCTCGAAAGCCGCGCGCGAACTGCGGTATGCTGACCTGTCCATCGCACATGCAGCATTCGCTCGCCGAAGGAGACACGTTTGTCCACGCGCTTCAACTCCATCCCGACGACATCGCAAGCAAGCGGCACCGCCGATGAAAGCCGCGCCGCCGGCCGCGCGCTGCGCGACGCCATCCCTTTCGAAGCCCACGCGAACTGGCAGCCGGAGCCGGACCGCCCCGATCCCGTCGAGCGCGTGCTCGCCGTCAACGCGGGACGGCAGGCGCGGCTCGTGCCGCTGCGCATGTCGCGCATGGCCGAATCGCCGTTCGCGTTCCTGCGCGGCGCGGCGACCGTCATGGCCTGGGATCTGTCGAGATCGCCGTCGATCGGCCACAACGTGATGATCGACGGCGACGCGCACATCAACAATTTCGGCCTCTTTCGCACGCCGCGTCAGGACGTCGTGTTCGATCTGAACGATTTCGACGAGACGATCGTCGCCCCGTGGGAATGGGACCTGAAGCGCCTGACCGCGAGCATCAACGTCGCGGCCCGCGAAAACAGCGTGGACATGGAAGGCCGGGAGCGCGCCGTGCGTTCCGCGTGCGAGGCGTACCGCACGACGATGAACGAACTGCGCCAGGTGAGCCCGTACGATTTGTGGCAGATGCGCTCTTACGCGAGCGCGCTGCACATCGACGCGCCCACGCATCTCGACGCCGACGAAAAAGCCACGATCGAGCGCACCGTCGAGCGCGCAATGAAACGCTCGCACGCGACGATGCTGGCCAAGGTCGCGGAGCCCGCCGGCAAAAGCTGGCGCTTCAAGGTCGACCCGCCGATCCTCACGCAACTCGACGCCGCCGAGAAAAATCACGTCATCGACGGCTTCAGGGCGTATCTGCAGACCATCGCGGGCGAGTGGCGCATGATGCTCGAACGCTACGATGTCGTCGATGTCGCCCATCGCGTGGTGGGCGTCGGAAGCGTCGGCACGCGTGCGTATCTGGTGCTGCTGATCGGCCGCGCACTCGGCGACCCGATCTTCATGCAAGTGAAGGAAGGCATCGTGCCGGCTGCCGCGCCGTTCGTGCCGCCGCTCGAAGAGCCGTTCCGGCATCAGGGCAGGCGCGTGGTGCATGGTCAGCGGCTTCTGCAAAGCTCATCGGATGCGCTGCTCGGCTGGACGACCATCGCGGGGCGCGATTTCTACGTACGCCAGATGAAGCAGATCCGCGGCTCCGTTCCCGTCGACTGGCTGCATGGCGCGACGTTCGACTTCTACGCGTGGTGTCTCGGACTGCTGCTCGCCCGCGCGCATGCCCGCACCGGCGACCCGGCGCTGATCGCGGGCTACTGCGGCGCATCCGACAAGCTCGATGCCGCCTACGCGGTCTGGGCCGAGCGATACGGCGCCCAGACCGTCGCGGATCATGCGGCCTTTTGTGCGGCGATCAGCGTGGGGCGCGTTCAGGCCGCGTAGTCACTCGCCCCGCGACGCGCGACCGGATTGACTATCATTGCCTTGCCTGCGAGCGGAATGCACGGCTTGCGTGGTTCTGCTCGCGCTCGATGGCTGCGTGTTCACAACAATCGTTTCAGACCTGAAAAGGAGGAATCCCCGCATGAGCATGATCGAAGAATTCAAGAATTTCGCCCTCAAGGGCAACGTCATGGACCTCGCAGTGGGCGTCATCATCGGGGGCGCGTTCTCGACCATCGTGAACTCCGTCGTCAAGGATTTGATCATGCCGGTCGTCGGCCTCGCGACAGGCGGGCTCGATTTCTCGAATCTCTTCATCCGGCTCGGCCACATACCGCCGACCTTCAAAGGCAATCCCGATTCGTACAAGGATCTGCAAACGGCGGGCGTGGCGGTGTTCGGCTACGGCTCGTTCATTACCGTGCTGATCAACTTCATCATCCTGGCATTCATCATCTTTCTGATGGTCAAGTTCATCAACAATCTGCGCAAGCCCACCGAAGCGCCGGCACCCGCCGCGCCGCCCGAAGACGTCCTGCTCCTGCGCGAGATCCGCGACGAACTCAAGAAGACGCCGCGCGTCTAGACGAGCGTGGGGGTCGCGCGCAGAGCAGGCCCTTGGAGCCCCGCTTTGGGGCGCCCTATCCGCCTTTCGTTAGCATGGGCGCTTTTTTTCTTCGCGAAGGCTATTCGCGCGGCGCACAGCAGGACTATTATTGAGACAGATGTCAGATAGATACCCATAGGAAATGCCGAGGGGATGCCAGCGGGCCGCCAACGGGTCATCGGCACGATTCATGCGCTTCTGACGCCTGTCGGCAATTTTGCCGATCGCGCGTTCCGGAGGCCCGAATCACCGTGACCCGATCACATCGATGCGCTATAAAAGATCGACGTGCGGCACGCAAGACGGGAGTGGCCGCATGAGGACGCTGCGTTTCTTGCAATTCTTTTTCAGGCGAGTTTTTATGTCCTTCCCGAAAAAGCGTAGACGCGTGAAGGCTGATGGCGATGAGTCGTTTCTCGCCGTGCTGCGGCATTTCAAGCCGTTCGGCCAGCTGGATACCAAGATTGCACGCGCTCGCGCGCAGGACGAACCGGTGCTGTACGCCCATGCGCTGCCAGGACTCGATGTCCTGCTGTGCAGTGTGCGCGGCGCCCAGCCGCCCTACCCGGCCATCGACGAGCTGCACCGGCGCTGCGTCGAATCCATCACGAATGCTCTGGAGCAGCCGCTCGACGGGCTCGAGAACGGCGGCTACTGGTACGAGGCGAACGGCTTCGGCTTTCTTGTCTTCGCAAGCCGCGCCCGCACGCAGATTCTGAGCGAATTCGGCGCGACCGTTTCGGCTCGCAGACGCCGCGGCACGCGCCGTCAGGATGCAGGCGACGCCGCTTCGCGTCCGCTGCGTTGACCGCCGGCATTTTGCATTCGATATCTTCCGCGTGACACGGCGGCCTTGCTGCGCCGTGGCGCGCGCCTTGCTGGATCGAAGTCCGAGCAAACCACAAGGAGAACAGCATGTCGGATCACGTCTATAAGCAGATCGAACTCACCGGCTCCTCGACGCAATCGAGCGATGACGCCGTGCGCGTCGCGCTGGCCAAGGCCTCGAAGACCTTGCGCAATATGCACTGGTTTGAAGTGACCGAGACGCGCGGGCATATCGAAAACGGCGAAGTCCTGCACTGGCAGGTGACGATCAAGGTGGGGCTGCGGATCGATGATTGAGCGTCGAGTGTCGGCGTTTTGCATGCGGTAAGTGAAAACCGCGCCCTCGGGCGCGGTTTTCGTTTCAGGTGACGACGCGCCTTACTTCGGCAGCGACCCGTCCACGCCCTCCACATACCAGTTGATACGCTGCATTTCCGGGTCCGACAGCGTCTTGCCCGTCGGCACCTTCTCTGCGCCCGACTGATCCTTGATCGGACCGCTGAACACATCCCACTTGCCCGAGTGCAGTTCGTCACGCTTGGCGGCAACGGCCTGCACCGCCTTCGCCGGAATCGCGCCGGTGTTCAGGTCCTCCAGGTCCACGGCCTTTTGCGGGATGCCGAGCCACACCGGATCGTTCTTCCACTTGCCGTCGAGCACCTTCTGGATCACGTCGTTGTAGTACACGCCCCAGTGCGCGACAACCGAGCCGAGATGCGCATCCGGGCCGAACTTCTTCATGTTCGAATCCCAGCCGAACGCGTGCACATGCTTTTCGTTCGCGGTGTTGAGCGTCGCGTTCGAATCCGTGTTCTGCAACAGCACGTCCGCGCCCTGCCCGATCAGCGTCTCGGCCGCCTGCTTTTCCTTGCCCGGATCGAACCAGCTATTGATCCATATGACCTTCGTATGGATCTTCGGATTCACCGAACGCGCGCCCAACGTGTACGCGTTGATGTTGCGGACCACCTCGGGAATCGGCACCGACGCCACGAAGCCGAGCGTATTCGTCTTCGTCACATAGGCCGCCGCGATGCCCGCGAGATACGCGCCCTGGTACATGCGCACGTCGTACGTGCCGAAATTCTTCGCCTTCTTGAAGCCCGTTGCGGTCAGGAAGATCGTGTCCGGAAAGTCCTTCGCGACCTTCAGCTGGAAGTCCTGATAGCCGAAGCTCGTGCCGAAGATCACCTTGTTGCCCTTGTTCGCCAGATCGCGAAACACGCGTTCCGAGTCCGCGGATTCCGGCACGTTTTCCACGCGCGTGATCTTGATCTTGTTGCCGAACTTCGCTTCGGCTTCCTTGCTGCCGGCGTCGTGCGCGAAGGTCCAGCCCGCATCGCCCGGATTGCCGAGATAGACGAAGGCGACGCCCGGGGCGTCGGCGGCTTGCGCACTCGCGGCGGCGAGCGTCGCGGAGAGCGCGACAGTGGCCGTGATCGCCTTCAGCCAGGTTTTCTGCATCGTGATGCTCCTCTTTGGATGTTGTATGCAAAACGGAAAACGGTTCGCCTGAAGTTTCGTCGGTCAAAAAACGCGGCGGAACCTCAGGCGCACGCGGTGCGGTGGCGGAACAACACACACCGATCGCGCAAATTGAATGCGGCACTTTGCATGCGGTACCGCGAATGCAAAATGCCGGCACGCCACGCGCTTTAACTCGCCGCGAAAAACGGCTTGCCGAGCGATGCAGGCGCGTTGAGCTTGATCGTGTTCGGGTTGCGCGAGATCAGCACGAGCACGACGATGGTCGCGATATACGGCAGCATCGCGAGAAATTGCGTCGGCACCGGCACGCCGATGGCCTGCGCGTAGAACTGCAGCGCCATCACCGCGCCGAAAAGCAGCGCGCCGATGAGGAGACGCCCCGGCCGCCACGTCGCGAAGACGACGAGCGCGAGCGCAATCCAGCCGCGGCCTGAGGTCAGTTGCTCCTGCCAGACGTGCAGATAGACGATCGAGTAGTAGCCGCCCGCGATGCCCGCCATGCCGCCGCCGAAAAGCGTCGCGCAGTAGCGCACACCGACCACCGGAAATCCGACCGAATGCGCCACCGCCGGCGATTCGCCGACCGAGCGCAGCACGAGCCCCGCGCGGGTCTTGTACAGGAACCAGCCGATCACCGCGAACATGATGAACGCGAGATAGCCGAGCGGCGTCAGCGAGAAGATCGCCGGGCCGAGAACGGGAATCGACGAGAGGCCGGGAATCGGCAGCACGTCGATGGTCGCGCGCACCGCAGCCGACGTGTACGGCTTGCCGACGTACGCCGAGAATCCGATGCCGAAGATCGTCAGCGACAGGCCCGTGGCGACCTGATTCGCGAGCATGGTGATGGTGAGGAAGCCGAACAGCAGCGCCATCGCGAGCCCGGCGAATACCGACGCGAGAATGCCGAGCCACGGACTGCCCGTGATCGACGTGACCGCGTAGCCGGCGACCGCGCCCATCAGCATCATGCCTTCGACGCCCAGGTTGAGCACGCCGGACTTCTCCGCGACGAGTTCGCCCGCGCCCGCGTACATCAGCGGAATGGCCGCGATGACCGCGCTCGATGCGAGATTGCTGGCTTGATTGATATCCATCTTCGAGTTCTCTTATGCGGTCTCAGGCAGCGCGGTGCGCCGGGGTCCTGCGCCTGATGCGGTAATTCACGAACAGATCGCAGCCGAGGAGACAAAAAAGCAGCAGCCCCTGGAACACGCCCGCGAGCGCCTGCGGCAATTGCAGCGATGTCTGCACTGCTTCGCCGCCGAGATACAGCAGCGCCATCAACAGACTCGCGAGCACGATTCCCACCGGATGCAGCCGCCCGACGAACACGACGATGATCGCCGTGAAGCCGTAGCCCGGCGACCAGCCGGCCTGAAGCTGCCCGATCGGTCCCGCCACTTCGCCCACGCCCGCGAGACCCGCGAGTCCGCCCGAAAGCAGCAGCGAAGTCCAGATGGTCTTCTTGTCCGAGAAGCCCGCGTAGCGAGCGGCGAGCGGCGCGAGACCGCCGACGTTCATCCGGAACCCCGCAAAACTCTTGCGCATGAAAAGCCAGACGAGCGGAATCGCGATTACCGTCAGAAACACCGACGCGTTGATGCGCGTGCCCTTCAGGAAGCTCCAATGCCAGTCGCCGTAGACACGCGGGAACAAGGCGTCGTCGACGAACATTGCGGAAATCGGGAAGTTCATGCCTTCCGGGTCGCGCCACGGACCGCTCACGAGATAGATCAGCAGTTGCGCCGCAACATACGTGAGCATCAGGCTCGTGAGAATCTCGTTGGTGTTGAAGCGGCTTTTGAGCAGCGCCGGAATGGCGGCCCACAGCATGCCGCCCGCGATGCCGCCGATCACCATCAGCGGCAGCGTCCACCAGCCGGATGCATCGCCGACGTGAATGGCGATGCCGCCCGCGACGATGCCGCCGAGCAGCATCTGCCCTTCCGCGCCGATGTTCCACACGTTCGCGCGATAGCCGACCGCCAGCCCCAGTCCGATCAGGCACAGCGGCGACGCCTTCAGCACGAGTTCGGACCAGCCGTTCACGGTCGAGAGCGGCTCGATGAAAAACGCGTGCATCGCGCGCAATGGGTCCTGGCCGACGACGCTAAAGATCAGGAAGCCGATAAGCAGCGTCGCCACGGCCGCCACCACCGGAACCGCAAGCTGCATGGCGCGCGAGGGCGTCGGGCGCGCTTCGAGTCGATACGGAAAAATCATGCTTATTTGCTCAAAGAATCGAGTTCGGCCGCGGGCGCGCGCTTGCCCTCGAACAAGCCCGCCATGAAGAGGCCGATTTCCTCGGCGTTCGTTTCGCCCGTCGCGCGCACCGGCGAGAGCTTGCCGCGTGCGAGCACCGCGAGCCGGTCGCAGATGTCGAACAGTTCTTCCAACTCTTCGGAGATCACGAGAATGGCGACGCCGCGCGACGCGAGATCGAGCAACTGCTGGCGGATGAAACCGGCCGCGCCGACATCGACGCCCCAGGTCGGCTGCGCGACGACGAGCACCTTCGGCGCCTGTAAAATTTCGCGTCCGACGATGAACTTCTGCAAGTTGCCGCCCGACAGGCTCTGCGCGAGCGCGCCGCTGCCGCCGCAGCGCACGTCGAACGCCTGAATGCAGCGATCAGCAAAGCTGCGCACCGCGCCCGATCGAATCCAGCCGCCGCGCACCATCTGTTGCCGATGCGCGGTCAAGAGGCCGTTTTCCGCGAGCGACATCGCGGGGACCGCGCCGCGCCCGAGCCGTTCTTCCGGCACGAACGCAAAACCGAGCCGGCGCCGCGCGCCCGCCGTGAGCCGGGCGGCGGGCGTGCCGCAAATCGACACGGCATCGGCCGCGACGTGGCGATCGCGAATCTCGCCTGAAAGCGCCGCGAGCAGTTCCGCCTGGCCATTGCCCGACACGCCCGCGATGCCGAAGATTTCGCCCGCCCGCACCTCGAACGACACGTTCTGGAGCGACGTGCCGAACGGGTCCGGACTCGCCACCGAAAGATTCCTGACCGCGAGCAATGCATCGCCCGGCGTGTGGGTGCGGCGCGTGTAGTCGGGCAACGAGTGACCGACCATCAACTGCGCGAGCGACGCGTGCGTTTCCTTGCGCGGATCGACATTGCCGGTCACGCGGCCACCGCGCATCACCGTGGCGTTCTCGCACAGCGCCTGGATTTCGTCGAGCTTGTGGCTGATGTAGAGAATGCTGCAACCTTCGGCCGCGAGCCGGCGCAGCACCGTAAAGAGCTTCTGGACGGCCTGCGGCGTGAGCACGGAAGTCGGCTCGTCCATGATGAGCAGCCGCGGGTTCTGCAACAGGCATCGCACGATCTCGACGCGCTGCCGCTCGCCGACCGTCAGGCTATGAACGTGCCGCTGCGGATCGACATCGAGCCCGTAGTCCTTCGACACATCCCGAATGCGCTTGGCGAGCGCCTTCATGTCGAACTTGTCGTCGAGCGCGAGCGCGATGTTTTCGGCGACGGTCAGCGTTTCGAACAGCGAGAAGTGCTGAAACACCATGCCGATGCCGAGCTTGCGCGCCGCGGCCGGACTGCCTATGTCGACGGTCTCGCCCTGCCAGCGGATCTCGCCTTCGTCCGGGCGCACCGCGCCGTAGATGATCTTCATCAGCGTGGACTTGCCCGCGCCGTTTTCGCCGAGCACCGCGTGGATCTCGCCAGGCATGACGACGAGATTCACGCCGTCGTTCGCCTTGACGGACGGGTACTGCTTGCTGATGCCGGACAACGCCAGGCGCGGTGGCGTTGTCGACTTTTGGATGGCGTCGCCCATTGAGCTCTGAATATGCGTCCGACCACCGAGCAGGCCGGACTGGGAAGAATTACCGCGAGAGGGAGCGCAAGACACCGTTGTCGCACGAACTCATATCGCGGGCAGAATTTACAGAATTCGAGGCGCTAAGTCGATCACTCAAAATAGCGCGACTCCCCGCCTAGCGAGCATTTGCGGGTTAGTCACACCTTGACGCAAAGTCTATGTCATATTAAAAACGATATGTTGTACCCCGCCATCGATCAGCCAGAACATATAGTGGAGATAACATGAGTCAGCAACGCGAGGCGATCGATACGTACTTATTGCGCGTCTTGCACACCTTGCTGATGGAACGCAGCGTCACCCGCGCGGCCGTCAAGCTCAATCAGTCGCAACCCGCCATCAGCGCCGCGCTGCGCCGCCTGCGCGACATCACCGGCGACCCGCTCCTCGTGCGCGGCAAGTCCGGCATGGTGCCGACCGAATACGGCCTGCGCCTGCTCGAACCGACGCAGAACGCGCTGCGCGAAATCGAGCGGATCAAGGTCCAGCAGCACAACTTCGACCCTTCCACATCCGTGCGGTGCTATCGCATCGGCTGTCCCGACTATCTGAACGTGCTCTTCGTGCCGACCGTCGTCGAGCGATTCCGGCAGGCCGCGCCGAACGCGACGCTCGAGTTTCATTCGCTCGGCCCCGCGTTCGATTACGAACTGGCGCTCGAAGACGGCAAGCTCGATATCGTCGTCGGCAACTGGCCGGAACCGCCCGAACAACTGCATTTGTCGAATTTGTTCGTCGACAAGATCGTGTGTCTCGTCAGCAACACGCATCCGTTCGCCAAGCGCGGCGGGCTCACGCTCGATCAGTATCTCAACGCGCCGCACCTCGCGCCGACGCCTTATTCCGTCGGTCAGCGCGGAGCAATCGACGTGCATCTGGCGCGCGAACGTCTGAAGCGTCATGTCGTCGTCACGCTGCCGTACTTCAATCTTGCGCCTTACGTGCTCATCAAGTCGGACCTCGTTTTCACGACCACGCGCCTCTTCGCCGCCCATTACGCGAAGTTTCTGCCGCTCGCGGTGGTGCCCGCGCCGCTCGACTTCCCGCCCATGCAGTATTACCAGCTTTGGCATGAGCGGTGTCACTACTCCGACGAAGTTCGCTGGTTGCGCAGCCTCGTCGCCGAAGCGACGCGCTCGCTGATCGATCAGCCTTGAGCTCGCAAGCGGTGCGGCGCGCCTTCAGTGCGCCGCGTTCGCCAGTTCGTCCGCCCGCGCGTTATGCGGCGCTATGACCGCACTCTCTCACTACCACTTTCCCGCGCACCGGGACGCCACGCGCTTCGCCCTTAAGTGAGCGGCGCGCCCCCTCACTGCGCCGCATTCGCCAGTTCGCCCGCCAGCGCGTTATGCCGCTCCACGACCGCGCGCAAATCCACCGTCGTCAGGCGCCCTTCTTTCACGACCACTTTTCCGTCGATGACGCTCGTCGCGACCTGCGACGGCGCGCAGAACACGAGCGCCGCAACCGGATCGTGCAGCGCGCCCGCGAACGCCGGCTGCGACAGATCGAACGAGACGAAATCCGCCGCCATGCCGGGCGCGAGCGCGCCGATGTCGTCGCGGTTCAGCACTTTCGCGCCGCCGAGCGTCGCGATTTCGAGCGCTTCGCGCGCGGTCATGGCGTCCGGTCCGAAGCCGACGCGCTGAAGCAACAGCGCCTGCCGCACTTCGCCGACCATCTGCGCGCCGTCGTTCGATGCGGAGCCGTCCACGCCCAGCCCGACCGGCACGCCCGCGTCGCGCATGGCGCGGATAGGCGCGATGCCGGACGCAAGCCGCATGTTCGAGCACGGACAATGCGCCACGCCCGTTCCCGTGCGCGCGAAAAGCTCGATGCCCGGTTTGTCCAGCTGAACACAATGCGCGTGCCATACGTCGTGGCCGACCCAGCCCAAGTCTTCGGCATATTCGGCGGGCGTCAGGCCGAACTTCTCGCGGCTGTACGCAACATCGTTCACGTTTTCCGCCAGATGCGTATGCAGCGACACGCCGTACCGACGCGCGAGCGCCGCGGAATCGCGCATCAACTCGCGGCTCACCGAAAACGGCGAGCACGGCGCGACGACCACGCGCAGCATCGCGTAGCGGCCTGCGTCGTGATACGTCTCGATGAGGCGCTGCGAGTCCTTCAGGATCGCGTCTTCCTTCTCGACGACCGAATCCGGCGGCAGCCCGCCGTCTTTCTGGCCGACGCTCATGCTGCCGCGCGCCGCGTGAAAGCGCATGCCGATTTCGCGCGCCGCCGCGATGCTGTCGTCGAGCCGGCTGCCGTTCGGATACATATACAGGTGATCGCTCGATGTCGTGCAGCCGGATAGCAGCAGTTCGGCCATCGCGGTCGTCGTGGAGACGGAGATCATCTCGGGCGTCAGATGCGCCCAGATCTTGTAGAGGTTCGTGAGCCAGCCGAAAAGCTCGGCGTTCTGCGCGGCCGGAACCGCCCGCGTCAGGCTCTGATACATGTGGTGATGCGTGTTGACGAGGCCGGGAATGACGAGATGCCCGCGCATGTCGAGCACGTCGTCGGCGGTCTGCGGAAGCTCGCTCGTCGGGCCGACCGCCACGATGCGGTTGCCTTCGATAAAGAGGCCGCCATCGGCGATTTCGCGGCGCTCTGCGTCCATCGTGACGAGCATGTGGGCGTTCTTGACGAGCAGGCTGCGGGGTGTCGCATTCATTCAATGTTCTCCGGAAACGGGTTGCAGCAAGGTAAGAGGACCAGTGAAAGCCCCGGTTACCCAGCGAATGAACGCCGTCTTCGGGACGCGGCTCGATTGCGCGCGGTGTCACTGTCGGCAGCCAAAAACATCGCCGCAATCACAGAGCCGCCATAGTGGACTTCAGCCCGGCGATATATTTGCGAATTTTGGCGCAGGTAGCATCGCAGCAAAAGCCGTGCGGATCGCCCGCGCGTCGCGGTCCGAGACGAGCGGCGGCGCTCATGCGGCCGGCATTATCTTTCCTATCGCGGACGCACAGCGCGTCTCGAATTTCTACAATGCTGTACACGGCGCGCATCTGAAACGCCGACGGGTATGTAGCCACTGACGTGGAGCCTCGATCCGCCGCCGCCGCACGGTTCCCCACAGTGCGGATTTCGGATCGATGCGCGAGCCGGACATCGCACAACACAAGGAACATGCGAATGGGCAAGCTCACCACCCACGTCCTCGACACCGCGCACGGCCGCCCCGGCGCGAACATCCAAGTCGAGCTCTTCGCGCTATCCGGCGACACCCGGCGCGCAATCAAGACCACCCTGACCAACGACGACGGCCGCTGCGACGCGCCGCTGCTCGAAGGCGCGGAACTCGAAACCGGCGAATACGAACTCGTTTTTCACGCGGGCGATTATTTCGCCGGGCTCGGCGTGAAAGTGCCCGAGCCGCGCTTCGTCGATCGCGTCGTGCTGCGCTTCGGCATTGCGGACGCCGCCGCGCATTATCACGTGCCGCTTTTGGTTTCGCCGTGGGCGTACAGCACGTATCGCGGCAGCTGAACCGCGCCAAGCAAGCGATGAGAGCACGCCGCGCATCGACGGAGTGCGCATAACGAATCGGTAGTGGAGGAGTTCATGGAAGGCTTTATCACCGACTGGCTGAATCTGGTCTTGCGCTGTCTGCACGTGATCGTGGGGATCGCGTGGATCGGCGAGTCGTTCTATTTCGTCGCGCTCGACAACAGCCTGAAACCGCCGCAGGACCCGAACGCCCGCCGGCGCGGCGTGTTCGGCGACTTCTGGCACGTTCACGGCGGCGGCTTCTATCACATGCAGAAGTATTCGGTCGCGCCGCAGGACATGCCGGAAAATCTGCACTGGTCGTTCTGGCCGTCCTACACCACGTGGATGTCCGGCTTCGGCCTCTTCTTCGTGCTGTATCTGCTCTCGCCGAGCACGTATCTGATCGACAAGAACGTGCTCGACATGGGCCCGGTCGTTGCGGTGTCGGCAGCGCTCGGCTTTCTGATGGCCGGGTGGATCGTCTACGATTCGCTGTGCCGCCTGCTCGGCCACAACGACAAGCTGCTCGGCATTTGCGTCGGCATCTACGTGCTGATCGCGGCATTCGTCGCGTGCCATGTGTTCTCGGGCCGCGCGGCGTATCTGATCACCGGCGCGATGATCGCGACGATCATGTCCGCGAACGTGTTCTTCGTCATCATTCCGGGACAGCGCAAGATGGTCGCGGCGATGCTCAAGGGCGAAACGCCGAACGCCATCTACGGCAAGCGCGGCAAGCAGCGTTCCGTGCATAACACGTACTTCACGCTGCCGGTCGTCTTCGCGATGCTGTCCAACCACTACGCGATGACCTACACGCACAAGTACAACTGGGTGATCCTCGTGCTCATCATGCTGGCGGGCGCGCTGATCCGTCAGTTCTTCGTGATGCGCCATCGCGGGCAGGTGCTGTGGTACATGCCGGTCGCGGGTCTCGTGCTGGTGCTCGGCGCGTTCGCGTGGACGATGCCCGCGCCGACCGCGCCGGTCGCGCAAGCCGCTGGCGCCCCGACGATCAAGGTCGCCGACATTCAGCCGATCATCCAGCAGCGTTGCGCGGTCTGTCACTCCGCGCATCCGACGATGATGGGCAGCGCGCCGGCAGGCGTTCTGCTCGACACGCCCGCCGAGATTCGCCAGAACGCGCAGCGCGTGCATCAGCAGGCGGTGACGTTGAAAGCGATGCCGCTCGGCAACGTCACGCAAATGACGGATGCCGAGCGTCAGAAGATCGCCGCTTGGTTTGATGGAGGCGCGGTGCAGTAAGCGTCGCGCTGCTGCGAGACGGCCCGGATCGGCTTCTGCCGCGCGGGCCGTTTTTTATTGCGCGGCGAAGTAGGCTTTGACCGCGTCGATGACTGTGTCGATATCCTCGCGCGACACATCGCGATGCGTCACGAACCGCGATGCGTAGAGCATCTGCGTGAGAATGCCACGCTCTTTCAGCCACGCTTCGAGCGGCGCGCAATGCTTCTCGGGAATCTGCGCGAACACCATATTGGTGGCTTGCGACTGAATCACGATTCCATCGATCTCGGCAAGCCCCGCCGCGAGCCGCGCCGCGTTCTCATGATCCTGCGCGAGCCCGTCGACATGATGGTCGAGCGCATGAAGGCACGCCGCCGCGAGCACGCCCGCCTGCCGCATGCCGCCGCCGAGCACCTTGCGCCAGCGGTGCGCAATATCCACGAGCGCCTTGCTGCCCACCAGCACCGAACCGACCGGCGCGCCGAGCCCTTTCGAAAAGCAGATGGAGACGGTATCGAACGGCGCGCACAGCTCGCTCACCGGCCTATCCGACGCCACCACCGCGTTGAAGATGCGCGCGCCGTCCAGATGCGTCGAGAGGCCGCGATCGCGGGCCAGCTTCGTCGCCTGCGCCACGTAGTCGGCCGGCAGCACTTTCCCGCCGATGGTGTTCTCCAGCGCAAGCAGGCGCGAGCGCGCGAAGTGATCGTCGATGGGCTTGATCGCCGCCGCGATCTTTTCGAGCGGCAACGAACCGTCGGGCGCGTTCTCGATAGGCTGCGGCTGGATGCTGCCGAGCACCGCCGCCCCGCCGCCCTCGTATTTATACGTGTGCGCCGCCTGCCCGACGATGTACTCGTCGCCGCGCCCGCAGTGCGCCATCAACGCGGCGAGGTTGCTTTGCGTGCCGCTCGGAAAGAACAGGCCCGCTTCCTTGCCGGTGCGCTCCGCGAGCGTGGACTGGAGCTTGAGAACCGTGGGATCGTCGCCCCAGACGTCGTCGCCCACTTCGGCGGCTGACATGGCGGCGAGCATCGCTTGGCTCGGGCGGGTGACGGTATCGCTGCGTAGGTCGATCTGGCGTGCTGGCATCGTGAGTCGCTTGGTCGGAGTGAGCGTCACAGTGTAGCGCGCAACAAAAAAGACCGGCCATGCTGCGCCGGTCTTTCCGTGACTGCCAGGGGCAATACGCGCAATACGTGCAATACGCGCGACGACTCAGCGCAGCGCCTCTTGTGTCAGCCACAACGACTCTCTCAGGTCCTGCTCGTTGAGATTCAAACCATCGCCGCCGCGATCGACGACGATGAAATCGCTGACCTTATCCAGCGCAATGAGCGGGTGATGCCAGACGCCTTTCGCGTAATTCACGCCCTGCCAGCCACGCGTGACGAACGCGCGAATCTGCGATTCGTCGAGGTCTCCCGCCGGCGCGACGACCACGAGATACGGCCGCTCGTCGAGCGGAATGAACGCCTGCGAGCCGAGCGGATGACGCTCCATCATCTTCACTTCGAACGGCAGCACGCGCGGCTGGCCGCGAAAAAGATTGACGAGCGCGCGGCCGCCCTCGTCCGTCACATCGACCCTGCAGAGATCGTGAAAGCGGATCGTCGTGCCGAGGTTGATCGGAATCTGCTTGGCGCCGTCGAGCTCGATCACATCGCCGAAAGGCTCGAACGCCGCGCGCGTCAACGGTTCGATCGCGAGCGTCTTCATCATGCAAGCGTTCCGAAAAGACGCAGGCGCGACACGCCGCCGTCCGGGTAGATGTTGAAGCGCACGTGCGTGACGGGGCCGAGCGCCGCGAGTTCGGACTCGAAGAAGTGCTGCTTGTCCATCTGCAGCTTCTGTTCCGACAACAGCACCGGCCAGAACATGGCCTGCGTGACGAGCGAGCTGTCCGTGCCGCCCTTCACATACGCCGCCTGCAGCGAGCAGCGGTCGGGGAAATTGCCCTTGAAGTGCGCGGTATCCACTTCGACTTTCTTGATGATGCCCGGCTGCGCGAGCGCGACGATACACCAGTCGTTGCCAGGCTCGCGGCGGCGGCGCGTTTCCCAGCCGTCGCCCATGTTGACGCCGCGGCCCGGCATCAGAAGCGTGGACGCGAGACCGAAGTGCTGGTTGTTCGTGCCGACCATGTACGCGCCGTTTTCCATCGCGGCGAGATCGAACAGTTCGTTGCGATCCGCGTTGCGCCAGTCGAGCTGCGGCTGACCGTACACGCGCAATCGCGCGATGCCGCCGTCCGGATAGATGTTCACGCGCAAGTGCGTGAACGGCTCGGTGGATGCCACATCCAGATAGTGATGGCTATTGCCCTGCAGCGTCGTGGACGGCACGATTTCAGTCCATTGCGTGGACTGGCTCGGCGCGCCATCGGCGACATGCGCGCCTTCGATCGACGCCGCCGGAGGGAAGTTGCCGGTGAAGTGGCTCGTATCCAGATCGATGCCTTTGATCACGCCCGGCCGCGCCAGCTTGACGATGCACCAGTCGTAGCCGGTCGTGCGCTTGCGCCGCGTTTCCCAGCCGTCCATCCACTTGCCATGTTCGTCGTATTTGCCGGGGATGAACACGGCCGGCTCGGGGTTCAGCATGCGTTCCTTCGGCGCGAAGAAATCGTCGCTCGCCTCGAGTGCCTGCGCGCCCAGACGCGGGTCCGCGAGATTCACATAGCGGCGCGTGAAATCGGGCGCGTTGGGATCGAGTGTCGGAATTGCCATTGTCTGCGTCCTGTTGTCGTTGCAAGGGAGGATCAGGCGCGGATCAGGTCGTCGAGCCTGAAGCGCGCGATCCGGTAAATCTGGTCGAGACTCGTGCGAAGCTCTTCGTCGCGGTCGTGATTCACGCGCGCCTCGAAGTTCGCGATGATGCCGTGACGGTCATAGCCGCGCACCGCGAGAATGAACGGGAAGCCGAACTTCTCGCGGTACGCCGCGTTCAGCGACTGGAGCTTGTCGAACTCTTCCTGCGTGCAGAGATCGAGGCCCGCGCCGCTCTGCTCACGCGTCGATTCGGCCGTGAGTTCGCCGCGCACCGCCGCCTTGCCCGCGAGTTCAGGGTGAGCGTTGATGAGCGCGAGCTGCTTCTCTTCGCCCGCCGTTTCGACTGCTTGCGACATGGTCGCGTGCAATTCGTCGATGCTCGAAAACGGGCGCTTCTCAGCCGCGATCTCCGCGACCCACGGCGAATGCTCGAAGATGCCGGCGAGCACGGTCACGAACGCGTCGACTGGCATGGTGTTGAGTTGGTCGAGTGTGGTTTGCATCGCCTTCATGCCGCCGTCCCGTTGTCTGCCTGCGCTTGATCGTAGGGGTGATGTTCGCGCCAGTGCCGCGCGATATCGACGCGCCGCGTCACCCACACGCGGTCGTGCTTTTCGATGTGATCGAGAAACTTCTGCAAGCCGCGGAAGCGCCCCGGACGGCCGAGCAGCCGGCAGTGCATGCCGATGGACAGCATCTTCGGTGCTTCGTCGCCTTCTTCGTAGAGCACGTCGAAGGCGTCGCGCAGGTACGTGAAGAAGTGGTCGCCCGTATTGAAGCCTTGCGGCGTGGCGAAACGCATGTCGTTGGTGTCGAGCGTGTACGGCACGATGAGTTGCGGCGTGCTCTTGCCGTTGCCCAGATCAACGTCCATCCAGAACGGCAGGTCGTCGCCGTAATAGTCCGAGTCGTACAGGAAGCCGCCGTATTCCGCCACCAGCCGATGCGTGTTCGGACTGTCGCGGCCCGTGTACCAGCCGAGCGGCCGCACGCCCGTCACGCGCTCGATGGCTTCCATCCCGAGACGCATATGCTCCGCTTCGCGCTCCGGCGACATGTCCTGATAGTGAATCCAGCGATACCCGTGGCACGCGATCTCATGCCCCAGTTCCACGAACGCCCGCGACAGCTCGGGATGCCGCTCCATCGCCATGCCGACGCCGAACACGGTCAGCGGCAGGCCGCGCTTCTCGAATTCGCGCAAGATGCGCCAGACGCCTGCGCGCGAGCCGTATTCGTAGATGGACTCCATGCTCATGTGACGCGCCGGATACGACGCCGCGCCCACGATCTCCGACAAGAACTGCTCGGAGCCGGGATCGCCGTGCAGCACGCAGTTTTCGCCGCCTTCTTCGTAATTGAGCACGAATTGCACGGCGACGCGCGCACGCCCCGGCCAGTTCGCCTGCACGGGATGGCGGCCGTAGCCGATCAGGTCGCGTGGATAGTTCGGATCTAGAGACATGGCTGGGTCGGGAAACGGGGCGTTGGGAAGCGGAATGTCGACGATTCAGTGTAGCGAAAACGCCCGGACGCGCCCATACAGCGACGCAGATATTGCGGGTCACGTCACCGGTATGTGTCGATCGTTCCGGGCGTTCAGCGCGGACCGAAATCGGCGAGCACGCCGTCGTAGCGTTTCGGCAGCGGCCGCGCGAAGTCGCCGCGCTTGGCCGTATGCAGCCTGAGCGCGATGAGCGCCTCGGCCCATTTGACGGCCGCCGTCACGCCTTCGACGACCGGCGCGCCGATGGCGTCCTCCACTTCGCGGCAGAATTCCGCCATGCCCGCGCAGCCGAGCACGATGGCGTCTGAGCCGTCTTCGTCGAGCGCGCGCCGGCATTCGTCGATGATCGTCTGCCGCGCCGCCGAGCCGGGCTCGTCGAGTTCGAGCACCGCGACGTCCGTCGCACGCACGTTCTTGCAGAAGCGCGTCATGCCGTAGCGCTCGGCGAGATGCCATGCCATGCCGCACGTGCGCCGCAGCGTCGTCACGACCGAGAAGCCCGGCGCGATGACGCTCGCCGCGTGCATCGCGGCCTCCGCGATGCCGATCACCGGCCCGCGCGCCAGTTCGCGCGCCGCGTACAGCGCCGGATCGCCGAAACACGCGATCACGTAGCCGTCGAAGCCCTGCCGCTCGCCCGCCTCCACTTCGGCGAGCAGGCCGAGCGAGGCAATGGCTTCGTCGTAATAGCCTTCGATGGAAGGCGGACCCATCGTCGGGCTGACCGCGACGATTTCCGTGCCGGGCGCGGCGACCTCACGCGCGCAGCGCGCCATCGAATCGGTCATGCGCTGCGTGGTATTCGGGTTGATCAGTTTGATGCGCATTGCTGTCTCCTCCTCATTGCGTCTTTCCGTCCGCCGCGACGTATCGCGGCGGCTCGGTTCCCTTCACTTCAAGCCGCGCGCTTGCGATCCGCCAGGATCCAGTAGAACAACGCGCCGAGCCCCGCGCCGATGAACCACGAGAAGTTCGCGGCGCCTTCGAGCGAGGGCAGCATCACGCAGAGAATCGCGATGACTGCGGCGGGCAAGAGCGCCATGACCGCGCGGCGATTGACGCCCTTCGTGTACCAGTACTTGCCGGTGTCGGACGTCGTGTAGAGGTCGTTCACCGCGAGCTTGCCGCGCTTGAGCAAATAGAAGTCGAGGATCAGCACGCCATACAACGGTCCGATGAAGCTGCCGAGAATGTCCAGCGTGTAGTGGATCACGGCGGGATTGTTGAAGAGATTCCACGGCGTGATGAAGATCGACGCGGTCGCGGCCATCATCCCGCCCATGCGCCAGCTGATGAGACGCGGCGCGACGTTGGAGAAGTCGAACGCCGGCGACACGAAGTTCGCCACGATATTGATGCCGATGGTCGCGATGGTGAACGTCAGCGCGCCGAGAATGACGGCCGTCGGATGATCGATGCGGCCCACCGTCTCCACCGGATCGGTAATCAGTTGTCCGAACACCGGCAACGTGGCCGCCGTCGTGATGACCGTCACGAGCGAGAACGCGAGGAAGTTGACCGGCAGCCCCCAGAAATTGCCGCGCTTCACGCTGCGAAAGGTCTTGCAGTAGCGCGAAAAGTCGCCGAAGTTCAGCATCGGGCCGGAGAAATAGGACACGACGAGCGAGATCGCGGTGATCATCACCGGCACGACTTCCATGCCGTGGTACTTCACGCCGCCGAGATTCAGCCCGATGTTGTGAATGCCCGCGCGCCACACCATGTATCCGGCGAGCCCGAACATCACGACATAGACGGCAGGTCCGGCGAAGTCGATGAACTTCTTGATCATCTCCATGCCGCGCCAGAACACGACCGCCTGCAACACCCACAGCAGCATGAAGCCGGCCCAGCCGAGCGCCGACAGCCCGACGAAGCCGTAGCGATGCACGTCCGCATAAGGCATCAGCGACGGCACGAACTTCAGCACGACGATCACGAGCGCGCTGGACGCCAGATACGTCTGGATGCCGTACCACGCCACCGCGATCAGCCCGCGAATGACGGCGGGAATGTTCGCGCCGAGCACGCCGAACGTCGCGCGGCACGCGACCGGATACGGCACGCCCGCCACCTGACTCGGCTTCGCGATGAGATTGCACAGCAGATTCACGAGCCCGATGCCGATCAGAAGCGACACGAGCACCTGCCAGCTCGTCAGCCCGAGCGCGAAGAGACTGCCCGCGAACACATAGCCGCCGACGCTATGCACGTCCGACGTCCAGAACGCGAAGATGTTGTACGCGCCCCACGTCTGATTCCTGAGCGGCGCGAGATCTTCGTTGTACAGACGATCGCTGTAGCCGGCGGGCAAGCCGGTCTCGTGCTCGGAAGATTCGTACGGGGTTTCATACGGCGGCAGTGCCGAACTGCCGGGCGTTGCACTGAACTGAGCCATGACCTCTCCTTGGATGGGCGGCTTGCGTCATGAAAAAGCGGCAATTGCTTGGGATCAAGCGTCGTCGGATACCTTCGCGAACGGGCTCGCCGCCACGCTCGCGCGGTACTCTTCGGATTTGCTCCATCGCCTGCGGCGTAGTGCCGAGAGCGAGCGGGCTTCAGCCCATCTCGCTCGCCGTCAGGCGCTTTTCATTGCACGCTCGTCGATGAGCGTCTCGTTCAGTGCGGCGCATGCTGCGAACGGGGTCGCGCGCGCGGCTCGCCACGCGTCCGCTGCATCGGCGCGGGCGCGGTCTCCAGTCATGTGTGTTCGTGCTGCGGCTTGGCTATGCGCCGAACGCCTTCCCGCGTTCGCCCGGCCTTGCGAATACTTCCTTCAGATCGACCGCGCCACGGGCGGGCCGCTCCAGCATCTTCAATTCGACATCGCGCAGATGTTGCGCCATCAGATCCGCGGCTTTCGCGGCGTCGCCGGCATCGAGCGCGGCGAGGATCGCTTCGTGATCTTCGAACGAGCACGAACTCTTGCCGAGCGATTCATACAGCGCCGAGATCAGCGTCGAGCGCGCGACGAGCCCGGACAGACAATCGCACAGCACGGCGTTGCCCGTGAGAGCGGCCAGTTCGGTGTGGAACTCGCCCGACAGCCGAATCCACGCGGAAAAATCGCGGTTCTCGAATGCTCGCCTTTCGCGCCCGATGGTCGCGCCGATCGACTTCAGCCGCCGCGTGCCGTGCCCTTTGCAGATGCGCTCGACGACAGCCAGCTCGACGATGCGCCGCATCTCGAACACGTCGTGCACTTCCTGCAGCGACGGACTGGCGACGAACGCGCCGCGATTCGGTTCGAGATCGACGAGCCGCTCGCTTGCCAGTTGGGACAGCGCCTGGCGCACCGGGCCGCGTTTCACGTCGAATACTTCGCACAACTGCGCTTCGGTCAGCTTCGCGCCGGGAGCAAGCCGGTGTTCGAGGATCGCGGCGCGGATGTTCTCGGCGATCGACTCGGGACTTGCTGCGGCGGCTTCGTTCAGAGAACCGGCGGAAGCGTTCGATGCAGCACTCGTTTTACGGTCGGACATGATGTGCTCGCTCGCATGTTGATCATCTTAGAATCGACATAAAGATTGTCAACAATTCAAAATAAGAATCTCGGTGGAGGATGGTGTCGCGCGAGGTGATACCTGTCTGCCAGCCAATAGCGGCAAGCATTTGGGGCGATTACGCTACTTTTTGTCGGCATTGTCTGCCTTATTTTGTCGACAATCTGCAGCGCCTTAATGGTGCACCGCGACTCATCGTGACGTACACAAAAGACCGTTAGTTGCGCCGCAGGTCGAACAAAAAGGCACTCGCGACAAGTGCCCTTGGCCGCAAACCTAAGCCAGATGCGGATAGTCCGAAAGCGCAAGCGTGAATCCCCGCTCGTTCGCGACAAGGTGTGCAGTCGCACCAAAAGGCAGCGTGAGCAGGTTATCGACGTGCCCGAACTGCAAGCCGGTGACGAACGGCACGCCGGTCGCAGCCCTCATCTGCTCGATCACCGTGTCGAGCGAGAAGCCGTTGTCGTAGTCGGACAGGCGCCCGCCCGAGAACTCGCCCATGACGACCGCCTGCTGCCGTCCGAGCACGCCCGCCTGATGCAGCTGATAAATCATCCGCTCGATGCGAAACGGATGCTCGTTCACGTCTTCGATGAAGAGAATGCCTCCGTCGACCGGCGGCAGATACGGCGTGCCGACGAGCGCGGCCAGTATCGCGAGGTTGCCGCCCCACAGCATGCCGGTCACATCCACTGACTGTCGCTGCGGCGTGTGGCTCGTCACGGTGAAGCTCGGCTGCGAGATCGCCTGCCAGAAGTGGTGCATGGTGAACGCGCTCAGCTGCTCCGCGCCGAAATTCCCGGCGAACATCGGGCCGCCGAAGCTCTTCACCGCCGAACGCGCGTACAACGCGCACTGAATCGCCGTGAAATCGCTATGGCCGACGAGCGCCACGGGTTCGTCGGCGAGCCGCCGCAGGCCGTCGTAGTCGAGGCCGTGCAGGATGCGCGATGCGCCATACCCGCCACGCACCGCCAGCACGATATCGGGCAGCCGCCGCGACGGATCGGCGAGACGGTTCAGATCGGCGGCGCGTTCGCTGTCCGTGCCGCCGAATCGTTGGAAGCGGCGGCGCGTCGCATCGAGATTTTCGAGCCGATGACCCTGCGCCCGCAAACGCCCGATGCCCCGCTCGACGGCCGCAGGATCGTGCGGATAGCCGGAAGGCGCGATGAGGTCGATGGTGCGTGATTTCACGATGTTCCGTTCGTGTTGGTGATGGAATCGGCTGTTTGCCGCGCGGCGCGCTCTTCCCGCGCGAGAAGCCGGCGCTCGGCGAAGAAGTTCTTGAGCGCGTGGCCGCATTCGTCGGCAAGCACGCCGCCCGTCACGGCCGTGTGATGATTCAGCCGCTCGTTCGCGAACATGTCGACGACGCTGCCGCACGCGCCGGTCTTCGGGTCGGCCGCGCCGAACACGACCCGCGCGATGCGCGCGTGCATGATCGCGCCCGCGCACATCAGGCACGGCTCCAGCGTCACATACAGCTCGCAGCCCGGCAGCCGATAGTTCCGCAGCGTCTGCGCGGCGGCCCGCAGCGCGACCATCTCCGCGTGCGCGGACGGATCCTGCCCGCGAATCGGATGATTGAAACCCGTGGCGATGACCTCATCGCCCAGCACGACGACCGCGCCCACCGGCACTTCGCCGGCGCGACGCGCTTCGTCGGCGGCGCGTTGCGCGAGCGCCATGAAGCGGCGATCGCGGTCGCTGGCGGGAGCGGTGGATTCTGATGTGTCGGGAGAAGCGCCGGGCGGCGGCTCGGGGAGCGTCAAGGCTGCTCCGGCTCCGTGTCGCCGCGCGCCGCGACGCGCTCGGAGAGCCGCTCCGCGATGCGCCGGCGATATTCGTGCGGCACGCAGCCGCCGCCGCGCAGCGATTCGAGCGCCATGTCCAGCGCGAGCATCTTCACCTGGATGCGGCAGCGGGCGGCGGGATCGGTCACTTTGTCGAGTTCGTCCTGCAGGCCACGCAGCGCGCGAAGCTGCTCGACGGCGGGCGGAACGAAACCCGCGTTCTTGAGAATACGGTTGGCGACGCGCACTTCCTCGGGAACGAGAAGATCGTCGTCCAACTGAAGCGGCGCGCCTGCGCCCGGCAAGTTGTTTAACTCGCCGCGAGACACGGCTTCGTTGATCCGCTGTTCTACCAGAGCATCTAGCAATTTCATCGGGGATTACGACCGGCTTTCAAATGTCGCGGAAGCGGTCTTTCACGATTTGCGGGGTTAGCGTGAAGCCGGAGCCCGCCGGAACAACGCGCTCGCGCGTGGTTCGGCTCGCTTCGACAATTCATCTCGTATTCTATCAGCGGAGGCCCGGATTGCTTCGCGCCGCGCACGGCCGTTCGCGCGCGTGCGCCGTATAGAGAAGATATTCCGCGACATCGCTTGCCGCGCGGCAGGCGTCCGTGCTTACGAGCGCACGGGCTCGCGCGTGTAGCCTTGCGTCGCGAGGAGAAGCCGCCGCGTGTACTCGTGCTCGACGTCGTGCGCCCTCACCGCCTCCACGCCGAGCTGTTCGACGACTTCGCCGTTGCGCATGACGGCGACGCGCTGACACAGGAAGCCGACGACCGCGAGATTGTGGCTCACGAGGATCATCGTGAGCTTGCGCTCGCGATGCAGCCGCCGCAGCAAGTTCAGAATTTCGGCCTGCACGGAGACATCGAGCGCGGACGTCGGCTCGTCGAGCAGCAGCACGCGCGGCTCGACGATCAGCGCGCGAGCGATCGACACGCGTTGCCGCTGCCCGCCCGACAACTGGTGCGGATAGCGAAAGCGGAACGCGGCGCCGAGCCCGACTTCGGCGAGCGCATCCAGAATGCGCGTGTCCTGATTGCCGATGCCGTTGATCGCGAGCGGCTCGCGCAATGTGCGGTCGACCGTGAAGCGCGGATGCAGCGAGTCGTACGGGTCCTGAAACACCATCTGCACGTCGCGCTGCGGGCGATCCGCGACGCCCCGCCCTTCGATGCGCATCGCGCCGCCAGCGAGCGGCACTAGACCCGCGAGCGCGCGCAGCAGCGTCGACTTGCCGCTGCCCGATTCGCCGACGAGACCGAATACTTCGCCGTCCTCAACGCGCAACGACACGTCGCGCACCGCATCGACATGGCCGGTTTTCGTCTTGAAGCGAATGTGCGCGTGGTCGATCTCGATCATCGCGCGGCCTCCTCGATGGTTTCCGCGAGCCACGACGGATCGCGGCGCAGCGTCGGCAATTCGTCGGGCGGATGGGTCAACGGCGGGCTGGCCGCGAGCAGTCCGCGCGTGTACGGATGCCGCGCGTTGGCGAGTTCACGCGCCGCGCACGTCTCCACCACGCGCCCGCCGTACATCACCGCGACGCGATCGCAGAACGACATCACGAGCGGCAAGTCGTGGCTGATAAACACGAGCCCCGTGCGATGACGCTCGATCATTTCGTCGAGCACGGCGAGCACTTGCATCGACACGAGTACGTCGAGCGCGCTCGTCGGCTCGTCGGCAATCAGGAGGCGCGGTCCGGCGCTCACCATCATCGCGATCATCACGCGCTGGCCCATGCCGCCGGACAACTCGTGCGGATACGCGTCCGCCACGCGCTCGGGGTCGCGGATATGCACGGCCGCGAGCGCATCCACGATGCGCGCACGCATCGCGCGCCGGCTCACGCCGCCGTCCCGGCGCGCGATGGTCTCGCGCATTTGCTGGGCGACCGTCATCACCGGATTGAGCGAGTACTTCGGGTCTTGCAAGATCATGCTCATCTGCGTGCCGCAAAGGCGCCGGCGCGCGCTCGGCTTCATCGCGAGCAGATCCTGGCCGTCGAAGCGCAAAGCCTTCGCGGACCATCGCGCTGCGGGCGGCAAGAGGCCGAGCAGCGCGCGGCCGGTCAGCGACTTTCCCGAGCCCGATTCCCCGACGATGCCGAGCCGCTCGCCGCGCCGCACCGTCAGCGAGACGCCGCGCACCGCGGGCATCGCGACGCCGTCGTGGCCGGCGAAGGCAACTTCGAGACCGTCGATTTCAGCGAGCGCATCTTCCATGTCAGCCTCCATGACGCGGATCGAAGACATCGCGCAGACCGTCGCCGAGCAGATTGAACGCGAGGCTCACCGCGAGAATCGCGAGGCCGGGAATGGTCGCGACCCACCAGGCGTCGAGCAGCACGTTGCGGCCCGAGGCGACCATGTAGCCCCATTCCGGGCTCGGCGGCTGCGCGCCCAGTCCGAGAAAGCCGAGCCCCGCGACGGCGAGAATGATGCCGGCCATATCGAGCGTCGCGCGCACGATCACCGACGACGAGCACAGCGGCACGATATAGCGCAGCAGAATGCGCGTGTGCGATGCGCCCGCCAGCCGCGCCGCGTGGATGAAATCGGCCTGCGCGAGCCGCAGCGATTCGGCCCGCGCGAGCCGCGCATAAGGCGGCCACGCGGTGATGGAAATGGCGATGACCGCGTTCAGCACGCCCGGCCCCAGCGCCGCGGCGAACGCGAGCGCGAGCACGATCTTCGGAAACGCGAGCGCGACGTCGGTCACGCGCATGAGCGCCGTGTCGACGAAGCCGCCGCAATAGCCCGCCAGCGTGCCGATGAGGAGTCCGACCGGCACGACGAGCACGACGACAAGCATCGCAATCGATAGGGTGAGACGCGAGCCGTGCACCAGTCTCGAGAGAATGTCGCGGCCGAGCTGATCCGTGCCGAACCAGTGCGCGGCGCCCGGCGGCATCAGACGGTCGGCGAGCACTTGGCGCAGCGGGTCCTGCGTCACCAAGAGCGGCCCGACGACTGCCGCCACGACGAGCACGGTCAAAATGACGAGGCCCAGCATGCTGAGCGGATTGCCCGAAAACCGCCGCCAGCGCCGGTACGCGCGCCCGAGCGCGGCCTGTCGCGGCGACGCGGGCGTGTCGGTCAGGAGCCACGCGCGCCATGTGGTCGGGGCGGATTTCATCGGCGTGCGCTTGGCGGGCGAATGCATGCGGCAAGGTTCTCCGTTGTCAGCGAGCGCGCGGATCGAATACGCGGTACAGCGCATCCGTCAGCAGATTGAGCGCGATGAACGTCGCGCCGATCACGAGCGTGCTGCCGAGCACCGCGTTCATGTCGGCGTTCAAGAGCGCGCCCGTCAGATACGAGCCGATGCCCGGCCACGCGAACACGATCTCGGTCAGCACCGAGCCTTCCAGCAAATAGCTGTAGGCGAGCGCGATGACCGTGAGCAACGGTACGGCGATATTGCCGAACGCATGACGCCAGATCACGCGGCGCTCGGGCAGGCCCTTCGCGCGCGCAGTCGTCACGTACTCCTGACTCAGTTGTTCGAGCATGAACGAGCGCGTCATGCGCGACAGATACGCGATCGAGTAGAACGCCAGCACGCCCGCCGGCAGCGCGATATGCGAAAACGCGTTGGCGAACACGTCCCACTCGCGGGCGATGAGCGCATCGATCAGGAGACTGCCGGTGCGCGTATCGACCATGCCGTCGTACAGCGGATCGATGCGGCCCGGCCCCGACACCCAATGCAGCCGCGCATAGAACAGCAGCAGCCCCATCAGCGCGAGCCAGAACACCGGCACCGAACTGCCCGCGAGGCCGATCACGCGCGCGACGTGATCGACGATGCGATTGTGGCGCACCGCCGCGATCACGCCGAGCGGCACGCCGATCATCACGCCGATGAACGTCGAGAGCGTCGCCAGTTCGAGCGTCGCGGGAAAGACGCGCCGGATATCGTCGATGACAGGATTCGCCGTCAGCAGCGACACGCCCAGATTGCCGTGCAGCACGTCGCGGGCGTAGATCAGGAATTGATCGACGAGCGGCTTGTCGAGCCCGAGCTGCACGCGCGCCGCGGCGTACGCGCTCGCCGATGCGCGGTCGCCGAGAATCGCGAGCACGGGGTCGATCGGGATCTTGCGCCCGATGAAGAACGTGATCGCGAGCAAGCCGGTGAACGTGACGGCGAGCATGGCGATCCAGCGCAAGAGCGCCAGCGCAATCCGCGCGCCGCCGCGATTCGCGTTCGCGGCGCGCAGGCGGTCGAGCACGGTCGGATGCGGCGTCATCGAGTCATTGCTTCTTCAGATTGCGATACGACACGAGGTCGTTGATCGGCCCGACTTCGAGACCGGTCACGCCCGGACGCGCCGCCACTTGCGAGACCTTCTGGAACATGATGACGAACGGCGACTTGGCGAGCATTTCCCGCTGCATTTTCTCGTACATTTGCGCGCGCTTCGTGGTGGAGCTTTCGGCGAGCGCCGCGTTGGTTTCCTTCGTCAAATCGGGAATATCCCACGCGTTGCGCCATGCGAGCATCTTGAAGCTGGACGCATCCGAGTTGTCCGGATTCCACGCGAAACCCTGCGCGTTGCTGTGCGGATCGATATAGTCCGCCGACCATTCGCCGATATAGATGTCGTGCGCCCGCGCCCGATAGCGGCCGAGCGTCTGCTTGTTGTCGCTCGGAATGAGCTGCACCTTGATGTTCGCGAGCGCGAGATTCGCCTGCACGGCCTGCGCGATCTCGCTGTACGGATAGTCGTTGCGCACGTCCATCTTCACGGTGAAGCCCTCCGCGAGTCCGGCTTTGGCGAGCAGCGCCTTCGCCTTCGCGACATCCTGGTGATACGGGTTCTCGTTGAGCGCGCCGAGGAAGCCTTCGGGCAGGAACGTTTCGTGGACCTTGTACGTCGTGCGGATCACGTTCTTCTGGATGCCCTGATAGTCGATCAGCCACTTCATCGCTTCCCAGACTTCCGGCTTCGCCAGGTACTGATTCTTGTTGTTCAGCCCGAGATACATGAGCGTCGCCTGCGGCACGGCCGTCGCCTTGATGACGCCGTTCTTCGAGAGCGTGTCGAGGTCGTCGGGGCTCAGATCGCGCGCCACGTCGATATCGCCGTTCTGGATCATCAGGCGCTGGCTCGCCGCTTCGGTCACATGGCGCAGCACGATGCGCTTCATCGCGAGCGGCAGGCGATAGCCGTCGAAACGTTGCAGCACGATGCTGTCGTTCGCCGTCCACTTCACGAGCTTGTACGCGCCGGAGCCGGCCTCGTTGGTCTTGAGCCAGTCGTTGCCGTAGTCGTTGCCTTTCGCGTGCGATTCCAGCAGCTTGCGATCCACCACCGACGCCGGCCACGCGCCCAGCACGTTGAGCACGAAAGTCGGCGCGTAGCGTTGATCGGTCGTGACGGACACCGTGCTGTCGTCGATCTTCTTCACGTTCGTGAGCGCGTTGGCCTTGGTGATGCCGATGCCCGCGAGCACCGCCGCCGCGCCCTTGTCGAGCAACGCGGTGCGCTGGATGGACCAGGCGACGTCATCGGCCGTGAGCGGATTGCCGGAATGGAACTTGAGGCCGGAGCGGATCTTGAACGTGAACGTGAGCCCGTCCGGGCTGACCGTCCACGACTGCGCGACGTCGCCGTTGAACTTCGACGGGTCTTTGAGATCGACGCGCACCAGCCGGTCGTACGTGTTCGCGACGTATTCCTCCGGCACGAGTTCGTAGACTTCGCCCGGATCGAGCGTGGTGAATTCGTCGAGCAGCGTCGCCATGACGAACATGTCTTTCGGCGTCGCCGCGTGCGCTGTGGCCGCGAAGCTCAACGTCAGCGTCATCGCGACAAGGGCCTTTCGTGCGCTCAGTCTCATGGTTGTTTATCCCGTTCACATCAGCCGCAAGGGGCCGCTTTCTTCGTTGTCGATGAGCGCGAGTTCGCGCGATCCGGGTAATTCGTAATGCCACCATTCGCTCGGAATATGCGCGAAGCCCGCGCCGTGCATCACGCCGAGCAAGAGCGTGCGATTGCGCTGCACGTGAGCCGGCAGACCCGCGTGAAAGTGGCCGGACTCCGGCACCATCGCGTCGAAGCCGGTGCCCATGTCGAACTCGATGCCGTCGCTATCGACGAGCGTCAGGTCCACCGCCGTCCCGCGGCTGTGATTCGAGCCGCGGCCGAGATCGGCGATGAAGGTGGGATCGGGCAGGAAGTTCCACAGCACTTCCTGCGCTTGCGGCGGGCGGTAGGCGTCGAAGATTTTCAGCGTCGCGCCGAAGCTCTGCGCGATCGTCACTGCCTTGCGCAGCGCCGCTTCGGCGGGTTCGAGAAGCAGGCAATGCTGCGTCTTGTAGATGGGCTTGCCGGTGAGATTGCGATCGGTCGCGTAGACGAGGTCGATGTGGACGTGATGCGTTTCGGGCGTGACGGGCAGCAGACGGGATCGAGTCATGTAATCGAAATCCTTGGGTCGAACCCTTCAACCATAACCCGGACGAAAAATCCGCGAAACAGTTTATTCCGAATGTCCGGTGTCTTGTGCGTCGAGCGGCCAGCGTTCGATGACCTGATGCTCCGAGCGTCCGAGCAGACTGCGCACGAGCGCGAACTCGCGCACGGTCCATGTGATCGGCTCGACGGCTTGCCGTGTGACGCGGTGCTCGTCGTAAAGCAACGTCACATGTGGGATGAAACGCGGATGCGATTTGACGAAGATGCCGACGGATTGCAGCGCCTTGTCTAGCGTATCGACGAAAGCGGAGAACGCGTCGCCCGGCTCGCCGGCTATGACGAGCGGCCGCTTCGGACGGCGCGTGGCGAAGGTTTCGACGCGGTCGAGCGTTACGTCGAACGGAGGCATGTGAAGCGATGACGCCGCCACGCGCGCGGCGGCCAGCGTGTCGGACGGCACGCCGGCGAAGGCGCCGAGGTAATGCAGCGTGATGTGAAGGCGGTCGGTGGGGATCGGCCGGGCCTTCAGCATGTGCGCGGCGCGAAGCCGGGCCGCGTGGTCTCCGATGCGCGCGGCAGCGGCGGCATCCGGGTAGACGGCGAAGAAAAGGGAGTCGGTGGGGTGGTTGGGGCGAGGGGTATGCAAGTGTCCGGCTCCCTTCTAGTGCTCTGCGACCGTCCTCACTCCCACTCAATCGTCGCAGGCGGCTTCCCCGAGATGTCATACACGACCCGATTGATCCCGCGCACTTCGTTGATGATCCGATTGCTCACATGCCCGAGCAGTTCATGCGGCAGATGCGCCCAGTGCGCCGTCATGAAGTCCATCGTCTGCACGGCGCGCAGCGCGACGACGTAATCGTAGGTCCGGCCATCGCCCATCACGCCGACGCTCTTCACCGGCAGAAACACCGCGAACGCCTGGCTCGTCAGCTCGTACCACGACTTGCCCGTTTCCTTGTCGATGGTATTGCGCAGCGTCTCGATGAAAATGGCGTCCGCGCGGCGCAGCAGATCGGCGAACTCGCGCTTCACCTCGCCGAGAATCCGCACGCCGAGGCCAGGGCCGGGGAAAGGATGGCGATACACCATCGCGGGCGGCAGGCCCAGCTTCACGCCGAGTTCGCGCACTTCGTCCTTGAAGAGTTCGCGCAGCGGTTCGAGCAGCTTCAGCTTCAGCGTCTCGGGCAGGCCGCCCACGTTGTGGTGACTCTTGATGGTATGCGCGCCCTTCTTGCCCTTGCCCGCCGATTCGATCACGTCCGGATAAATGGTGCCCTGCGCGAGCCATTTCGCGTCGGTGAGCTTGTGCGATTCGGCGTCGAACACTTCGATGAACTCCGCGCCGATGATCTTGCGCTTCGCCTCCGGATCGGTCACGCCCGCGAGCTTCTCGAGGAACGCTTCGCTCGCATCCACATGAATGACCTTCACGCCGAGATGATCCGCGAACGTCGACATGACCTGCTCGGCTTCGTTCTCGCGCAAGAGGCCGTGATCGACGAAAACGCACGTCAGCTGATTGCCGATTGCGCGATGCAGGAGCGCCGCCGCCACCGACGAATCCACGCCGCCGGACAAGCCCAGAATGACGTGCTCGTCGCCGACCTGCGCGCGAATCTTTGCGACGGCTTCGTCGATGTAGTGGCCCATCTCCCAGTCGGCCTTCGCGCCGCACAGTTCGAGCACGAAGCGGTCGAGCATCGCGCGGCCCTGCACCGTATGCGTGACTTCCGGGTGCCACTGCACGCCGTAGAAGCGGCGGTCGTCGTCGGCCATCGCGGCGATCGGGCACGCGGGCGTCGAGGCCATCAGCTTGAAGCCGGCCGGCATGTCGGCCACCTTGTCGCCGTGGCTCATCCAGACCTTGAGCATCGACTCGCCTTCGGCGGTCTTGAAGTCTTCGATGCCTTCCAGAAAGCCCGTGTGGTTCAGCGCCTGCACTTCCGCGTAGCCGAACTCGCGCACCTTGCCCAGCTCGACCTTGCCGCCGAGCTGGTCGGCCATGGTCTGCATGCCGTAGCAGATGCCGAGCACCGGCACGCCGAGATCGAAAACGATCTGCGGGGCGCGCGGCGACTTCGCCTCGGTGACCGAGTTCGGCCCGCCCGACAGGATGATGCCCTTCGGCGCGAACTCGCGGATGAACGTCTCGTCGACGTCGTACGGATGGATTTCCGAATAGACGTGCGACTCGCGGATGCGCCGGGCGATCAGCTGGGTGACTTGGGAGCCGAAATCGAGAATCAGGATTTTGTCGTGCATGGCTGCGGCCAAAGGCTAAGTGAACGAATGGTGTGGGCGGCCGGTCCCGGTGCTGCCGGGTCCGGCTGCCAATAAATCGACGGCCGGCGCGAAGGCCGACCGTCCTTGTGTTTCCTTGCTGCGCGCGCCGCCGCGCTCGCTTGCGCGCATCTGCGGGCGCCTCAGCGCGGCGCGCCGCTCGCCGGGTCCGGCGTCACGCGGCCTGTCAGCGGGTCCACGCGCCGTCCGGTCGCCGGATCGATGTCGCTGCCGATCACCGGGTCGATGGGTCTGCCGGTGGCCGGGTCGATTTCGCGGCCCGTCTGCGCATCGAGCGTGCGGCCCGTGACCGGATCGACCACGCCGGCTTCCGTGCGCGTGCGCGCAACCGGTGGCGCGGTATCGGCATCGATCGGACGGCCCGCCGGATCGACCGCGCGGCCGGTGACGGGATCGATGGCAGTCGCTTCGGGCGCGCGCGCTGCGGGACGCGTTGCCGTATCCGACGGCGGCACGGCGGTCGTGGCAGGCGGCCGCGTTTCGTCGCGCTTTTGCGCCGCCTTCTTCTCCGCCCGCTCCGCCGACGCCGCGCCGGCCAGTGCCGCGCGTTCCCGCCGCCGCACCGCGCCCGCGAGCCTCACGCTGCCGAGCCCCAGCACCAGCAACACGATGCCGATCAGCGCCGCGCCGACCTGCCCGAAGCCGTCGACCTCGGGCGTGCGCAGACCGAGCAGCCAGACCAGCACGACGATGCCCGACAGCCATTCGACATGCCCCGACGCCCTCGCAGCGGCGGCGGTAAGCGCACCGTCGATGGCCGCGTGCAGCGACAGCCACGCGAAACCGATCAGCGCGATGCCGAGCAGTTGCCCGGCAAACGCCGGTTCCACTCGCATCGCGTCGAGTTGCAGCGCGTCGTAGAGTCCCGCCCACGGCGTCAGCAGAAACAGCACGCCGAACACCAGAAAAATGAGGGCATTGACGACCAGCACGACGCGCAGCAACGGTTTCATGATCGGTCCACGAGGTTATCGGCGCAAAAGCCGGGAGACGGCGCGAGCAAGCCGGTCAGTCGACGTGATAGTTCGGCGCTTCCTTGGTGATCTGCACGTCATGCACATGGGATTCGCGCATGCCCGCCGCCGTGATCTGCACGAATTCCGCCTTGTCGTGCAGTTCCGCGATGGTGCGGCAGCCGCAATAGCCCATGCTCGCGCGCACGCCGCCGACGACCTGGAACAGGATGGCGTTGACCGAGCCCTTGTAGGCCACGCGGCCTTCGATGCCTTCCGGCACGAGCTTGTCGATGTTCGCCGAATTGTCCTGGAAGTAGCGATCCGCCGCGCCGTCCTTCATCGCGCCGACCGAGCCCATGCCGCGGTACGCCTTGTACTGACGGCCCTGGAACAGGAACACGTCGCCCGGCGACTCTTCGGTGCCGGCGAGCATGCTGCCCATCATGACGACGTTCGCGCCTGCCGCGAGCGCCTTCGCCACATCGCCCGAGAAACGCACGCCGCCGTCCGCGATGACCGGCACGCCGCTGCCGCGCAGCGCCTCGGAAACATTCGCGATGGCCGTGATCTGCGGCACGCCCACGCCCGCGACGATACGCGTCGTGCAAATGGAGCCCGGACCGATGCCGACCTTCACCGCGTCCGCGCCGTACTCGACGAGCGCCTTGGCCGCCGCCGCCGTCGCGATGTTGCCGCCGATCACCTGCACGCGCGGATAGTTCTGCTTGACCCAGCGCACGCGCTCCAGCACGCCCTGGCTATGACCGTGCGCCGTGTCGACGACGATCACGTCCACGCCCGCCTGCGCCAGCAGATCGACGCGCTCTTCGTTGTCCGGGCCCACGCCGACCGCCGCGCCCACGCGCAGCTTGCCGTCTTCGTCCTTGCAGGCGTCAGGGTTCTCGGTCTGCTTCGTGATGTCCTTCACGGTCATCAGGCCGCGCAGTTCGAACGCGTCGTTGACCACGAGCACGCGTTCCAGGCGATGGCTGTGCATCAGCGCCTTCGCTTCGGCGAGCGACGTGCCTTCCTTGACCGTCACGAGACGCTCGCGCGGCGTCATGATGTTGCGCACCGGTTCGTCGAGCCGCTCTTCGAAACGCAGGTCGCGGTTGGTGACGATGCCGATGAGTTGCGCGCCTTCAACCACCGGGAAGCCCGAGATGCCGTGCTGCTGCGTGAGCGCGATGACATCGCGCACGCGCATTTGCGGCGGCACGGTGATCGGGTCGCGCACGACGCCGGACTCGAAGCGCTTGACCTTCGCGACTTCGCGCGCCTGTTCCTTCGCGGTGAGATTCTTGTGAACGATGCCGATGCCGCCCATCTGCGCCATGGCGATGGCGAGCCGGCCTTCGGTGACCGTGTCCATGGCGGCGGACACGAGGGGCATGTTCAGGGAGATGTTGCGAGTCAGCTGGGATTTCAGGCTGGTATCGCGCGGAAGAACGCTGGAGAACGCAGGCACGAGGAGCACGTCATCGAACGTGAGTGCTTTCTGGATCAGACGCATGGCAAATCCTATGGGCGCAAAAGCAGATTATACCGATAGTTCCCCGCATTTTCACTGCCCGAACAGCAGGTTACGGCTGATCGCCGCAAAATCCGGGCCGGCGGCGCGCGCCATGCGGTGCACGTTTGAACAAGACGCGGGCGGTGCGCCGCGCTACGCTTGCGCGTCATTCGAGTGCAAGTCGGAGTCGGTTCATGCAGCGCGGTGTCGTTTTCGGAATGCTGGCGGGAGCCATCTGGGGTTTCATTTTTCTCGCGCCGCGCCTGTTGCCGGACTTTTCGCCGCTCATGCTGAGCATCGGGCGCTACGTGATGTATGGCGTCGTGTCGCTGGCCGCTGCCCTGCCGTTCGCGCGACGGCTCGCCGCAAAGCTCACGCGCGCCGATGTCATCGCGCTCGTGAGGCTCGCGCTCGTCGGCAATCTGCTCTACTACATGCTCCTCGCGAGCGCGGTGCAACTCGTGGGCGTGGCGCCGTCTTCGCTGATCGTCGGCATCTTGCCGGTGACGGTGACGCTGGCGGGCCGGCGCGATCACGGCGCGGTCGAACTCAAGCGCCTCGCCGCGCCGCTCTTGCTGGTGCTCGCGGGCATCGCGTGCATCAATCTGGACGTGTTCAGCGACGTCTTCACGCATCACGGCGACGCGAGTGCGAGTAGCGTGCTCACGCGCCTTGCCGGGCTCGCGTGCGCGGTCGGCGCGCTGGCGTCGTGGACGTGGTATGCGGTCGTCAACGCGCGCTATCTGCAGGCGAACCGCCACTTCGACGGCAACGAGTGGTCCGTGCTGTGGGGCATCGTGACCGGCGTGCTCGGCGCGGTCCTCGGGGCGGTTGTCTGGATGTTGCCCGCCGGTGCCGTGCAGGCGAGCGTGCCGGCCGCGCGCTGGCACCTGTTCTGGATCGTGTGCTTCGCGCTGGCCACAGGCGGTTCCTGGCTCGGCAACATGCTGTGGAACGCGGCGGCGAAACGCCTGCCGCTCACGCTTTCCGGGCAGATGATCGCGTTCGAAACGCTCTTCGCCCTGCTCTATGCTTTCGTCTACGACGCCCGCTGGCCGCGCGCGCCAGAATTGCTGGCTATCGTGCTGCTCCTGGCGGGCGTGAGCTGGTCGGTGCGGCAACATACCGTCGAGCCGGCGGCGGCATCGAAGGAAGCGCCCGCGCATTGATGCGGTCCTGGATCAGCGCGAATCCTTCGACTGCCACTTGCGCCCTTCGATGGACCCCGCCTTGCGCGCCTTGTCGACCCGGCGCTGGCGCGCGGTCTTCGGATCGACCTTCAGCGGCCGATAAATCTCCACGCGGTCGAAATCGGCGAGCGCCGCATCGAGCGCTTGCGACTTGCCGAAGACGCCGACCTTCTGCGTCGTCAAGTCGATCTCGGGATGCGCTCTCAGCACGCCGCTCGCCTCGATGGCTTCGCGCACCGTCGCCCCGTCGCGCAGATCGACGCGCGTGAGGAAGCTCTTGCCGTCCGGCAGGCCGTAGCAGACATCGATATGCAGATTCATTTCTTGCCGTACCGCTGATCCGCGCGCTTCACGAACGAATCGACGAAGGTGTTCGCGATATGGCTGAACACCGGCCCGATGATCTTCTCGAGGATCAGGTTCGAAAACTCGTAGTGCAACGCGAATTCGATCTTGCACGCGTCGGCGCGCAGCGGCGTGAAGCGCCAGTAGCCCGTGAACTTCTTGAAAGGGCCGCTCAGGAACTCCATATCGATGTTCGTCGGGCGCTTCTGCACGTTGCGCGTCGCGAAGTGCTGCTTGATGCCCTTGAAGTTGATGTCGATCTTCGCTTCCATGCCGGTCTCGTCCTGGCGGCCGATCTCGACGCCGCCGCACCACGGCAGGAAGTTGGGATAGTCGGCGACATCGGTGACGAGGTCGAACATTTCTTCCGCTGAATGGCGGATCAATACGGTTTTCTGGACGTCGGCCATAAGGGCGCAGCGGGTGACTGGATCGGGGGGCGGCGCGTGCGGCTTTCCGCGATGAGCTAAGTCTGCCCATCGTGCGTCAAGCGGCGCGCTGCTAAAATCGTGATTTTAAACGAGTTGGGCACTTTCCATTCATGAGCATCATTGACAACAGAAAAGCCTTCTTCGATTACTTCATCGAAGAACGCTACGAGGCCGGTCTCGTGCTCGAAGGCTGGGAAGTCAAGGCGCTGCGCGAAGGCCGCGGGCAGATCAAGGAAGGCTATGTCGTGATCAAGAACGGCGAACTGTTCCTGATCGGCACGCACATCAGCCCGCTGCCCGAGGCGTCGAAGTTCGCCAATCTGGACCCGGTGCGCACGCGCAAGCTGCTGCTGCATCGCGAGCAGATCGACAAGCTCATCGGCAAGGTGGAGCAGCGCGGCCATACGCTCGTACCGCTCAACTTCCACTACAAGGAAGGCCGCGTGAAGTGCGAAATCGGTCTGGCGAAGGGCAAGAAACTGCACGACAAGCGCGAGACCGAAAAGAAGCGCGACTGGGAACGCGAGCGCGCGCGTTTGATGCGCACGTCCGCGCGCTGACCGTTAGGCTTGCATAGAACAAGGGGCGCTTCGAAGCGCCCCTTGTTGCATCAACTCTTTCGGATGACGCCGCCGCCCTCGCCCTTCACGATGGCAAGCGCCGACGCGATCATCGAACTCATGTCGGACATGTTGCCCGGCACGATCAGCGTGTTGCCGCTTTTCGCGATGTTCGCGAACGCGCCGACATACTGCTCCGCGACCTTGAGGTTCACGGCGTCCATGCCGCCCGCCGACTGAATCGCGGCGCCGATCTTCTCGATGGCCTGCGCGTTCGCCTCGGCCACCGCGAGAATCGCCGATGCCTCGCCCTGCGCCTGATTGATCGCCGCCTGACGCTCGCCCTCGGACTTCTGGATGGCCGCTTCACGCGCGCCCGAGGCCAGATTGATCTGCTCCTGCTTGCGCCCTTCCGACGCCGCGATCAGCGCGCGCTTTTCGCGCTCGGCGGTGATCTGCGCCTGCATCGCGTGGAGAATCTCCTTCGGCGGCGTCAGGTCCTTGATTTCATAGCGCAGCACCTTCACGCCCCAGTTGGACGCGGCTTCGTCGAGCGCATTCACGATGCTGTGATTGATGTACTCGCGCTCCTCGAACGTCTTGTCCAGTTCCAGTTTGCCGATGACGGAACGCAGCGTCGTCTGCGAAAGCTGCGTGATGGCAAGCACGAAGTTGCTCGAACCGTACGACGCCTTCATCGGGTCGGTGACCTGGAAGTACAGCACGCCGTCCACCTGAAGCTGCGTGTTGTCGCGCGTGATGCAGACCTGGCTCGGCACGTCGAGCGGAATCTCCTTGAGCACGTGCTTGTACGCGATGCGATCGACGAACGGCAAGACGATGTTCAGCCCCGGCGTGAGCGTGGCGTGATAGCGGCCGAGGCGTTCCAGCACCCACGCGTGCTGTTGCGGAACGATCTTGACCGTGTTGACCACGATCACGATTGCGATGACGAGCAGGACGACGGCGATAGTCATGTGTGACTCCTTCAGTTCTTATGCGGCGAGTGTGCGTGCTCTAGCGTTTGGCGGCGACGACGAGCCGGCTTCCGTCGAGCGCGGTGATGCGATACCAGCGCGCGCTTTCCGATTCGCCTGGCGCCAGCTCGACGTCCCACTCCGCGCCGCGGTACATCGCGCGGGCCCGGCGGTCGTGCCATTCGGCGACTTCCAGCGTCGCGCCGATGTCGAGGTTCACGGCGGCATCGCGCCAGGCGTCGCGCCGCTTGCGGCTTCCGAAGCGCGAGCGACGCAACGCGGCGACCGCAACCAGCGCGACGAGCGCCGCGACGCCCAGTTGCACGTGCAGCGCAAGCCCGACGGCGAACGCGATGCCGCCCGCGATCATCCCGAGCGCGATCATCAACAGATAGAACGTGCCGGTGAAAAGCTCGGTGACGATCAGTGCGCCGGCTGCAATCCACCAGATGAGTTCATGGGTCGCCATGCCAGTCTCCAAACGAAAACACCCCGGAAGGTCCGGGGTGTTTTTTATAGCACGCAGCGCCTTCCCGAAAGCATCCGGAAAGGCGCGACCGACTTATTTTGACAATGTGGTCGCGAGCTTCTGCCACGTGTCGATGATCGTGTCCGGGTTCAGCGACATCGACTCGATGCCCTGCTTCGCCAGCCACTCGGCGAGGTCCGGATGATCCGACGGCCCCTGGCCGCAAATGCCCACGTACTTGTTCAGTCTCAGGCACGTTTCGATGGCGCGCTTCAGCATGAACTGCACGGCTTCGTCGCGCTCGTCGAAGTCGGCCGCGAGCAGTTCCATGCCGGAGTCACGGTCGAGACCGAGCGTCAGCTGCGTCAAGTCGTTCGAGCCGATCGAGAAACCGTCGAAGTATTCGAGGAACTGTTCGGCGAGAATCGCGTTGCTCGGCACTTCGCACATCATCACGAGCTTGAGACCGTTCACGCCGCGCTTCAGGCCGAACTTCTCGAGCAACCCGACCACGCGCTCCGCCTGCTTCAGCGTGCGCACGAACGGCACCATGATCTCGACGTTGTCCAGACCCATCTCCTCGCGCACCTTCTTCAGCGCGATGCATTCCATGTGGAACGCCTCGGCGAAGTCTTCCGCGATGTAGCGCGACGCGCCGCGGAAACCAAGCATCGGGTTCTCTTCGTCCGGCTCGTAGCGCGAACCGCCGATCAGCTTCTTGTACTCGTTCGACTTGAAGTCCGACAGACGCACGATGACGGGCTTCGGATAGAACGCCGCCGCGATGGTGGCGATGCCTTCGGTCAGCTTGTCGACATAGAACGCGCGCGGCGACGCATGACCACGCGCGACGCTTTCGACCGCTTTCTTGAGATCGGCGTCGACGTTCGGGTACTCCAGAATCGCCTTCGGGTGCACGCCGATGTTGTTGTTGATGATGAACTCGAGCCGCGCGAGGCCGACGCCCGCGTTCGGCAACTGCGCGAAGTCGAACGCGAGTTGCGGATTGCCGACGTTCATCATGATCTTGACCGGAATCTTCGGCAGTTCGCCGCGCTGGACTTCGGTCACTTCGGTTTCGAGCAGGCCGTCGTAGATCTTGCCTTCGTCGCCTTCCGCGCACGACACGGTGACGAGCGCCCCGTCCTTCAGCACGTCGGTCGCGTCGCCGCAGCCGACCACCGCCGGCACGCCCAGCTCACGCGCGATGATCGCCGCGTGGCAGGTGCGCCCGCCGCGATTCGTGACGATGGCCGATGCGCGCTTCATCACCGGCTCCCAGTTGGGATCGGTCATGTCGGCGACGAGCACGTCGCCCGGCTGCACGCGTTCCATTTCCGACGGATCGTAGATCACGCGCACAGGACCCGCGCCGATCTTCTGGCCGATGGCGCGGCCCGTGGCGAGCACGTTCGACTGGCCCTTCAGCTTGAAGCGCATCTCGGCCTTGCCCGCCGCCTGGCTCTTCACCGTTTCCGGACGCGCCTGAAGGATGAACAGCTTGCCGTCGCGGCCGTCCTTGCCCCACTCGATGTCCATCGGACGCTGATAGTGCTTCTCGATGATGACCGCGTACTTCGCGAGCTCGATCACGTCTTCGTCCGAGATCGAAAAGCGGTTGCGCTGCTCGTGCGGCACGTCGACGGTCTTTACGCGGCCCGGTTCGCCCGGCTGCGTGAATTCCATCTTGATGAGCTTGGAGCCGATGGAACGGCGGATGATCGGATACTTGTTCTGCGCGAGCGTGGTCTTGAAGACGTGGAATTCGTCCGGATTCACCGCGCCCTGCACCACAGTTTCGCCGAGGCCGTAGCTCGACGTGATGAAGACCGTGTCCTTGAAACCCGACTCGGTGTCGATGGTGAACATCACGCCCGCGGCGCCGACGTCCGAGCGCACCATGCGCTGCACGCCAGCCGAGAGCGCGACTTCCGCGTGCGTGAAGCCCTTGTGGACGCGATAGGAGATGGCGCGGTCGTTATACAGCGACGCGAACACGTGCTTCATGCGATCGAGCACGTCTTCGATGCCGACCACGTTCAGATAACTTTCCTGCTGCCCCGCGAACGATGCGTCGGGCAGATCTTCGGCCGTGGCGGACGAGCGCACGGCGAACGACAGCTCTTCGGGCGAGCTCTTTTGCAGGACTTCGAATTGACGGCGGATCTCGTCTTCGAGACGCGGCTGCAGCGGCGCGTCGACGATCCACTGACGGATTTCCTTGCCGGCCTCGGCGAGCGCCTTCACGTCGTCGACGTCGAGCGTCTCGAGACGTTTGGCGATGCGCTCCGTCAGTTCGTTGTGATGGAGGAAGTCGCGGAATGCGAGCGCGGTCGTGGCAAAGCCCGTCGGCACGCTGACGCCGGCTTCGGAAAGCTGGCTGATCATTTCGCCGAGCGACGCATTCTTGCCACCGACGATTTCCACGTCGGTCATTCGCAACTGCTCGAATGGAACTACATACGCTTGATCCTTTGCGACATCGTTCGCAACATTGACTGCGTTGGTCATACAAGCCCCTAAGGTGGATGGAATTCACGATCGCACGAGTGGGCTCGCAGGCGGCGGCGCTCATTGGAAGCGCCGCCGCATCTCGTACAACCTGTTTGATAAGCCTTCGCGGCGGTGGGGAACCGCACTCGGACTTGCCGAAAACCGCGCAGTCATGCGGTGAAAACGCACGAACTACCCGTCAATTGAGGAAGATCAGGCTCAATCTCGACGCAATTGCTTATCGAACAGGTTGCCGCTATTCTACCGTGCCGATTCTCGCATTTGTCTGGGCACGGACAGTAAATCCACGGCAAAATCGAGGTCTTTCACGCCTCTTGGTGCGCCTGCGCACACGTTTGGGCCGCTCAATGTAACACACGCTCAGGCGAGGCCGCCTGACCGCGCACGCTCCGGTTGGAGCGTGCTGTTTCCAACTCGTTCCCACTGGTTCACCGCCGATGCCGCCTTCCGTATTCATCGTTTCCGACGGTACCGGGATCACCGCCGAAACGTTCGCGCATTCGATCCTCGCCCAGTTCGACCAGAAATTCCGGCTCGTGCGCGTGCCGTTCGTCGATTCGATCGACAAGGCGCATGCCACCGTCGAGAAGATCAACGAGGCCGTGTCGCTCGACGGACGCCGCCCGATCGTGTTCACGACGCTCGTGGACAGCGCATCGAACGAGATCGTCAAGCGCTGCAATGCGCTCGTGCTCGACATGTTCCAGACGTTCATCGAGCCGCTCGAACACGAACTGGAAATCAAGTCGACGCACGCGATGGGCCGCGTCCACCAGAACGCCGACACGGAGGAGTACAAGAACCGCATCGAGGCGATCAACTTCTCGCTGGCGCACGACGACGGCCAGTCCAACCGTAATCTGACCGAAGCGGACGTGATTCTGGTCGGCGTGTCGCGCAGCGGCAAGACGCCGACGAGCCTTTACCTCGCGATGCAGTATGGTGTAAAGGCGGCGAACTATCCGCTGATTCCGGAAGACTTCGAACGAGGCAAGCTGCCGACGCCGCTTCTGGAACATCGCGAAAAGATGTTCGGCCTGTCGATCGACCCGCAACGCCTCGCCGAAATTCGCAACGAGCGCCGGCCCGGCAGCAAGTACGCGGCGCTGGAAAATTGCCGCTACGAGATCAACGAAGCCGAGAGCATGATGAAGCGCGAAGGCATCAAGTGGCTGTCCTCGACGCACAAGTCGATCGAGGAAATCGCCACGACGATCCTGCAGGAAATCAAGCCCGAGCGGCCGTCCTACTATTGATCAACGCTGCTGGCGGCACTGCTCGAAAAGGCAGATGGCCGCAGCGGCCGCGACATTGAGCGACTCCATGCCGCCCGGCTGCGGAATGGTCACGCGATGCGTCACGGCATCGCGCCAAACCTGCGACACGCCCGCGCCCTCGTTGCCAAAGACCCACGCGACGGGCGACGACAGATCGCAGTCGTAGATCGCGACGGCGCCGTGCGAATCCGTGAGCGTGACCGGCACGTCGAGCCGCGCGATGAGTCCGGCCGGATCGACGTCCTCGAAGATATCGAGCAGAAAGTGCGCGCCCATGCCCGAGCGCAGCACCTTCGACGACCACGCGTACGCGGTGCCCGGCGCGCAGAACACGCGCCCGACCCCCGCCGCCGCCGCGCTGCGCAGAATCGAGCCGACATTGCCTGCATCCTGAATGCCGTCGAGGATCACGCACGTCTCGCCGACGCGTTCGGGCAACGCCGCTTCGATCTTCTCGACGAGCAGCAACATGCCCACGCCATGCACGACGCTCGATAGCTGACCGAATAGCGCATCCGGCAACACGATCACGCGCTTCTCTTCGATGCGCGCCACGATCTCGCGGGCTTCCGCGTGCGTCAACGCGCCTTCGGTGACGACGCACGTTTCCGGCTGGCCGGCGGTGTCCAGATAAGCAGCAGCGAGATGCAGACCTTCGAGCAGCGCGTGACCGCTGCGCCGCTGCTGCGCCGTCGAGCCGGCCAGCGCCTTCAGGCGCTTGTAGAGCGGGTTGTCCCGCGAAGTGACGGATTTCACGTTGGAATGGAACGGCGAGGCCGCTCAGAACGGATGCGCTTCGGGATCGGCGTCGAGCGCGGCGGTTGCCTGAATGACTTCGGGCGCGATGTCGGGCAGCACCGAGCCGAAGCGAAGATGCGCCTCGCGCACCGGCGCGAACGAACGCCGGTGATGCTCGCAAGGCCCGTGTTCGCGCAGCGCGGCGAGATGCTGCGGCGTGCCGTAGCCCGCGTGCACGTTGAAACCGTACATCGGATGCGCTTCGTGCAACTCGCAGAGCAGTCGGTCGCGCGTGACCTTGGCGAGAATCGACGCCGCCGAGATTTGCTTGACGAGCGCATCGCCGCCGATCACGGCTTCCGCGCGTGTCGACAGCACCGGGCAGCGATTGCCGTCCACTTTCACGAGCGTCGGCGCAACCGACAAGCCTTCGACCGCGCGCTTCATTGCGAGCATGGACGCGTGGAGGATGTTGATGGTGTCGATTTCCTCGACGCTCGCCGACGCGATGCAATACGCGAGCGCGCGATCCACGATCTTCTCGTAGAGGTCCTCGCGCTTCTTCGCCGACAAGGCTTTAGAATCGTCCAGCCCGTTGATGCGCGGCTTCGCCGGATCGAAGATCACGGCGGCCGCCACGACCGGCCCTGCGAGCGGGCCGCGCCCGGCTTCATCGACACCGCAGACGATGTCGAACGGCGAGCTGAAGTCGAGTCCGCGTTGCGCCGACCGGTTCGCAGCCTTCATTGCGGCCTCCGCGTGTCGAGCACTCGCGCCACGGCTTCGGCCGCCCGCAGCGACGTGTTCTGGCGCAGCGCGATGTGCATCTCGGTGAAAATCTCGGTCAGGGTACGGCGGTTCGCGTCGTCGTTCAACTGTTTCAGCGTGGCCTCGGCGAGCGCTTCGGGCGTCGCGAAGTGCTGGAGAATTTCCGGCACGACGAAACGGCCCGCGAGAATGTTCGGCAATCCCACATACGGCAGATAGCCCTGCCGCTTCATGATCTGACCCGTGAGCCAAGGGACCTTGTACGAGATGACCATCGGCTTCTTCAGGAGCGCCGCTTCGAGCGTGACCGTGCCGCTTTTCACGAGAATCGCGTCGGCGGCGGTCATCGCGGTTTGCGCGCGCCCGTCCGTGATCGTCAGCGACAGATGCGGATGCGCCTCCACGAGCGGTTGCAGCAACTCGCGCAGCGCCGGGTTCGCGGCCGGCATCAGGAATCGCACGCTCGGCTCGCGAAGCTGCATCAGCTCCATGGCGTCGAAAAACGTCGGGCCGATCAGCGCGATCTCCGAACGGCGGCTTCCGGGCAGTACCGCGATGACCGGTCCGCCTTCCGCGATGCCGAGCTCGCGCCGCGCGGCCGCCGTATCCGGTTCAAGCGGAATTTCATCCGCGAGCGGATGGCCGACATAGCTCGCCGCGACCCCCGCTTTAGCCAGCAGCGCCGTTTCGAACGGAAACACGCAGAGCATGTGATCCACGGCTTTCGCGATCTTCTTGATGCGCCCGCCGCGCCACGCCCAGATCGACGGACACACGAAATGCACGGTCGGAATGCCGGCTTCGCGCAGCGGCTGTTCGAGCCCGAAGTTGAAGTCCGGCGCATCCACGCCGATGAACACCGACGGCGGATCGGCCAGCAACTGCCGCTTCAGCTCGTTGCGAATGCCGAGAATCTCGGGAATATGCCGCAGCGCCTCGACGTAGCCGCGCACGGTCAGCTTGTCCATCGGCCAGTGCGCTTCGAAGCCGGCCGCCGTCATGCGCGGGCCGCCGATGCCGCTATAGCGCGTTCCGGCCGGCAGCCGTTCCTGCAAGCCCTTGAGCAGCGAGGCTGCGAGCAGGTCGCCGGACGGCTCGCCCGCGACCATCGCGATACGCGGCGCAGTGGTGATAAGCGTCATCGGATGGCGCGATCAGCGGATGATGCCGCGCTGCGACGCCGCGATGAAATCGGTGAACGCCTTGACCGGCGCGTCGCCGTCGCCGCCTGCCGCGCCCAGTTCCTTCAGTTGCGCCTTGGCTTCTTCGAGCGACAGACCGCTCTTGTAGACGATGCGGTACGCCTGGCGCAGCGCCGAAATGGCGTCCGGCGTGAAGCCGCGACGGCGCAGCCCCTCGACGTTGATGCCGTGCGGCTCCGCCTTGTTGCCCGCCGCGATGACGAACGGGGGCACGTCCTGGACGAGCGCGGACGCGCCGCCGAGCATCGAATGCGCGCCGATGCGCACGAACTGATGCACGCCCGACATGCCGCCCACAATGGCGTGATCGCCCACCGTCACGTGCCCAGCCAGTTGCGCGTTGCTCGACATGATGACGTGGTTGCCGAGCGTGCAGTCATGACCGACGTGCACGTACGCCATGATCCAGCAATCGTCGCCGATCGACGTCACGCCGCGGTCCTGCACGGTGCCGGTATGCAGCGTGGTGAATTCGCGGATGGTGTTGCGGTCGCCGATGACGAGACGCGTCGGCTCGTCGCGGTACTTCATGTCCTGCGGCCGTCCGCCGATGGACGCGTAATGCCCGATGCGGTTCTCGCGTCCGATGGTCGTGTGACCTTCGATCACGCTATGCGAGCCGATTGTCGTGCCCGCGCCGATGACGACATGCGCGCCGACGACCGCGTATGGTCCGACTTCGACGGAATCGTCCAGTTGCGCGCCCGGCTCGATGATCGCGGTGGGGTGAATGATGGTCATGCGCCTCGCCTCTGTATGCTGTGTTTCTGCCGTTGTCTGCTGCGCTTAAGCGCCGGCGTCCGTGTTCTTCACGGTGCACATGAGTTCCGCCTCGGCGGCCGTCACGCCGTCCACTTCGGCGCGCGCCTTGAACTTCCAGATGCCCCGCATGTACCGCTCGAAGTTGACGTTGAGAATCAGCTGATCGCCCGGCTCCACCACGCGCTTGAAGCGCGCACCGTCGATGCCGACGAAGTAGTAAAGCGTGGTCGTCGGATCGTGCGGCTCTTCGGCGAACGTGAGCAACGCGGCGGTTTGCGCGAGCGCCTCGAGAATGAGTACGCCGGGCATCACGGGACGCGTCGGGAAATGTCCCTGGAAATACGGCTCGTTGATCGACACGTTCTTCAGCGCCTTGATGCTCTTGTGCGGCTCCAGTTCGAGCACGCGGTCCACGAGCAGGATCGGATACCGATGCGGCAGCAGCGTGAGGATCTTATGGATGTCGAGGTTGATTTTTTCTGTGCTCATGGTGGTTCTGCTCGCGCGCATCTCCTGCGCGGAAATTGACTGCGGGCGTCGTGCGCCCGCTTGTGAATTCACTCTGTTGCCGGTGCTCGCCTGCGCGCTCATCCGGCAGCCTTGCGGTTATGCTTCGTCGCCCTGCTCGCCTGCCTTCTGGCTTAGCGCCGATTCCAGCGCCTTGATGCGATCGCGCAGCTTGTCCAGATTGCGCACGAGCGCGGCGCTCTTGTTCCAGTCGGCGTGATTCACGGCCGGAAATGCGCTCGTGTACATGCCGGGCCGCGTGAGCGACTTCGAGACGCCCGACTGCGCCGTGACGATCACATGATCCGCCAGCGTCACGTGGCCAGCGATACCCACCGCGCCGCCGATCATGCAATGCCGCCCGATGTTCGTGCTGCCCGCGATGCCCGCGCAGCCCGCGATGACCGTGTATGCGCCGATGCGGCAGTTATGGCCGATCTGCACGAGATTGTCGATCTTCACGCACTCTTCGATGACCGTATCGGCCATGGCGCCGCGGTCGATGGTCGTGTTGGCGCCGATCTCCACGTCGTCGCCGATATCGACCGCGCCGACCTGCGGAATCTTCACCCAGCTTCCGGTGCGCGCCTCGCCCTCGCCGACGAAATCCGGCGCGAAACCGAACCCGTCCGCGCCGATCACCGCGCCCGCATGCACGATCACGCGCGCGCCCAGCTTGCAGCCATGATAGACGGTGACGTTGGGATACAGATGCACGTCGTCGGCCAGCGTGACGCCCTGACCGACGGACACGCCGGCGTCCAGCCGCACGCGCTCGCCGACGACCGCGCCCGCTTCCACCGTGACGTGCGGGCCGATGACCGCGCTCGCGGCCACTTTCGCGGCCGGGTCGATCCATGCGCTCGGATGCACGCCCGGCACCGCCTTGGGCGACGCCAGATCGATGAACGCCTGCGCGACGCGAGCGAAGTAAGCGTAGGGATTCGGCGTGACGATGAAATTACTGCCCTCGCGCGGCGCGGACAGTTTGTCGAGATCCGCGCGGGAAATCAGCACGGCGCCGGCGCGCGTCGTCTCGACCTGCGGCAGATACTTGTGATTCGCGAGAAACGCGAGTTGCGCAGGCCCCGCCTTGTCGAGCGGCGCAAGGCCCTCGACGCGATGCCCGCCCTGGCCGACCACCTCGCCGCCAAAGCGCCTGACCAGTTCGTCGAGCGTGATCGCCATGCCTGATGCCATGCCTATGAAAACTCCTCGTCAGTTCGGGCTCGCGCCGCCGTTCTGGCTCGTCGCCGCCAGCGCCTTCAGCACCTGATCCGTGATGTCGATGCGCGGGCTCACGTACACCGCTTCCTGCACGATCAGGTCGTAGTGCTGCTGCTCGGCAATCTGCTTGATGACCTTGTTCGCGCGGTCCAGAACCGCCGCCAGTTCTTCGTTGCGGCGCTGGTTCAGGTCTTCGCGGAATTCGCGCTGCTTGCGCTGGAAGTCCGCGTCGAGCTGCGCGAGATCGCGTTGACGCGCGGCGCGGTCGGTGGCCGACATTGAGGCGCCGTTCTTGTCGATGTTGTCCGACATCGACTTGAGCCGCTGCGCCATGTCCTGCAACGCCTTGTCGCGCTTGGAGAATTCCTGCTCCAGCTTCGACTGCGCGGCCTTCGCCGCCGACGATTCGCGCAGGATGCGGTCGGAATTGACCGCTGCGATGCGCGCTTCCTGAGCGTCCGCTTTCGCGACGGCGCCGAGGCCGAAGACCAGAGACAAAGCCAGCGTCAGCGCCGCATGTTTCGAAAGCATACCGGTTCGCAAAGTGTTCCTCACGTCACGTCGATTTGAATGAAGTGTCCGTTCGTTCACGTCGGGCCGTCTCTTAGAAGGCCGTACCGATCTGGAACTGGAACTTCTGGTATTGGTCGCCCGTGTGTTTCTGCAGCGGGAAGCCGAGGCTCAGCTTGAGCGGGCCGATCGGCGAAATCCACGCAAGACCCACGCCGTAGCCGTAACGCAGGCCGTTTGCGCCGCTCGTCGTGCCGCCCTGACCCGGATCGCCCCAGACGTTACCCGCGTCGAGGAACGTGAACACGCGCAGCGTGCGGTCGTAGCCCGTGCCGGGCAGCGGGAACGTCAGTTCGATATTGCCGACCGCCATGCGCGAGCCGCCGATCGGATCGTTCGTGGTGGCGTCACGCGGACCCAGCGAGCTCGGCGAGTACCCACGCACCGAACCGATACCGCCCGCGTAGTAGTTCTTGAAGATCGGGAACGTCTGGCCGGCGAGACCCTTGCCGTAACCGCCTTGCAGGTTGAAGCCGAGCACGAAGCCGCGAGCGAACGAGTAGTAGTACTGGAACTGCGCGTCGAACTTCGCGTACGTGGTGTTGCCGAGCGGCGTGCCGTATTCCGCGTTCGACTGGATGTAGTAGCCGCGGCTCGGCACGAGCGCGCTGTCGCGATTGTCGCGCGACCAGCCGACCGTGAGCGGGAAGTTGTTGACCACGCGGCCGAACTCGGCGACGTAGTTCTTGTACGACTGCGGCGTGGACGAGTCCACGTCCATCGTGTTCTGCTCGGCGCCGAGGCCGAAGAACACCGTGTCCTGTTCCGAGAAAGGAATGCCGAACTTCGTGTCCGCGCCCATCGTCACGATCTTGAAGCTCGAATCCGTCGAGTAATACAGCGGCTGATACGTGCGGTAGTACGCGTCCGTAATACGCTTGATGCCGTCGATGGTGAAGTACGGATCGACCTGCGTGACCGTGAGCGTGCGATACGTCTTGGCCGTGTTCACGTTGACGGAAAGGCTCGTGCCCGAACCGAACACGTTGTCCTGCGACACGCCCGCCGACAGCACCACCTTGTCCGTCGACGAGAAGCCCGCGCCCAGCGTGATCGCGCCGGTCGGCTTTTCGGCCACCTTGACGTCGACATCGACCTGGTCGTTCGTGCCTTCCACCGGCGTCGTGGTGACGTCCACATCCGTGAAATAGCCCAGACGATTCACGCGGTCCTTCGACAGCGCGAGACGGCTCGAATCGAACCACGAGCTTTCGAGCTGGCGCATTTCGCGGCGCACCACTTCGTCGCGCGTGCGCGTGTTGCCGACGATATTCACGCGGCGCACATAGACGCGCCGGCTCGGATCCACTTGCAGCGTGAGCGCGACCGTGTGATGCGCCTGATCGATTTCCGGCTGCGCATTGACTTGCGCGAACGCGTAGCCGTACTGGCCGAGCTTGTCGACGATCGCCTTGGTCGTTGCCTGCAGTTTCTCCGCCGAGAAAAGCTGGCCCGGCTTCACGGTGATGAGCTTGTTGAGCTCGGCTTCGCGGTCGAGCAGATTGCCGGCGAGCTTGACGCTCGCGACCTTGTACGGCTCGCCCTCATGCACCGCGATGGTCAGGTACATGTCCTTCTTGTCGGGCGAGATCGACACCTGCGTGGAGTCGATGCTGAACTCGAGGTAGCCGTGGTTCAGGTAGTACGAACGCACGTTCTCGAGGTCGCCCGTCAGCTTTTCCTTCGCGTACAGGTCGCTCTTCGTGTACCACGAGAACCAGTTCGGCGTGGACAGCTGCATTTCGCTCAGCAACGTGCCGCTGCTCACGGCCTTGTTGCCGACGAAGTTGATCTGGCGGATCTTCGCGCTCGGGCCTTCGGCCACCGAGAAGAGGATCGACACGCGGTTGCGGTCCACCGGCGTCACCGTGGTGGTCACTTCCGCCGCGTAGTAGCCGCGCGTCAGGTATTGGCGCTTCAGTTCCTGCTCGGCCTTGTCGAGCAGCGACTTGTCGTAAGAGCGGCCCTGCGACAGACCGACCGAGCGCAGCGCCTTGGTGATGGTGTCCTTATCGAACTCGTGCAGTCCGCTGAATTCGATATTCGAAATGGCCGGGCGCTCCTGCACCTGCACGACCACCACGTTGCCTTCGGTTGCGATTTGTACGTCGTTGAAGAAGCCGGTTGCATACAGCGCGCGAATCGCTTCGGAGGCCTTGTCGTCGGTGAACGTGTCGCCTTGCTTGATCGGCAGATAAGCGAATACGGAGCCCGGCTCGATGCGTTGAAGACCTTCGATCCGGATATCCTGCACGACGAACGGCGTGGTGGCGTGTGCCGCCATGCCCGTTGCGGCGAGCGCCGCGGCCACAGCCGACTTAGGAACAAAGCGATGAGGTTTGAACAACGTGCTTCCCCAGTATTTAAAGCTGCATTCGTTCCGGCGGTCGCTTCTCGAGCGCCGCCAGACATTATCAAAGTGGATCAGAAACGGATCAGGCGAGTCAGGTCGTTGAAGAGCGCGATCATCGACAGAGCGACGATGCAGACCAGCCCCGCCCGCTGCAGAACCAGCTGCCAGCGATCGGACACGGCTTTGCCGGTAACGGCTTCAACCAAATAATATAACAGATGCCCACCGTCCAGAACCGGAATCGGTAACAAGTTCAACACACCCAGGCTGATGCTGACGAGCGCCAGGAAAGACACGAACGCGGTCAGACCGAGTCGCGCGCTCTTGCCCGCGTAGTCCGCGATGGTGACCGGACCGGACAGGTTTTTCAGCGACGCCTGCCCGACGATCATGCGGCCGAACATGCGCAGCGAATACACGCTGATGTCCCAGGTCCGATTGACGCCGAGACGCAGGCTTTCGAGCGGACCGTAACGCACGTCGACGGTCGGCAGCTGATTCGCGAGCGCCGCGCCGATGCGACCGATGTCCTTGCCCGTCGCCGCATCGCGCTTCACGTCGGGCACGATCTGTACCGAAGTCCGCTTGGCATCGCTGCCCGCGCCGCGCTCGATTTGGAGCGTCACGGGCTTGCCGCCGTGCGCCTTCACGTAGTCGATGAAGCTCGTCGCGTTGTCGACCGGACGGCCGTCGATCGCGCGCAGCCGGTCGCCGGCGACGAGACCGCTCTTCTGCGCCGCGCTGCCGGGCTCCACGCCCGCGACCGTCAGCGTGCCGCCGCCCGGCGCGAAGCCGAGCTTGTCCATGAAGTCCTGTTCCGCATCGGCGTCCGTGATGCCCGCGACGTTCACCGGAAAGTCGAACGTGCCGTCGTGCGTTTTCGCCATCAGCACGACGCGCCGGTGATCGAACGACGCGTCGAGCAGTTTCCAGCGCAGGTCGGACCACGAGCGGATGGGCTCGGTCTCGCCGCCTTGCGCGTCGCGCATCGACACGATCTTCTCGCCGCCCTCGAAGCCCGCGCGTGCGGCGGCCGTCGCTGGCGCGGGCGTCGATACGATGGCCTGCGGTTCGGTCACGCCGCCCGCGAACACGGCGGAAAAGAGCGCAATCGCCAGCAGGAAATTCGCCACCGGCCCGGCGGCGACAATCGCGATGCGCTTGATGACCGGCTGCCGGTTGAATGCGCGCGGCAGGTCCTCGGACGGGATGCTGTCTTCCGTTTCGCGCTCGTCGAGCATCTTCACGTAGCCGCCGAGCGGCAGCGCCGCGATCGTCCACTCGACGCCGGTCTTCTTGCTGACCCAGCGCACGAGCGGCTTGCCGAAGCCGACCGAGAACCGCAACACCTTGACGCCGCATAGTCGCGCGACGCTGTAGTGACCGAATTCGTGGACGACGACGAGCACGCCAATCGCGACGACGAAGGCGACGATTTCGGTCAGAAAGTTCATGACGGCCTCAATGGGCGATGGGTTCCGCGCCTGGTGCGCTCGCAGTCAACTCTGCGACGAAACGGGACGCGAGACGGCGCGCGCTGGCATCGGCGGCGAGCACGTCGTCGAGCGATGCGGCGCTCGTGTTGGGCAAGGCGCTCAGCACCCGCTCGACCACGCCGCCGATCGACATGAAGCCGATGCGCCGCGCGAGAAACGCTTCGACCGCGATTTCGTTTGCCGCGTTCAACGCCGCGCTCGCGATGCCGCCGGCTTCGAGCGCGTCGATGGCGAGCGCGAGACACGGAAAGCGCGCGAAGTCGGGCTTCTCGAAAGTCAGCGACGCGATCTGCGCGAGATCGAGCGGCGCGACGCCCGACTCGACGCGATCCGGGAACGCGAGCGCATGCGCGATCGGCGTGCGCATGTCCGGATTGCCGAGTTGCGCGAGCACGGAGCCGTCGGCGTAGGACACCATCGAGTGAATCACGCTTTGCGGATGGATCAGCACTTCGATGCGCGAGCCCGGCAGATCGAAGAGCCAGTGCGCCTCGATGACTTCGAGGCCCTTGTTCATCATCGTCGCGGAATCGACCGAGATTTTGCGGCCCATCGCCCAGTTCGGATGCTTGCAGGCTTCGTCGGGCGTGACGTCGACGAGCGTCGAAGGCTCGCGCGTGCGAAACGGACCGCCGGACGCCGTGAGAATGATCTTCGACACGCCGCCGTGCAGGCGCGCCTCGCTGTCCGCGCAGGGCGGCAGGCACTGGAACACGGCGTTGTGCTCGCTGTCGACCGGCAAGAGCACGGCGCCGTTGTCGCGCACGGCGTCCATGAAGATCTGGCCGGACATGACCAGCGCTTCCTTGTTCGCCAGCAGAATGCGCTTGCCGGCGCGCGCGGCGGCGAGCGTCGGCGCGAGGCCCGCCGCGCCGACGATCGCCGCGACCACGGTATCGCACTGCGCGGCGCGGGCGACGTCGACGAGCGCATCCGGGCCGTACGTCACTTCGGTCTTGCTGCCGGCGGCGCGCAACGCCGCGGCAACGCGCGCGGCGGTTTCGGCATCGCCCACGACCGCTACTTCGGGCTGGAAACGCAGGCACTGCGCGACGAGTTTGTCGCCGTTACGGTGAGCGGTGAGCGCGTAGACCGAGAACCGGTCCGGGTGCCGCTCCACGACGTCGAGCGTACTGTCGCCGATCGAGCCCGTGGAGCCGAGCAATGTAAGACGTTTTTGCATGAAATCTTCTCTGGCCGATCTATCCGAGCATGAGCAATGCGATCGGCAATACCGGCAACAATGCATCGATGCGGTCGAGCACGCCGCCGTGGCCCGGCAGCAGACCGCTTGAGTCCTTGACGCCGGCCTGGCGTTTCAGGAGCGATTCGAACAAATCGCCGACCACGCTGAACGCCACCAGCACGGTGAGCGCGACGAGCGCGCGCGCCCAGCCGAGGTGTCCGACGAAAGCGGAGAACACGGTCGGCGCATAGACGCCGGTGGCCGCCGCGAGCGAGCCGATCACCATGACGGCCGCCCAGCCGCCGATGGCGCCTTCCCACGTCTTGCCCGGGCTGATGGACGGCGCGAGCTTGTGGCGGCCCAATGCTTTTCCGGCGAAGTATGCGCCTATGTCAGCCAGCCAGACGACTAGGAGAAGCGATAGCACGAACGCGACCCCGACGGTGCGGGCCGCGACGACCGCATGCCAGCACGCGACGAACACGATGATTCCGGCGAAAAGCAGGAACGCGCGCCACGCGCCGCCTGCCAGAACCGGCTTGCGCAGGAGCGCGTACGGCCCCGCGAGCACCCAGAAAATCGCCGCCATCTGGAACAGCGCCTTCGGCGCGACGCCGAGATACGTGCTGAAGATGAGCGCGAGCCCCGCGACCAGCGCGTACGCCACGGGCCCTGCGCCGTTGAGCTTCAGCAGGCGTCCCCACTCCCACGCGGCGAACACGACGACGAAACCGATCAGCGCGCCGAATGCGCCGATCGGCGCGAACAGCGTGACCGGCACGAGAACCGCCAGCAGCACGATTGCCGTGATGACACGGGTCTTTAGCATGAAAGGGTGTCGGCCTTCTGCGATTGGGACGCGAGTTGCGCACTGGTGCGCCCGAAACGGCGCTCACGGTCGCCATACGACGCGATCGCGCGGTCGAGCGCGTCGGCGTCGAAATCGGGCCAGTAAGTGTCGGTGAAATAGAACTCGGTGTACGCGAGCTGCCACAGCAGGAAATTGCTGATGCGCTGCTCGCCGCCCGTGCGAATGAAGAGGTCGGGCTCCGGCGCGTAAGCCATGGCGAGATGCTCGGCGAACGACTCGTCGTCCACGCGGGCGGGCGTGCCCTGTTCGAGCGATTGCGCGATGAGCTTCTTGGTCGCCTGCATGATGTCCCAGCGCCCGCCGTAATTGGCCGCGATGGTCAGCGTGAGGCGCGTATTGCGCGCGGTCTTGGTTTCGGCGCGCTGGATCAGCGCGCGAATGCGATCGTCGAACATGGAAATGTCGCCGACGACGCGCAGGCGAATGCCGTTGGCGTGCAGCTTGCCGATCTCGCGTTCCAGCGCGGTCACGAAAAGCCGCATCAGAAACGACACTTCTTCCGTCGGACGACGCCAGTTTTCGGAACTGAACGCGAAGAGCGTAACGAATTCGACGCCGCGCTTGGCGCAGCTTTCGACGGTCGCGCGGACCGCATCGACGCCGCGCGTATGACCGGCGACACGCGGCAGGCGCCGCTCGGTCGCCCAACGGCCGTTGCCGTCCATGATGATCGCGACGTGGCGCGGGACAGCCGCGACATCGGGCACGCGAACGGTAGAGCTGGTATAGGTCATGGCCGCTGAATCTTGTAATCGACGGGAAATGAAAAGCCAGCCTGGGTTTTTCGTCACCCGAGGCTGGCAGGACCGGCTAAGGCCTCACACCGTCATGATTTCGGCTTCTTTCGTCTGAACGAGCTTGTCGATTTCCGCCACGAATTTATCGGTGAGCTTCTGAACGTCGTCACTTGCGCGGCGCTCGTCGTCTTCCGAGATTTCCTTGTCTTTCACGAGCTTCTTCAGCTGCTCGTTGGCGTCGCGGCGCAGGTTGCGCACCGCGATCTTCGCCGTTTCGCCTTCGCTCTTCACGACCTTCGTGAGTTCGCGGCGGCGCTCTTCGGTGAGCGCGGGCATCGGCACGCGGATCAGATCGCCTTGCGTGGCCGGGTTCAGGCCGAGATCCGATTCGCGGATCGCCTTTTCGACGACGGCGACCATCTTCTTTTCCCACGGCTGCACGCCGATCGTGCGGGCGTCGACGAGCGTCATGTTCGCCACCTGCGAGATGGGCACGTTCGAGCCGTAGTAATCAACCTGGATGTGATCCAGCAGGCCGGTGTGCGCGCGGCCCGTGCGGATCTTGGCGAGATCGGCCTTGAATGCTTCGATCGATCGCTGCATCTTCTGATCGACGCCCTTTTTGATGTCAGCCACACTCATTTGAACCTCCAAAACCTGGGTTTACTGGCGATGCGGGCGCCCGCTTCGCCCTCACCCGGCGCGGTTCACGCCGGGGTGCGCGCGGCGCCCGATTACGCGAGAGTTTACACGTGGACGAGCGTCCCTTCGTCGTCGCCTTGCACGATGCGCTTGAGCGCGCCGGCCTTGGTGATCGAAAACACGCGGATCGGCAGCTTCTGGTCGCGGCACAGGGCGAAAGCCGTGGCGTCCATCACCTGCAGATTGCGGCCGATCGCCTCGTCGAAGCTGATCGTGCTGTAGCGCGTCGCGCTCGGGTCCTTCTTCGGGTCGGCGGAGTATACGCCATCGACCTTCGTCGCCTTCAACACCACTTCGGCGCCGACTTCCGAGCCGCGCAGCGCGGCAGCCGTATCCGTCGTGAAGAACGGATTGCCCGTGCCGGCCGCGAAAATCACGACCTTGCCTTCTTCGAGCTGGCGAATGGCGCGCGGGCGGATATACGGCTCGACGACCTGATCCATGCGCAGCGCCGACTGCACGCGCGCCTCGATGCCCGCGTGGCGCATGGCGTCCTGCAGCGCGAGTGCGTTCATCATCGTGGCGAGCATGCCCATGTAGTCGGCCGTCGCACGGTCCATGCCGGCCGCGCCGCCCGCGACGCCGCGAAAGATGTTGCCGCCGCCGATCACGACGGCCAGTTGCGTGCCCATCCGCACCACTTCAGCGACGTCCGCCACCATCCTTTCGATTGTTGCGCGATTGATGCCGAAAGCATCGTCGCCCATGAGGGCTTCGCCGGAGAGTTTGAGAAGTACGCGTTTGTAGGCTGTGGGCATATGAGGTTCCGATCGCGCCGAGGAGGGTTGCAACAACGTAGAACTGTAGGGGTGAAACAATAGTTACCGCAAGCGGCCCGGATCGAACTGACGGGCGCGGCATGTACGGGTTAACCCGAACCTACCGCGCCCGCCACATGATGCGAACCGGAACGCCTTGAATCTTGCGGCAGATGCCTGATGCGATCCGCCGCGGGTGTCCGCTTCGACGCGGGGCCGCGCCATTTGGGCGCAGCGCCGCGGATACCGCTTTTACGACTGCTTGGCCGCCGCGACTTGCGCCGCCACTTCTGCCGCGAAGTCGTCCTGGCGCTTCTCGATGCCCTCGCCCACGACGAACAGCGCGAACTTCTGCACCGACGCGTTGGCCGCCTTCAGCATCTGCTCGATGGTCTGCTTGTCGTTCTTCACGAACGGCTGGTTCAGCAGCGACACTTCCTTCAGATACTTCTGGATGCTGCCGTCGACCATCTTCGCGACGATCTCAGCCGGCTTGCCCGACTCGGCGGCCTTCTGCTCGGCGATGCTGCGCTCTTTCGCGATCAGGTCCGCCGGCACTTCGTCCGACGACAGCGACACCGGCTTCATCGCGGCGACGTGCATGGCGACGTCCTTGCCGACCTGCTCGTCCGCGCCCGTGAACTCGACGAGCACGCCGATGCGCGTGCCGTGCAGGTAGGACGCCAGCTTGTTGGTGGTTTCGAAGCGCACGAAGCGGCGGATCGACAGGTTCTCGCCGATTTTGCCGACGAGCGCGAGACGCACGGCGTCGACCGTGTTGCTTTCGTACGGCATGGCCGACAGCGCAGCCACGTCAGCCGGGTTGCTCTTTGCGACCAGCGCCGCGATGCCCTTGCCGAACGTCATGAAGTCGTCGTTCTTCGCGACGAAGTCGGTTTCGCAGTTCAACTCGACGAGCGCGCCCACGCCGCCTTCGACGTGCGCCACGACGATGCCTTCGGCCGTCACGCGCGATGCCGCCTTGCTCGCCTTGTTGCCGAGCTTCACGCGCAGCAGCTCTTCAGCGCGCGCCATGTCGCCGTCGGCTTCGGTCAGCGCCTTCTTGCATTCCATCATCGGCGCATCGGTCTTCGCGCGCAGTTCTGCCACCATGCTTGCGGTAATTGCCGCCATCATTCGCTCCTTGAGTCTGTTTGATACGTGCCGCCGGCGTCTGCGCCCACGGCAAAGATTGGTTCAACCATCGCGCCGACTAAAAAAAAGGGGCCTTTCGCAAAGCCCCCTTTTTTGTCGGCCACAGGGCTCGATTACGCCTCTGCGTTGACCTCGACGAACTCGTCGCCTTCGCCGTTGCGCACAGCCTGAACGACGTCGTTCACGGCGTTCGCGCGGCCTTCGAGGATCGCGTCCGCGACGCCTTCGGCGTACAGGGCCACGGCCTTCGACGCGTCGTCGTTACCCGGGATCACGTAGTCGATGCCTTCCGGCGAGTGGTTCGTGTCGACCACGGCGATAACCGGAATGCCGAGCTTCTTCGCTTCGGTGACGGCAATCTTGTGGTAGCCGACGTCGATCACGAAGATCGCGTCCGGAATGCCGCCCATGTCCTTCACGCCGCCGATCGACTTTTGCAGCTTGGCGATTTCGCGTTCGAACAGAAGGGCTTCCTTCTTGCTCATGCGCTCGGTTTCACCCGACTCGACCGCTGCTTCCATGTCCTTCAGGCGCTTGATGGACACCTTCAGCGTCTTGAAGTTCGTCAGCATGCCGCCGAGCCAGCGGGCGTTGACGAAAGGCATGCCCGCGCGCTGGGCTTCCTGCGCGATGGTGTCGCGCGACTGGCGCTTCGTGCCGACGAAAAGAATCGTGCCGCGATTCGCTGCCAACTGGCGCACGTACTTCAGCGCGTCGTTGTAGAGCGGCAGCGTCTTTTCGAGGTTGATGATGTGAATCTTGTTGCGATGACCGAAGATGTACGGGGCCATCTTGGGGTTCCAGAAGCGCGTTTGGTGACCGAAGTGGACACCGGCTTCCAGCATTTGACGCATCGTGACTGCCATGAAATTCTCCGCGAGGGTTGGGTCTTAAGCCGGCTGCCGCATCCCGCGCCCGATTTCAGCGTTTCTCGCTGACCAGACGCCGAACACCCTGGGTGCGCCGGCTTGAGTTTCGAAAAAGCGCCGCTTCGTGAGAAGCGAACGCTCTAAGTCTTGCCACTCCGAATCAACCAAGAAAGTGGACTAAGACTTAGCCCATGAGTATAGCATGTGACGATTACACCGCTCAAGCCGCCCGATGCCTGCAAAACCGGCGCGCGAACCGGCTGCGCCCTCGCGCGCGCCGCAGAATCGCGCTGCGGCGCCTTTCCTAAGGTGCGATAATGCCGGCTTCGCGGCTCACGCCCGCCTCCCTGCAAAACCGCGCATTCAGAGCCCGTCATGTCCATTACGCTGAAAAACGAACACGATATCGCGCACATGCGCGTCGCCTGCCGGCTCGCCAGCGAAGTGCTCGATTTCATCACGCCGCATATCGTGCCGGGCGTGACCACCGAAGAACTCGACCGCCTCTGCCACGAATACATGGTGAAGGAACAGGGCACGGTTCCCGCGCCGCTCAACTATCAGCCGCCCGGCTATCCGCCGTATCCGAAAGCCACGTGCATTTCTGTGAACGACGTGATCTGCCACGGCATTCCCGGCGAGAAGGTGCTGAAGAACGGCGACGCGCTCAACATCGACATCACGGTGATCAAGGACGGCTATTTTGGCGACACGAGCCGCATGTTCATCGTCGGCGAGGGCTCGATTCTCGCAAAACGCCTCGTGCAGACGACCTTCGACTGCATGTGGCTCGGCATCGATCAGGTGCGCCCCGGCGCGCATCTCGGCGACATCGGCCACGCCATTCAGAAGCACGCCGAAGCGCAGGGCTACAGCGTCGTGCGCGAATACTGCGGCCACGGCATCGGCACGGTGTTCCACGAGGAGCCGCAAGTGCTGCATTACGGGCGGCCGGGCACGGGCATCGAATTGCAGCCGGGCATGATCTTCACCGTCGAGCCGATGATCAACGCCGGCCGGCGCGACATCCGCACGATGCCCGACCAGTGGACCGTCAAGACGCGCGACCGCAGTCTCTCGGCGCAATGGGAGCACACCGTGCTCGTCACGCCGACGGGCTACGAAGTGCTGACGGTGTCCGCCGGCACGCAGGCGCCGTCGCAACTGATCGCGGCGACCGCCTGAGTGGCGCGCCCACGCGCTGCGCGCGCCGCGCGCAGCCGCCTTCCGGTTCCCTCGTCCGCCGGTCCTTTCACCTCTCGCCGATCCGTCCCATGAGCGTCACTGCCGTCGTCGCCTCGCCTTGCGAAACGCTGCGCGCCGCCTACAAGGCGGCGAAGGCGGCACTCATCGAACGCTTCGAGACGGCATCGAATGTCGACTCGTTGATGCAGGCGCTCGGCCGCGCCACCGACGACGCGCTCAAAGGCGCCTGGTCGGCATCCGATATGCCGGCGAGCGCCGCGCTCGTCGCGGTCGGCGGCTACGGGCGCGGCGAGCTTGCGCCCTACTCGGACGTCGACATTCTCGTGCTGCTGCCGGACACCGTGCCGCAGGCCGATGAGGCCGAGCTCAACGAACGCGTCGAGCGATTCATCGGCATGGCGTGGGATCTTGGGCTCGATATCGGCAGCAGCGTGCGCTCGGTCGAGCAATGCATCGCGGAAGCCGCCAACGACGTGACGGTGCTGACGTCTCTGCTCGAAGCGCGGCGCCTTTGCGGCGACGCGGCGCTCTTTTGCCGTTTCACGGAGCGCTATCGCGAAACGCTCGATCCGCGCGCCTTCTTCCAGGCGAAGGTACTGGAGATGCGGCAGCGTCACGCCAAGTTCCAGGACACACCGTACAGCCTGGAGCCGAACATCAAGGAAAGCCCGGGCGGCCTGCGCGACCTGCAATTGATCCTCTGGATCACGCGGGCGGCGGGGTTCGGGTCGAGCTGGCGCGAACTGGATGCGCGCGAGCTCATCACCGAACGCGAAGCGCGCGAACTGCGCCGCAACGAAGCCTTTCTGAAGACGCTGCGCGCCCGCCTGCATGTGATCGCCAAGCGCCGGCAGGACATTCTCGTGTTCGATTTGCAGACGCCGCTCGCCGAAAGCTTCGGCTTCAAGGCGACCGCCGCCAAGCGCGCGAGCGAACAGCTGATGCGCCGCTATTACTGGGCGGCCAAAGCCGTCACGCAGCTCGCCACCATCCTGATCCAGAACGTGGAAGCGCAGCTTTTCCCGTCGACGTCGGGCGTCACCCGCGTGCTGTCGGACCGTTTCGTCGAGAAGCAAGGCATGCTCGAAATCGCGAGCGACGACGTGTTCGAACGCGAACCGCACGCCATTCTCGAAGCCTTCCTGCTGTACGAGCAGACGCGCGGCGTGAAGGGCCTGTCCGCGCGGACGTTGCGTGCGATCTATAACGCGCGCGAAATCATGGACCGCAACTGGCGGCGCGACCCGGAGAACCGGCGTCTTTTCATGGAAATCCTGAAGCAGCCCGAAGGCATCACGCATGCGCTGCGGCTCATGAACCAGACGAGCGTGCTCGGGCGCTACCTGCTCAACTTCCGGCGCATCGTCGGGCAGATGCAGCACGACCTCTATCACGTCTACACGGTCGATCAGCACATCCTGATGGTGCTGCGCAATCTGCGCCGCTTCGCCATTGCGGAGCACGCGCACGAATACCCGTTCTGCAGTCAGCTGATGGGCAACTTCGAGCGGCCGTGGGTGCTTTACGTCGCGGCGCTGTTTCACGATATCGCGAAGGGCCGCGGCGGCGATCATTCGACGCTCGGCATGGCGGACGCCCGCCGCTTCTGCCGCGAGCACGAGATGAGCGCGGACGATACGGAACTCGTCGTGTGGCTGGTGCAGCAGCATCTGACGATGAGCCATGTCGCGCAGAAACAGGACACGAGCGATCCGGAAGTCATCAAGCAATTCGCGTCGGTGGTGAAGACGGAGCGGCGTCTGACCGCGCTCTATCTGCTGACCGTGGCGGACATTCGCGGCACGAGCCCGAAGGTCTGGAACAACTGGAAAGGCAAGCTGCTCGAAGACCTGTACCGCGCGACGCTCGCCGTGCTCGGCGGAGCGCGGCCCGACACACATTCCGAACTCAAGTCCCGGAAAGAAGCCGCGCTTGCGCTCCTGCGCCTCGAAACGGTGCCCGAGCACGCGGAAAAGCGGCTGTGGGATCAACTCGACGTCGGCTATTTCCTGCGTCACGATCCGGCGGACATCGCGTGGCAGACGCGCGTGCTGTACCGGCACGTCGAGAGCGACGCGCCGATCGTGCGCGCCCGGCCCTCGCCGATCGGCGCGGCGCTGCAGGTGCTCGTCTATCTGCGCGACCGGCCGGATCTGTTCGCCGGCATCTGCGCGTATTTCGACAAGAACGGCCTCTCCGTGCTCGATGCGCGCATCACCACGACGCGCCACGGTTACGCGCTGGACAACTTCCTCGTCGCGCATCCGGATCACGACGGCAGTTATCGCGATATCGCGAATCTGGTCGAGCAGCAACTGAGCGCGCGCTTGATGGACGAAAGCATTCTGCCGGAGCCGTCGAAAGGCCGCGTCTCGCGGCTCGTGCGAAGTTTTCCGGTCACGCCGCGCGTGGATTTGCGCCCTGACGAGCGTGGCCAGTACTACATCCTGTCCGTGTCGGCGAACGACCGGCAGGGCCTTCTTTATTCGATCGCGCGCGTGCTCGCGCAACACCGGATCGGCGTGCAGGCGGCGCGCATCAACACGCTCGGCGAACGCGTCGAAGACGTGTTCCTGCTCGATGGCCGAGGCCTGTCGTCGAACCGCACGCAGATCCAGGTCGAAACCGAACTGCTGCGCGCGATCGCAGCCTGAGACTTTATGCGCGTCAAACTGACAGCCAAACATCCGCGTCCCACATCGTCGACGCGATCGCCGATCCGTTCCGGATCGATCACCGGGCGCAAGCCTGCGCGCGATGCCGCGCCCGAGAAGCCACTGGTCAAGCGCGGAAAGCCGGCCGATGCGCGGGCGGGGTCGACCGGACGGTCGGATGCGTCGGGCGAGCGGCGTGCTTTCAAGCCGCGTGATGCGGCTGGGGATCGCAATCGCGATACGCGCGGCGACGAGCGGCGGCCTTTCAAACCGCGTGGGGATGAGTCGCGGGCTGCGTTTGGCGATCGCGGTCCGCGTCGGGCGGCTGAAGGACGGGGTGAGCGTGATTCGCGTTCCGAGGAGCGGCGTGCTTTCAAACCGCGTGGCGATGATTCGCGCCCGGCATTCGGTGATCGTGGTCCGCGTCGGCCGGCGGAAGCGCGCGGAAACAGCGATTCCCGCAGCGACGAACGCCGTCCGTTTAAACCACGCGGCGACGATTCGCGCCCGGCCTTCGGTGATCGTGGCCCGCGTCGGCCGGCGGAAGCGCGCGGCAACAGCGATTCCCGCAGTGACGAACGCCGTTCGTTCAAACCACGCGGCGATGATTCGCGTGCTGTGGGCGATCGTGGTCCGCGTCGAGCGACTGAAGGACGCGGCGATCGCGAATCGCGTTCCGACGAGCGGCGTGCTTTTAAGCCGCGCGGCGATGATTCGCGACCGGCTTTTGGCGATCGCGGTCTGCGTCGGGCGGCTGAAGGACGCGGTGAGCGCGATTCGCGTTCCGACGAGCGGCGTGCTTTCAAACCGCGCGGCGATGATTCGCGGGCTGCGTTTGGCGATCGAGGTCCGCGTCGGGCGGCTGAAGGATACGGTGAGCGACATTCCCTCAGCGACGAACGCCGTCCGTTCAAACCACGCGGCGATGAGTCGCGTGCTGTGGGCGATCGCGGTCCGCGTCGAGCGACTGAAGGACGCGGCGACCGCGATTCGCGTTCGGACGAGCGGCGTGCTTTCAAACCGCGCGGCGATGATTCACGTGCAGCGTTCGGCGACCGTGGTCCGCGTCGCGCGGCCGAAGGGCGTGGCGATCGCGATTCCCGCAGCGACGACCGCCGCCCGTTCAAGCAACGCAGCGACGACTCGCGCCCGACTTTCGGCGATCGCGGCCCGCGTCGGCCGGCCGAAGCGCGCGGCGACCGCGATTCCCGCCCGTCATTCAGCGACCGCGGCCCCCGCAAACCGACTGAAGCACGCGATTCCCGCACAGACGACCGTCGCCCATCGAAATCGCGCGGCGACGCCCCACGAGCGGCCTTAGCAGCCAACGAAGGAGCCCCCAAGAAACCCCACGCTCACGGCGACAACCTCGTTCGCCTGTCGAAAGTCATGTCCGAACTCGGCCTGTGTTCGCGCCGCGAGGCCGACGAGTGGATCGAAAAAGGCTGGGTGCTGGTCGATGGCGAGGTGATCGACACGCTCGGCTCGCGCATTCGCCCGGATCAGAACATCGAGATTCTGCCCGCCGCCCGCTCGGCGCAGTCGCAACTCGTCACGATTCTGTTACACAAGCCCGTCGGCTACGTGTCGGGTCAGGCCGAAGACGGCTACGAGCCCGCCGTCACGCTCATCAACCCGTCGAATCACTGGGACGAAGACCGTTCGGGAATTCGTTTTTCACCGGGACATCTGCGCACGCTCGCGCCGGCGGGTCGTCTGGATATCGACTCGACCGGCCTGCTCGTCCTGACGCAGGACGGCCGCATCGCGAAGCAGCTGATCGGCGGGCACTCCGAAGTGGACAAGGAGTACCTCGTGCGCGTGCGCTACGGCGAGCATACCGTCGATGTCGACCAGCACCTGCCCGCGGAGAAACTCGCGCTGCTGCGTCACGGCCTTGAACTCGACGGCGTGCCGCTCAAGACCGCGCAGGTGAGCTGGCAAAACGGCGAACAGCTCCGCTTCGTGCTGCGCGAAGGCAAGAAACGTCAGATTCGCCGTATGTGCGAGCTCGTCGGGCTGGAAGTCGTCGGCCTGAAACGCATTCGCATGGGACGCGTGACGCTCGGTGCGCTGCCGCCCGGCCAGTGGCGTTATCTGGCACCCAACGAGACCTTCTGATTCGTCACACGTCGCAAAAACGCGACATCCGAAGCCCGAAAACGGCGCGATCGCTTATCGATCGCGCCGTTTTATTTTGTCCACATTTAGGCTAAAGAAAATCGGTCAAATGTCCGTTAGGTACGGAATGTCCGAGCACTTTTGACAGCCCCAACGCGTCGAGGACGGGCATCGGAATAACGGCAATCAGGATCAACGCTTCAAGGAGAGTGGCCATGTCAGTTGAAATCATCGTTCGTGCGACAGAAACCGGTCTTGAAATCGTGAGCGGCCGACGACGGCTCGAAGCCTTGCTCGCCCTGCGCGATGAAGTCGTCGTGACGAGCCCCGGCATCGGAGAGATGGTGTTCGCGCGCCTGCCCGACGGCCGTCTGCAAGGCTCGGCCAATCCCAAGCACGTCGCGCTCTTTCGCCAGCCCGACACCGCGCGCGATCCCGAAACGTTGACCTGAACGAAAAAACCCGCTTGCAGCAAGCGGGTTTTTTCTTAGGCGGTGCCTGAATCGGTCGGTTCAGTCGTCGCGCGGGTCGAGCCCCGGAAAAAGCACTTCGGTGAAGCCGAACTTCGAAAAGTCGGTGATGCGCATCGGGTACAGCTTGCCGATCAGATGATCGCACTCGTGCTGCACGACGCGCGCATGAAAGCCCTCCGCGAGCCGTTCTATCGCGTTGCCGTACTGATCGAAGCCCTGGTAGCGAATCATCGAGAAACGCTGCACCGCGCCGCGCAGCCCCGGCACCGAAAGACAGCCTTCCCAGCCCTCCTCCATGTCGTGCCCGTTGGGCGTGATGATCGGATTGATGAGCACCGTCTCCGGCACGGGCGGCGCGTCCGGATAACGCTCGTTGTGGCCGAAGCCGAAGATGACCACTTGCAGATCGACGCCGATCTGCGGCGCGGCGAGCCCCGCGCCGTTCGCGTCGCGCATCGTGTCGAACATGTCCTGCACGAGCGTGTGCAGTTCCGGCGTGTCGAAATGTTCGACAGGCTGAGCGATGCGCAAAAGACGCGGATCGCCCATCTTGAGAATTTCCCGGATCATGGAGTGACTCCTTCCAATAGCTTTTTCATGCCGTCTTCGTCGACGACGGGAACCCCGAGTTCCTCCGCCTTGGCGAGCTTGCTGCCCGCCTCCGCGCCCGCCACCACGTAGTCGGTCTTTTTCGAGACAGAACCGGCCACTTTCGCGCCGGCCGCCTCCAGCATTTCCTTCGCTTCCTCGCGCGAGAGCGTGGGCAGCGTGCCCGTCAGCACGACCGTCTTGCCGGCGAGCGCCCCCTGCGGCGCTTTCGGCGCGCGCGGCCCTTCCGGCCACGACACCTTGGCGCGCAACTGCTCGATCACGTGCTGGTTATGCGCCTCGCTGAAAAAGTTGTGAATCGCTTCAGCGACGACCGGCCCGACATCATTGACTTCCAACAGCTGTTCGACCGATGCCGCCATGATCGGATCCAGCGAGCCAAAGTGCTTCGCGAGATCCTTCGCCGTCGATTCGCCGACATGCCGGATGCCGAGCGCGTAAATGAATCGCGGCAGCGTCGTGTGTCGCGCCTTTTCGAGCGAATCGAGCAGGTTCTGCGCTGACTTGTCGGCGAAACGGTCGAGCGCCGCGAGCGTCGAAAAGCCGAGATTGAACAGATCCGCAGGCGTGCGCACGAGGTTCTGCTCCACCAACTGGTCGATGATCTTCTCGCCGAGACCGTCGATGTCGAGCGCGCGGCGCTGCGCGAAATGCCACAGCGCCTGCTTGCGTTGCGCCGGACAGAATAGCCCGCCTGTGCAGCGCGCCACGGCTTCGTCCGGCAGGCGCTCGATCTTCGAGCCGCAGACCGGGCATTGCGTCGGCATGACGAACTCGCGGGCGTCGGCAGGACGGCGTTCGAGTATCGCGCCGACGACTTCCGGGATGACGTCGCCCGCGCGGCGCACGGTCACCGTATCGCCGATGCGGATGTCCTTGCGGCGCACTTCGTCTTCGTTATGCAGCGTCGCGTTGGTCACCGTCGCGCCGCCGACGAACACCGGCGTGAGCCGCGCCACCGGCGTGATCGCGCCCGTTCTGCCGACCTGCACGTCGATGGCCACGAGTTGCGTGAGGGCTTCCTGCGCCGGGAACTTGTGGGCGAGCGCAAAGCGCGGCGCGCGCGAGACGAAGCCGAGCTTGTCCTGCTCGTCGCGCCGGTTGACCTTGTACACGACGCCGTCGATGTCGTACGGCAGCTTCTCGCGCTTCTCGCCGGTCTTGCGGAAAAAACCGAGCAAGCCTTCCGCGCCTTCGACCACGCCGCGCTCGGCGTTGACCGGCAGCCCCATTTCCCGGTACCAGTCGAGGAGCGCCGAGTGCGTGTCGGGCATCTCGGCGCCTTCGAGCACGCCGATGCCGTACGCGAAAAACGACAACGGCCGCTGCGCCGTCATCTTCGGGTCGAGCTGGCGCAGGCTACCCGCCGCCGCGTTGCGCGGATTCGCAAACTCGCGCTGTCCGGCGTCGCGCTGGCGAGCGTTCAGGCGGTCGAAGTCGCGCTTGAACATCAGCACTTCGCCGCGCACGTCCAGACGCTTCGGCACGTTGGCGCCTTTCAGCGTCAGCGGGATGGAGCGGATGGTCCGCACGTTGGCCGTCACGTCCTCGCCGGTTGCGCCATCGCCGCGCGTCGACGCCTGCACGAAGCGGCCGTCGTCGTAGCGCAGGGAGATTGCCAGCCCGTCGAATTTCAGCTCGCACGCGTACTGCACCGGCGCGTGGCCGAGCGCGTCCGACACGCGTTTGTCGAACGCGGCGATGTCTTCGTCCGCGAAGCCGTTGTTGAGCGACAGCATCGGCACATCATGAACGACCGGCGCGAAACCTTCGGCGACCTGACCGCCCACGCGCTGCGTCGGCGAATCCGGCGTAACGAGTTCCGGATGCGCCGCCTCGATGCCCTGCAATTCCTTGAAGAGCGTGTCGTATTCGGCGTCGGGCAAGTCCGGCTGGTCGAGCACGTAGTACGCGTAGTTCGCGCGCTCGAGCTCCGCGCGCAGCCACGCGGCGCGCTCCTCCGGCCGGTCGGCGCTGGGCACGGGCGCGAGCGACTTGGCGGTGGCGGCGGATTCGGCTTTCGTTTTTGCGGACATGCGGCTTTCGAGGAATGAAATGAGTCAGTTGGACCGACCGTTCGATTGTCTCAGAAGATCGGTCGTCGCGGCATCGGCCGAAAGGTCTAGGCCGCATGCACATCTGGCGGCGCGCATCAACGCAAAGCGCCCCGAAGCGGGGCGCAATCGCGACACGACATGCAGGCTGCGAACGCTGCGCTTACTGGCTGAACAACCTGCGCGTGGCGGGCGACCCGGCCGGCATGCCCGCCTGCTCCAGCTTCGCGTACAGCGTCATCAGTTGTTTCTCGATGGCGAGCAGCGCCGATTCCGGCAACGGGCGACGCTGATCGTCGACCACGCGCGCCCCGATGCGCTCGGACAGCGACTTCGCGTAATCGCACATGAGGCGGAACGGCAGAATGTCTTCGTCGGCAACGGGCACGTCCAGCACCAGCGTAATCATCTGGCCGCCCTTGTACGTGAGGTCGTCGCGGAGAAAATTGGTGTCGCCGAACTGGAGCATGAACACCGGATTCTGCTTTGCGTCGAGCTTGACGAAGCGCGTGCCGTCGCGCGACAGAAGCAAGCCGTCTTGCGAGGCCACCGCCTGCACGTAGTTCGCGGACCACGGCGCGCCGTCGGAGAGAATGTTGATGGACAGCTGCGCGTCGCATTGGGCGGCGAACGCGTCCAGCTCGCGCGCCATGCCGACGGTTTCCATCATGTCGGGAAACTCGGGCGCGCCGTCGATGGCGTCGGCGAGACGCTGCACGCCCGTGACGAACTCCGAGAACTCGAGTTCGTTCAGCGGACCGCTGCGGTTGGCGAGTTGCGCGGCCGCGCGCAGTTCCTCGTAGCGCACGCCGTGGCGCAACAGTTCCCAAGTGCTCTCGCCTTCGGCCTTGCCTTCGATGGTCACGGGCTTCGTGCCCGCGCGACGCAGCCGCTGCGCGAGCGGAATCACGCGGTCGCCGGCCACGGGCGCGGCAAGCCGGATCGGCACGACGCAGTCGATGCGCCGGTCGACGACAGCAGGCGGCGTCGAAGAAATGGTCGTCGCGGCGGGCATGACCGGCTCGCTGCGCTCGTCTTCTTCGACGAGCGCGGGTTCATCGGCGACGCCGTTCGCGGAGGTCGCTTCGGCCTGCAGATCGACGGGCGTATCCGCGGGCGCGACGGCTGGTGCGACCGCCGCAGGCTCGGTCGACACAGGGACGCCGCCGAAGCTGGGTTCGACGCGCGCGTCTTCCTGCGCATCGCCCGCGACAGGCTCGCGCCGCGCCGGGCGCACCGGCTCGATGAACGGCTGCTCGTCGTCGGTTTCCTGGCGCGCGAGCGCATCGGCGGCTTCGTCGGGCATCGGGCGCGGCATCTTGCGCCGCACTTTCGCGCTCTGCCACGCGTTGTAGACCACCACGCCGCCGACCACGACAGCTCCCGCTCCGATCAATCCGAGTGTCAACTCGTCCATGCACGCTCCATCATTCTTTTGAGTTACGAAGCGCCGCGCGATCTGTCGCGCGCATCCGATGCACGCCACTCCGCGCCTGCGCGCCTGGCCGGCTCCACGTCCGGCCGCTATTCAAAAACCGGGTCAGCCGTTCTGCGCGAACCCCGCGGCGGATTCCATATCCACCGCGACGATGCGCGACACGCCCTGCTCCTGCATCGTGACGCCGATCAGTTGCTGCGCCATCTCCATCGCGATCTTGTTGTGCGAGATGAAGAGGAACTGAGTCTTGCTCGACATGGCCCGCACCAGGTTGGCGAAGCGTTCCGTGTTCGCGTCGTCGAGCGGCGCGTCCACTTCGTCCAGCAGACAGAACGGCGCGGGATTCAGCTGGAACATCGCGAAGACGAGCGCGGTCGCGGTAAGCGCCTTTTCGCCGCCCGAGAGCAGGTGAATTGTCGAATTCTTCTTGCCGGGCGGCTGCGCCATGACCTGCACGCCCGCGTCGAGAATTTCGTCGCCCGTCATGATGAGCTTCGCCTGCCCGCCGCCGAAGAGGCGCGGGAACAGCTCGCCGAAATGGCGATTCACTTCGTCGAACGTGCCTTGCAACAGCGCGCGCGTTTCCTGGTCGATCTTCTGGATCGCGTCTTCGAGCGTGCCGATGGCGTTGTTCAGATCGGCCGATTGCGCGTCGAGGAAGTGCTTGCGCTCGGTCGCGGCCGCCAGTTCTTCGAGCGCGGCCATGTTGACGGGCCCGAGCGCGATCACCGCATTGTTCAGGCGCGTGACTTCGCCCTGCAGGTACGACGGCTTCATGTCGGGCGTGAGCTTCGCCTGCAATTCGGCTTCGTCGACGCCCGCGGCCTGCAACTGCTCGGCGAACTGCTCGCCGCTGATGCGCGCCGCCTGCTCCTTCAACTGCAATTCGTTGATCTTGTCGCGCAGCGGCTGAAGCGACCGCTCCGTTTGAAGCCGCTGCTCGTCGGCCTGACGCAGCCGCGCGGTGAGATCGTCCAGCTCGATGCGCGCCGCGTGCAGCGCCTCTTCGCGGGCCGCGCGCACTTCGAGCGCGTCCTGCAAGCCGGTTTGCGCGGTCTGCGCGTTGATGGTTTCGAGTTCGGCCCGCGCGTCTTCCAGCGCCCCTTCGACGCGTTCGCTCTGCTCGTGCGCCGTGTCGATGCTGCGCTTGTATTCCTCGATCTTCGCCGCGAGGCCGCGCGCCGCGAAGTTGGCGTCGCTGGCCGCGCGTTCCAGTTCGCGCAGTTCGTGACGCGCGTTCGTGAGCGCCTCGTCGAGCGATTCGAACGCAAGCTGATTGTCTTCGAAGCGCGCCTGCAACTGCGCGATCTCGGCGTCATGCTGCTCGAACGCGGCTTCCGATTCGGCCCGCAGCGCACGCTGTTCTTCGATCTGCGCGGCGATTTCTTCGAGTTCCTCGCCGATCTGCGAGCTGCGCTGCGTGTAGCGCTCGTGCGCCTGCGTGAGCTTGAGCACGTCCATCTGCAACGCGTGGACGCGCTGCGTGGCGCGCTCGGCGGCGGAACGCGCATCGGCGAGAACTTGCGATGCCTGCGTGTGAGCCGCGTCGGCGCGCACGGCGTTGGCTTTCGCTTCGTCCGCGAGCAGCGCCTGCGCGCGCACTTGCCGCGCGAGGTTTTCGATTTCCTGCGCGCGCGCCAGCATGCCCGACTGTTCGGAATCCGACGCATACAGCTGCACGCCGACGCGCGTGACCATGTGCCCCGCCTTTACGACGAACGCGCCGCCTTCCGGCAACTGATTGCGCATGGCGAGCGCCTGCGCGATGTCGTCGGCGATGAACGTGTTGCCGAGCCATTCGTTGAGCACGGCGCGGATGCCGGGATCGTCGATGCGCAAAAGCGAAGTCAACGGCCGCAAACCTTGCGGCGCGTCCAGCGGCTTGCCCGCGACCGGCGGCGCGAAGAACGCGAGCTTGGCGGGCGGCGCGTCGCTCGCGAACGCCTTGATCCAGTCCAGATTCGAGACTTCCAGCGCGGCGAGACGCTCGCGCAGCACGGCTTCGAGCGCCGGCTCCCAGCCCGCCTCGACGTGCAGCTTCTTCCACAGACGCGGCAATCCGCCGAGTTCGTGCTTGTCGAGCCACGGCTGGATCTTGCCTTCGGTCTGCACGCTCTCCTGCAACGCTTTCAGCGCGGCAAGGCGTGCTTCGAGCTGATGAATCTGCGCGCTTTCCGCCTGCACGCGCTCTTGCGCGGCGCGGCGTTCGGCGTCGAGGCGCGGCACGGCTTCCTGCGCATCGGCGAGACGCGCCTGCGCTTCGGCCAGAATCTCTTCGTTCTCGGCAAGCTGCATGCGCAGTTCTTCGAGTTGCGCTTCGTCGGGCGCGTCGAGGCCGCTCGCTTCGTTCTTCAGGCGTTCCTGACGCTGCTGCAATTGCTGAAGCTGCTGATCCGCGTTGCGCTGATGCGCGGCTTCGAGCTTCAACGCCTGTTCCGCCCGCGCGATGCCGGCGCGTTCCTCATTCAATTGCGCCTGCGCGTCGCGCCAGCGGGCTTCGAGCGCGGGCAGCGCGTCGTGCTTCGCGGCGGCGTTCTCTTGCGCGATCGCGGCCTTCTCTTCGCCTTCGGCCAATGCTTCGGACGCCGTTTCGATTTCGTCGCGCGCCTTTTGCGCCTGCATCTGCCATTGCTCGCGCTGCGCGGCGAGCGCGGCGATCTGCGCCTGCACGCGGTTGCGCGACTCGACGATAAAGCGGATCTCCGCTTCCAGCCGGCTCACTTCCGCATTGGCTTCGTAAAGCGCGCCCTGCGCGCCCTGCATCGCGTCGCTGGCGCTGTAGTGCGCAACGCGCAGCGTTTCCAGTTGTGCTTCCACTTCGCGCAGACGCGCCGTTTGCGCTTCGAGTTCGATCTGCGCGTCGCGAATGGCGCGCTGCTGGCGCTCGGCTTCGTTGCCCGCCTCGTTCTTGCGCAAGAGCCACAGCAGGCGCTGCTTCTCTTCGCCTTCGGTCTGCAAGGCCTTGTATTTCGTCGCGACGATGGCCTGCGCTTCGAGCTTCTCCAGATTGGCCGTCAGTTCCCGCACGATGTCTTCCACGCGCGTGAGATTCTCGCGCGTATCGTGCAGACGATTCTCCGTCTCCCGGCGACGCTCCTTGTACTTCGACACGCCCGCGGCTTCCTCGAGGAACACGCGCAGGTCTTCGGGCTTCGCCTCGATGATGCGCGCGATCATGCCCTGTCCGATGATCGCGTAAGCGCGCGGGCCGAGACCCGTACCCAGGAAGATGTCCTGAATGTCGCGGCGGCGCGCGGGCAGGTTGTTGATGTAGTAGCTGGAGGTGCCATCGCGCGTGAGCACGCGCTTGACGGCGATCTCGCCGTACGCGCTCCATTGACCCGCGGCGCGGCCGTCGGCGTTATCGAAGATCAGTTCGACGCTCGCGCGGCTGCCCGGCTTGCGCGCGGTGGATCCGTTGAAGATGACGTCCTGCATCGACTCGCCGCGCAACTCGGATGCGCGCGATTCGCCGAGCACCCAGCGCACCGCGTCGATGATGTTGGACTTTCCGCAGCCATTCGGCCCGACGACGCCGACCAGTTGGCCAGGGACCTGGAAATGCGTGGGATCGACGAAGGACTTGAAACCAGCGAGTTTGATCGAAGTCAGACGCACGGCGATATCGCTGTTTGAAGTGAATGACGGAGGATGAACGGCAGACAAGCCGCGGCGCGGCCGGTCGCGGACGAAGGTCTCATGCGCGCCGGACGCCGCTTGCCGCGGCGCGAGCGGACACCATCATACCATCGCGCGTGTCGATTTCTTTTCGGGTTCGGCCTCGCCGGGCGGGCTTTGTGATGCGTCGCGCCCCTGCCTGTGCGCCCATGCCGACAGCACGCACGCGGCCACGATGCACGCGCCGCCCGCCCATTCGCGCGGCCCCGGCACTTCGCCCGCGATGAGCCACGACGACAGCGCCGTCACCACGAGTTCGAACAGCATGATGATGGACGCGCGATTGGCCGGCACGCGCGCAAGTCCGATCTGCACGATCACGTTGTTGACCGCGAGCACGACGCCCAGCGCGATCACGATGAACGCGACCGTGCCCATCTGCGCTGCGGCGGGCGGCGCGGGCATCGGCTCGAATAGCGTGGCGACCGACGCGACGACAGCCGCGCCGCCGAAGATCACGGCCGTGCGCATCTCGGGCTTCATGCCGGGCAAGACGCGCGTGATCTTCACGATGAGCACGTTGCTCATCGCGAAGCCCATGCCGCCCATGAGCCCGGCCCACTCCGCGAGGTTCGCGGGCAGCGGCACGCCGAGTTCGGGCGACCACAGCATCGTGACCGCGCCCGCGAGCGACAAGAGCGACAGCGCAGCATCGGCGCGCGTCAAGCGGTCGCGCAAGATGAAATGCGCGAAGACGGCGGTCCACGCGGGCGTCAGATAGAAAAGCAGCAGCACGCGCATGACCTGCCCGTGGATCGCGCCCCAGACGAAGCCCACGCTCGTCACGCCCGCCGCCACGCCGAGGCACGCGAGCAGCCAGTGCCACGACACCGTGCGGATCGAGCGGCGCTTGAGCAGCAGCACGAAGAGACACGCAGCGCCGCTCGTCGTCGCGCTCGCGGCGGTGCCGGTCAGTCCCATCGATGCCAGCAGGCGCATCGGATACCAGACGAAGCCCCACACGGAAGCGCCGATCATGATGGCGAGCGTGGGCAGCGCGTCGTGCAGGCGGCGCGTCATTGCGGCGCTCCTCTGCGCGTTCGTTTCGATACGGTTTCGCTACGTGTCATGCGTCTGTCGTCCTTGCCGCCGCGCGCCGTGAAGCGCAAAAGCGCGCGGTATAATCGCCCGTTCTCTGATGTCTTTCTCGTGCCGCCACGTATATCGCAGCGGCCGCATGGCGCTCGCCGCCGCCCGACGTTCATCGCTCAATCAACACGCCGTGAATCCACTTCTCCAGAAACTCCAGCCGTATCCCTTCGAAAAGCTGCGCGTGCTGTTCAAGGGCATCGAGCCGCGCGCCGGATTCACGCCGATCAGCTTCGGCATCGGCGAGCCGAAGCATGCGACGCCCGCCCTCATCCGCGACGCCGTGATCGACGCGCTCGGCGGCCTCGCCGCCTATCCGGCGACACTCGGCAGCGAGCCGCTGCGCGAAGCCATCGCGGCGTGGGTGAAGGCGCGCTACGGACTCGCTTCCATCGACGCGGCCACCGAAGTGCTGCCCGTTTCCGGCTCGCGCGAAGCCTTGTTCGCGCTCGCGCAGACGGTGATCGACAGCCGCAGCACGCAGGAACTCGCGGGCGCGAAACCGCCGATCGTACTCTGCCCGAACCCGTTCTACCAAATCTACGAAGGCGCCGCGTTGCTCGCGGGCGCGGAACCGTACTTCGTCAATAGCGACCCCGCGCGCAACTTCGCGTGCGACTATTCCGCCGTGCCCGACGACATCTGGGCGCGCACGCAACTGCTCTACGTCTGCTCGCCCGGCAACCCGACGGGCGCGGTGCTCACGCTCGACAACTGGCGCGAACTCTTCGCGCTTTCGGACAAGCACGGCTTCGTGATCGCCTCCGACGAATGCTATTCCGAGATCTACTTCGACGAAGGACAGCCGCCGCTCGGCGGTCTAGAAGCCGCGCGTCTGCTGGGCCGCGGCTTCGAGCGCCTCGTGATGCTGTCGAGCCTCTCGAAGCGATCGAACGTGCCGGGCATGCGTTCGGGCTTCGTCGCCGGCGACGCTTCGGTGCTCAAGAGCTTTCTCTTGTATCGCACGTATCACGGCGCGGCGCTCTCGACCGTCTTTCAACGCGCGAGCATCGCCGCGTGGCAGGACGAAGCGCACGTGCGTGAGAACCGCGCGCTCTACGCGAGCAAATTCCGCACGGTCACGCCGATGCTCGCGGAGGTGCTGGACGTGCGTCTGCCCGACGCCGCGTTCTATCTCTGGGCGAACGTTTCGCGCACCGGACTCACGGACACCGAGTTCGCCGCGCGCCTGTACGCCGACTATAATGTGATGGTTCTGCCGGGCTCCTATCTCGCTCGTCCCGCGCATGGCACGAATCCCGGCGAAGGGTTCGTGCGTATCGCGCTCGTTGCCGGGACCGAGGAATGTATCGAAGGCGCCCGCCGCATCGTCGAATTCTGCCGCACGCTCAAACCCTGAATGGTTCTGAAACGCGCTGCCGGTCCCTCTCTCCATCCTTGATATCACTATGTCGGAACAACTTCAGAGCATCATCGACAACGCCTGGGAAAACCGCGCCGAGCTGTCGGCGAAAGCCGCGCCTGCGGAAGTGCGCGAAGCCGTCTCGCACGCCATCGAGCAACTGGATCGCGGCGCCTTGCGCGTCGCCGAAAAGCGCGACGGCGACTGGGTCGTGAACCAGTGGCTCAAGAAGGCCGTGCTGCTGTCGTTCCGCCTCGAAGACAACGTGCCGATGCCTGCGGGCGGCTACAGCCAGTTTTACGACAAGGTGCCCTCGAAGTTCGCGAACTACACCGCCCAAGACTTCGCAGCGGGCGGCTTTCGCGTGGTGCCGCCGGCCATTGCCCGCCGCGGCTCGTTCATCGCGAAGAACGTGGTGCTGATGCCGTCGTACACGAACATCGGCGCTTACGTCGACGAAGGCACGATGGTCGATACGTGGGCCACCGTCGGCTCGTGCGCGCAGATCGGCAAGAACGTGCACCTGTCGGGCGGCGTGGGCATCGGCGGCGTGCTGGAGCCGTTGCAGGCGAACCCGGTCATCATCGAGGACAACTGCTTCATCGGCGCGCGCTCGGAAGTGGTGGAAGGTGTGATCGTCGAGGAGAACTCCGTCATTTCGATGGGCGTCTACCTCGGCCAGAGCACGAAGATCTATGACCGCGAAACCGGTCAGGTGAGCTATGGCCGCATTCCGGCAGGCTCGGTCGTCGTGGCGGGCAATCTGCCGTCGAAGGACGGCTCGCACAGCCTCTACTGCGCGGTGATCGTGAAGAAGGTCGATGCGAAGACCCGCGCGAAGGTCGGCCTGAACGAACTGCTGCGAGGCGACTGATCGTGGCGCGCGGCCCCAATGCCATGACGGTCGTGTACGGCATCCCCAACTGCGACACGGTGAAGAAGGCGCGCGTGTGGCTGGAAGAGCACGGCGTGCCGTTCGAGTTCCACGACTTCAAGAAGGCCGGCGTGAACGAGAAGCTGCTTCAGGACTGGCTGAAGGACGTGCCGCTGGATCAGCTCATCAACAAGCGCGGCACGACGTGGCGCGGTCTTTCGGACGTGCACAAGGCGGAAGCCGACACGACTTCCGGCGCGATCGCGCTGATGATCCACAAGCCGTCGATCATCAAGCGGCCGGTCGTCGTGGTGAACGGCCGCGTGAAGACGCTCGGCTTCTCGGCCGAGCAGTACGAGACGCTGTTCGCGTGATCTCTGTGCGATCGCTCTGAACATCACGCCGTCGCATCACGCCAAACCGCTTGCCGGCCCCGCGCCGGCATTTTTTTACGCTGTCGAAAGAAATGCAGGCTGAAACCATGTCCGGCACCTTGTCCCTAACCGAAGCCCTGATCGAGCGCGCGTCCGTCACGCCCGACGACCGCCATTGCCAGGCGCTGATGATCGAGCGTCTGTCCGCCGTCGGCTTCGAATGCGAAACCATCGAGTCGGGCGGCGTCACGAATCTGTGGGCCGTGAAGCGCGGCACGCAAGGCGCGTCGGGCAAGCTGCTCGCGTTCGCCGGACACACCGATGTCGTGCCGACCGGCCCGCTCGATCAATGGACTTCGCCGCCCTTCACGCCGACGCATCGCGACGGCAAGCTCTACGGGCGCGGCGCGGCGGACATGAAGACGTCGCTCGCGGCGTTCGTCGTGTCGAGCGAAGAGTTCATCGCGAAGTGTCCGCAGCATCGCGGCTCGCTCGCGCTCCTGATCACGAGCGACGAGGAAGGCCCCGCCACCGACGGCACCGTAAAGGTGGTCGAAGCGCTGAAGGCGCGCGGCGAGCGGCTCGATTACTGCATCGTCGGCGAGCCGACCTCGAACGAAACGCTCGGCGACATGGTCAAGAACGGGCGGCGCGGGTCGATGTCCGGCAAGCTCGTCGTGAAGGGCGTGCAGGGGCATATCGCCTATCCGCATCTCGCGCGCAACCCGATTCACCTGCTCGCGCCCGCGCTCGCCGAACTCGTCGCGCAACGCTGGGATGACGGCAACGAGTATTTTCCGCCGACCACCTGGCAAGTGTCGAACCTGCGCTCGGGCACCGGCGCGACGAATGTCATTCCGGGCCACGCCGAACTGATGTTCAACTTCCGCTTCTCGACGGCGAGCACGGTCGAAGGCCTGCAACGCCGCGTCCACGCGATTCTCGACAAACACGCGCTCGACTACGATCTGACGTGGACGGTGAGCGGCCTACCGTTTCTGACGCCGCGCGGCGCGCTGTCGAACGCGCTGGAAAAAGCCATCCACGAAGAAACCGGCGTGCGGGCGGAGCTGTCCACCACGGGCGGCACGTCCGATGGCCGCTTTATCGCGCGCATCTGCGAGCAGGTGGTCGAGTTCGGGCCGCCGAACGGCAGCATCCACAAGATCGACGAACATGTCGACGTGCGCTTCATCGAGCCGCTGAAAAACGTCTACCGGCGCGTGCTCGAAGAACTGATCGCGTAAATCTTCACCCGTAAAAAAACAAGGAGCCTTCGATGGCGCTACCCTTCACCACCGTCCGCGACCTGCTGCGCTTCGGCGTCTCGCGCTTCACGGAAGCCGGCCTCTCGTTCGGTCACGGCTCGACCAACGCCTATGACGAAGCGGCGTATCTGATCCTGCATACGCTGCACTTGCCGCTCGACACGCTCGAACCGTTTCTCGACGCTCGCCTGCTCGACACCGAAATCGATGCCGTCATGCAGGTGATCGAGCGCCGCGCCAAGGAACGCGTGCCGGCCGCGTACATCACGCAGGAAGCGTGGATGCACGGCCATCGCTTCTATGTGGACGAGCGCGTGATCGTGCCACGCTCGTTCATCGGCGAGTTGTTGCAGGACGGGCTGCAACCGTACGTGGCCGATCCGGACCACGTCACGCGCGTGCTCGAACTGTGCACCGGCTCCGGGTGCCTCGCGATCCTCGCGGCGCAAGCGTTCGAGAACGCGGATATCGATGCCGTCGACATTTCCGCCGATGCGCTGGCGGTCGCGCGCCGCAATGTTGACGACTACGGGTTGCAGGACCGCATCGCGCTGCACGAAGGCGACCTGTACGCGCCGCTTTCGCCGGCCCGCTACGAGGTCATCATCACGAACCCGCCGTACGTGAACGCGACCGCGATGCAGGCGCTGCCCGAGGAGTATCGTCACGAGCCCGAACTCGCGCTCGCGGGCGGCGCGGACGGCATGGACGTCGTGCGGCGCATCGTGCGCGATGCCGGCAAGTGGCTGACCGAAGACGGCGTGCTCGTCGTTGAAATCGGCAACGAGCGGGCGAACGTCGAGGCCGCGCTCGGCGGGCTCGATCTCGTCTGGCTCTCGACCAGCGCCGGCGACGACAACGTGTTCCTGATCCAGGCGGCGGACCTTCCCGCCTGAGCGGCATTCGTCGCGCAAGTCAGGTTCGGTAAGCAGGTTCGGTAAGCAGGTTCGGTAAGATAAGGCATCGCCGCCGCGGCTCGCGGCGGTGATCGTCGTCTGGCTTCGCGTGCGATCCGCGCGCATCGAGCTCCGAACCGAACGCATCTATGCAAGCAGCAGACTGGCTCCACGTCGGCACGCTCGTGATGGCCGCGCATGTGCTCGGCGTGATCGCGGCCGTCCACGCCATCATCAATACGCGGACCTCGCAAGGCGCGGTCGCGTGGGCGGTGTCGCTCGTCGCGATGCCGTATCTCACGCTCATTCCGTATCTCTTTCTCGGGCGCAGCAAGTTCGCCGGTTATATCGACGAGCACCGGCTCGAAATCGAGATCCTGCGCAACCGCACCAAGCCGACCGAGTGGGATTCGACCGACCGCAGCGACGCTCCAACGACAGGCACGGCGCTCGTCGACGCTTCCGGCGCGCGCGGCGAACTCGACACCGGCCCCGCGCGATACTTGGGCAATCCGACGATCCGCACGCTGCAACGGCTCTCCGGCATGCCGTTTCTGCGCGGCAACGCCGTGCGCGTGCTGGCGAACGGCGACGCGACGTTTTCCGCGATCCTTGAGGCCATTGAAGCGGCCGAACAGTATGTCGTCGTGCAGTTCTTCATCGTGCGCGCCGACGCGCTCGGCGAAATGCTGAAGGACGCGCTCATCGCGAAAGCGAAAGCCGGCGTGCGCGTCTATTTCCTCTACGACAGCATCGGCAGCTTCGACCTGCCGCATCGCTACGTGCATGCGCTGCGCGCCGGCGGCGTCGAGGCGCATCCGTTCGCGACCAAGCGCAAGTTCGTGCACCGCTTTCAGATCAACTTCCGCAATCATCGGAAGATCGTGGTCGTCGACGGCAAGCGCGCATTCGTCGGCGGCCACAACGTGGGCGTCGAGTATCTCGGCGGCAACCCGCGGCTTTCGCCGTGGCGCGACACGCATGTCGAAGTGCGCGGGCCGGCGATTGCCAGCATCCAGTTCGTCTTCACCGAAGACTGGTACTGGGCGACGCAGCGCCTGCCCGAACTCGGCCCCGCGTCGCATGCGGACGAGAACATGCATTGCATGGTGCTCTCGAGCGGCCCCGCCGACAAACAGGAGACCTGCTCGCTCTTCTTCGTCGAGGCGATCAACGCGGCGCGCGAGCGGATCTGGATCACGTCGCCGTATCTGATTCCCGACGAAGCCGTGTTCTCGGCGCTGAGACTCGCCGTGATGCGCGGCGTGGACGTGCGCATTCTCATTCCGAGCCGGCGCGATCATCGCGTGGTGTTCGCCGCGTCGAAGCTGTACGCGTACGATCTCGTGCAGGCTGGCGTGCGCATCTTCCGCTACAAGCCGGGATTTCTGCACCAGAAGGTCGTGCTCGTCGACGACATCGCCGCGTCGGTCGGCAGCGCCAATCTCGACAACCGCTCCTTCCGGCTGAACTTCGAGATCACCGTACTGACCGTCGATCACGACTTCGCCCGCGAAGTGGAGAGCATGCTGCTCGTGGACTTCGCGCATGCGTACGAGATCGACGGAAACGACTATCGCGGCGCCGCGTTCTGGCGGCGCATGGCGATGCACGTCGCCCGGCTCTTCTCCCCGATTCTCTGAGCGCGTCAGAGCAGCTTTTCGATGTCGTCCGCAATCGACTCGGGCTTCGTGATCGGCGCGTAGCGTTTCACGATGTTCCCGTTGCGGTCGATCAGGAACTTCGTGAAGTTCCATTTGATCGCCTCCAGCCCGAGCACGCCCGGCTCCTTCTCCGTCAGATACTTGAAGAGCGGATGCGCGTTCGGCCCGTTGACGTCGATCTTCGCGAACATCGGAAACGTGACGCCATAGTTCGTCTCGCAGAAGCTGCCGATCTGCGCCGCGTCGCCCGGCTCCTGCTTGCCGAACTGGTTGCACGGAAAGCCGAGCACCTCGAAGCCGCGCCCCGCGTAAAGCGTGTACAGCTCTTGCAGGCCCCGGTACTGCGGCGTGAAACCGCATTCGCTCGCGGTGTTCACGATCAGCAGCACCTTGCCGCGGTACGTGTCGAGGCTCGTGGTCGTGCCGTCGAGCCGCTCTGCCGTAAAGCCGTAGATGCTGTCGGTAGTCGAATTCATGCCGTGCTCCGCGCGTTGAAGTGGTGAACCATCGAAGGGTGAAAGTCAGGCGATGCTACTCCGCCGCGCGCTCGCCCGCCATTAGCCGAACGGACGATCCCTTGCGGCCTACGCGCCCGGTCTAAAATAGCGGTTTCCTCCAGTCCGCGCTCTGCCGCCGCCCTCCGACGTGATTCGCTTCAACCAGTTCAGCCTGTCCCGCGGCACCAAGCCGCTCTTCGAAGAGACCAGCTTCACGCTCAATCCGGGCGAAAAAGCCGGTCTCGTCGGCGCGAACGGCGCGGGCAAGTCCACGCTCTTTTCCGTGCTGCGCGGCGAGTTGCACGCGGATGGCGGCGATTTCTCGATGCCGCCGTCGTGGCGCATCGCGCATGTCGCGCAGGAGACGCCCGCCGTGGATCGCACCGCGCTCGACTACACGCTCGACGGCGACACGCAGTTGCGCGCCATCGAAGCGCGCATCGCGGCGGCCTCCGCGGCACACGACGGCGCAGCGGAAGCCGAAGCGCACGCCGCTTTCGCCGATGCCGACGGCTACACCGCGCCCGCCCGCGCGGAAACGCTGCTGCTCGGGCTCGGCTTCACGCTCGAACAGACGCGCGAGCCGGTAGCGAGCTTCTCGGGCGGCTGGCGCATGCGGCTGAACCTCGCGCAGGCGCTGATGTGTCCGTCCGACCTGCTGCTGCTCGACGAACCGACCAACCACCTGGACCTGGACGCGATCGTCTGGCTCGAAGACTGGCTCGGCCGCTATCCGGGCACGCTCGTCGTGATCTCGCACGACCGCGAGTTTCTCGATGCGGTCTGCAACGTCACGCTGCATCTGGAAAACCGGCAGGTGAAGCGTTACGGCGGCAACTACAGCCAGTTCGAAGTGCTGCGCGCGCAGCAGCTCGCGTTGCAGCAAAGCGCCTACGAGAAGCAGCAGAAGACGGTGCAGCATCTGCAGAGCTTTATCGACCGCTTCAAGGCCAAGGCCACGAAGGCGAAGCAGGCCCAAAGCCGCGTGAAGGCGCTCGAAAAGATGGAACTGATCGCGCCGGCGCACGCCAGTTCGCCGTTCACGTTCGAGTTCCGCACGCCGGATGCCGCGCCCAATCCGATGATGGTGATGGAAGACGTGCGCTGCGGCTACAGAACCGAGGAAGGCGCCGAGATTCCGATTGTCGAAGGCGTGACGCTGTCGATCCAGAACGGGCAGCGCATCGGTCTGCTCGGCGCGAATGGTCAGGGGAAGTCCACGCTCATCAAGACGCTCGCCGGCACGCTCGACGCGCTCTCGGGTTACGTGCGGCAAGGCAAGGGCTTGCAGATCGGCTATTTCGCGCAGCATCAACTGGAAACGCTGCGCCCGGACGACTCCGCGCTCGCCCATCTCGCGCGCCTCGCGCCCGACACGCGCGAGCAAGAACTGCGCGACTTTCTCGGCAGCTTCAACTTCTCGGGCGACATGGCCACCGCGAAGATCGCGCCGTTCTCCGGCGGCGAAAAGGCCCGGCTCGCGCTCGCGCTCATCATCTGGCAGAAGCCCAACCTGCTGCTGCTCGACGAACCGACGAACCACCTCGACCTCGAAACGCGTCACGCGCTGACCATGGCGCTCGCGCAATTCGAAGGCACGCTCATTCTCGTCTCGCACGACCGGCATCTGCTGCGTGCCACCACCGACACGTTCATGCTGGTGGCGAAGCACCGGCTGAGTCCGTTCGACGGCGATCTCGACGATTATCGCGACTGGCTTCTGCAACATGCCGCCGACACGCGGGCGGCGGCGAAAGAAGCGAACGGCGTCGCGTCGGCTGCCGGCAATGCGCCGGACAGCGCGGCGAATCGCAAGGAACAGCGCAGGCAGGAGGCGCAGGAGCGGCAAAAGCTTTCGCATCTGCGCAAGCCGCTGCAATCGCGCATCGCGAAGATCGAGAAGGAAATGGACGCGCTGAATGCCGAGAAAACGACGCTCGATGCGTTCGTCGCCGATCCCGCGAGCTACGACGCCGCGCTGAAGGCCAAGCTCACCGATACGATTCGCCGTCAGGGCGAAGTCAACGCGCGGCTGGAGACGCTCGAACTGGAGTGGCTCGACGCGCACGAGGAACTCGAACAATTGAGCTCGTAATCCTCTACGGAGACCGACGACTTGACGACCTCCCCCGCTCTCGCCGGTCTTCGCGTGCTGGATCTCACGCGGCTTCTGCCCGGACCGGTCGCCACGCTGCGCCTCGCCGAACTGGGCGCGGACGTGTTGAAGATCGAGCCGCCGGGCGAAGGCGACTACGCGCGCTCGATGCTGCAAAGCGACGCCGACCGCGCGAGCGGCGCGCCGAGCGCGTTCTATCGGATCGTGAATCGCGGCAAGCGGTCGCTGACGCTCGATCTGAAGACCGAAGCCGGGCGCGCGAAATTGGTCGAACTCGCGAGAGATGCGGACGTGCTCGTCGAGAGCTTCCGGCCGGCGGTGATGACGCGGCTCGGCGTCGGCTACGACGTGCTGCGGCAGGTCAACCCGAAGCTCGTCTACTGCGCGATCACGGGGTTCGGCAGCGAAGGCGCGTTCGCCGACAAGGCGGGGCACGACCTGAACTACATCGCGTATGCGGGCGTGCTGGATCAGCTTGCCGATGCGGACGGCGCGCCCATCGTGCCCAACTTCCAGCTTGCGGACCTGCTCGGCGGGGCGCTCGCGGCGGTGACGCAAATGCTGGCGGCGCTCTGGCACGTCGCGCGCGGGGGCGAAGGCCGCTTCCTCGATGTTTCCATGACGCACGCCGTTCACGCCCACAACGTGATGGCGCACATCGCGCTCGCCAATGCCGACGACGCGAGCACGCGCGCGGGAGCCGGCCTGCTGAACGGCGGCGTGCCCTGCTACAACGTCTATCGCACGGCGGACGACAAGTTCGTGGCCGTCGGCGCGCTCGAACTGAAGTTCTGGCAGACGCTATGCGGCGCGCTCGGCCGCCCGGAGTGGGCCGCGCGACACTGGAGTCTCGGGCAGGCCATCGGCGGTGCGGATGCGAAGGAACTGACGGCCCGCCTCGCCGCGTGCATCCGCGAGCGCACGCGCGACGAATGGATGGCGGTCCTCGAACCGCTCGACTGCTGCGTCTCGCCGGTGCTCACGCCGGCGGAAGCGGCGGTGCATCCGCTCTTTCGCGGCCGCGAAAACTAGCGTCGCGGCAAGGTCTGACGCGGCTGACGCTCGTCGTCGACGAGCACGTGTTTGCGGCCCGTGACGTGACGGCGAATGGTCGCGACGACTTCCGCCTCGGTTACGTCCGCGGACACGACGCGCCGCGAAATCTGCCCTTCGCCGTCGATCCATTCGACGATCCGGCATCCGCTGCCGAACGGCTGTTGCAGGGGCGCCGAGACGCGGCAGCCGCGCAGGTGGAATGCTGGGGCGGGCCGGGCTGTTTTGACATGTTTCAAAGCGTGATCCTCTCGATCCATCCAGTCACTTCGGCGCGGCGGCGCGTGGTGGCTTCATCCGCCGGTCCTGGGTCCCGAAAGGATATGAAAACCGCGCCCGCGCCAGGTTACAGCGGCGCGCGATTTTCTTACGGCCCGTTACCGAGGGTCCGATCCGTTCACTCGAGATCGCGCACGCGGTCGATGGCCTCTTCGATCCGATCGACCGCGATCACCTTGAGACCGTCCACTGCCTGCTTCGGCGCATTGGCCTTCGGAATCAGCGCGACGGAAAAGCCGAGCTTGGCCGCTTCCTTCAGGCGATCCTGCCCGCGCGGCGACGGCCGGATTTCGCCCGCCAGACCCACTTCGCCGAACGTGATGAGACCCTTTGGCAGAGGCTTGTTACGCATCGACGAATGAATCGCGAGCAGCACGGCCAGATCGGCGGCGGGCTCGGTGATCTTCACGCCGCCCACCGCGTTCAGGAACACGTCCTGATCGAAACACGCGATGCCCGCATGCCGATGCAGCACCGCGAGCAGCAGCGCGAGCCGGTTCTGCTCCAGCCCGACCGCGAGGCGGCGCGGATTCGGCACATGCGCCGTATCGACGAGCGCCTGCACTTCGACGAGCAGCGGCCGCGAACCTTCCTGCGTCACGAGCACGCACGACCCCGCGACGCTCTGCTCATGCTGCGACAAGAAAAGCGCCGACGGATTCGCCACGCCGCGCAAGCCTTTCTCCGTCATCGCGAAGACGCCGAGCTCATTGACCGCGCCGAAGCGGTTCTTGAACGCGCGCACGAGCCGGAAGGACGAATGCGTGTCGCCTTCGAAGTACAGCACCGTATCGACGATATGCTCCAGCACGCGCGGCCCAGCGAGACTGCCTTCCTTCGTCACGTGACCGACCATGATGATGGCCGTGCCCGTCTGCTTGGCGATGCGCGTCAGTTGCGCCGCGCATTCGCGGACCTGCGCGACGGAACCCGGCGCGGAGGTCAGCGCCTCGGAATAGACGGTCTGGATCGAATCGATGACGGCGACTTCCGGACGTTGCTCGTCGATGGCCGCCTGAATCTTTTCTAGCTGAATCTCGGCGAGCAGCGCGAGGTCCGCCGCCGCGCTCGCGGAGCCGCCGAGCAAGCCGAGCCGCTGCGCGCGCAACGCGATCTGCGCGCCGGATTCCTCGCCGCTCACGTAGAGCGACGGCCGCTCACGCGCGATCTCGGCGAGCGATTGCAGCAAGAGCGTCGATTTGCCGATGCCCGGGTCGCCGCCGATCAGCACCACGCCGCCCGGCACGAGACCGCCGCCGAGCACGCGGTCGAACTCGCCGACGCCGGTCGAAAAGCGCGGCACGTCCGCCGCTTCGATGTCGGCGAGCCGCTGCACAGGCGAGCTCTTCGCGAGCGCCTGGAAGCGATGCGCCGACGGCGCCTGCTCCACCGATTCCACGAGCGTGTTCCACGCCCCACATGCCGCGCACTGTCCCGTCCACTTCGGCGCTTGTCCGCCGCACTCGCTACAGATGTAAAGCGTCTTTGCCTTCGCTGCTTTTGCCACGTATTGCCTTTAGATATTTATTGCCAACGCCCGATGCGGCGTTCATTCCGCGCGGACCGGCACGCGCTGCGCGATCGCGCACATCAGCTCGTAGCCGATGGTGCCGCACGCGCGGGCCACGTCGTCGATCGGCAGGTTCGCGCCCCACAATTCCACGCGCGAACCCATGCCCGCGTTCGGGCACGGCGTCAGATCGACGGTGAGCATGTCCATCGAGACGCGGCCGACGAGCGCCGTCCGCACGCCGTCGACGATGACCGGCGTGCCTTCGGGCGCGATGCGCGGATAGCCGTCCGCGTACCCGCACGCGACCACGCCGATGCGCATCGGCCGGTTCGCCGTGTAGGTCGAGCCGTAGCCGATGCTGTCGCCCGGCTGCACCGTCTGCACGGCGATCAGCTCGGAAGCGAGAGTCATGGCGGGTTTGAGGCCCGTATCGGCGATATCGGCCGTCACGCCCGACGGCGACGCGCCGTAGAGAATGATGCCCGGGCGCACCCAGTCGAAGTGCGCGTTCGGATGCCACAGCACGGCCGCCGAGTTCGACAGGCTGCGCGCGCCCGCGATGCCTTCCGCGCCGCGCTCGAACGCCTGCAGCTGATGCGCGATGCCGCGTTCGCTGTCGGCGTCGGAAAAATGGGTCATGAGCGTGATCTGCCCGATGCCGTGGCAGGCGCGCGCCCGCTCCCACGCCGCGCGGAACCGCTCCGGCGTGTAGCCGAGCCGGTTCATGCCGCTATTCATCTTCAGCTGGATGTTGACCGGCTTCGAGAGCCGCGCCATTTCCAGCATGCGCAACTGCTCGTCGCAGTGAATCGCCGTGGTCAGACTGTAACGGTCGATCACGTCGATATCCGTCGGACGAAAGAAGCCTTCGAGCAACAAAATGGGGCCCGCCCAGCCGAGTTCGCGCAACTTCGCTGCTTCTTCGAGGTCCAGAAGACCGAATCCGTCCGTCGCGCGAAGTCCGGGGAACGCTCGCGCGAGACCGTGGCCATACGCATTGGCCTTGACGACGGCCCAGATTTTGGATTTCGGCGCGTACTTGCGCGCAATGGCAAGGTTGTTGGCGAGAGCGGCGGTGTGAATCGTTGCGGAAAGGGGGCGCGGCATGAGTTTTGGTCGGGAATGCGGTTCAAAAGGCGGTTCAGGCGGAAAGGCAAGCATACGCCAATGGGGCGAGCGGCCGGTTCGCCAATCCAGACACCTTGCGAATCAGTACTTTATGACGAAAGAGACGTGCGAACGTACCGTCTCGCATGTAATCGAGATTACTGCTAGTCAGAATGCGCCTATTTTCGTGTTATAAAGCCGTGCGCACAACCCATTTCGAACGGCATAAGCCCGAACGCGCGACCGGTATCAGCGGCGGCGTCGGGGGCGAATTCCCGGCAGTGAGGAAAGCTTCGGATCAGATGAAAAAAGGTTTTTACACCATCATGGCCGCGCAGTTTTTCTCGTCGCTGGCCGATAACGCTCTACTGATCGCTGCCATCGCACTGCTGAAAGACCTTCACGCGCCGAACTGGATGACGCCGCTGCTCAAGCTGTTCTTCGTGCTCTCCTACGTGATTCTGGCGGCGTTCGTCGGCGCTTTCGCGGACTCGCGGCCGAAGGGGCGCGTGATGTTCGTCACCAATTCCATCAAGGTGGTGGGCTGCATCACGATGCTGGTCGGCGCGCATCCGCTTCTGGCCTATGGCATCGTCGGCTTCGGCGCGGCGGCCTATTCGCCCGCGAAGTACGGCATTCTCACGGAATTGCTGCCGCCCGACCGGCTCGTCGCCGCGAACGGCTGGATCGAAGGCACGACGGTCGGCTCCATCATTCTCGGCACCGTCATGGGCGGCGCGCTCATCAGCCCGCATATCGCGAGTCACTTGCTGACGCTGCACATACCGCGCATCAATACGCCCGCCGAAGCCGCGATGCTCGTCATCATGCTGATGTACGTGGTCGCCGCCGTCTTCAACCTGCGCATTCCCGATACGGGCGCGCGCTACCCGAAGCAGGAACATCGGCCCATCAAGCTCATCACCGATTTCGCCGACTGCTTTCTCACGCTCTGGCGCGACAAGCTCGGCCAGATTTCGCTCGCGGTCACGACGCTCTTCTGGGGCGCGGGCGCGACGCTGCAATTCATCGTGCTCAAGTGGGCCGAGGTGTCGCTCGGCATGACGCTTTCGCAGGCGGCCATCCTGCAGGCGGTGATCGCCGTGGGCGTGGCGGCCGGCGCGGTGCTCGCGGCGGCGCGCGTGCCGCTCAAGCGTTCGCTCTCGGTGCTGCCGGTGGGCATCGCGATGGGGCTCGCCGTCATGCTGATGGCCTTCTACACGCGGCATCTCTTTCCCGCGCATTGGGGCGTCTACTTCGGCCGGATGCACTTCCCGGGCTATCTGCTGATCGCTTATCTGTTCCTGATGATCGTCGGCGGTCTGTCGGGCTTTTTCGTCGTGCCGATGAACGCGCTTTTGCAGCATCGCGGGCACGTGCTGCTGTCCGCCGGCCATTCGATCGCCGTGCAGAACTTCAACGAGAACCTGTCCGTGCTCATCATGCTGTGCCTGTACGCGGTGCTCGTCTGGCTCGACATGCCGATCCAGTTCGTGATCGTGATGTTCGGCTCGTTCGTGTGTCTGATGATGTACTTCGTGATGCGCCGCCATCAGGCGAATCAGCGCGCGTTCGATTCCGTCGCGCTGATCGGCGAAGCGCGGCACTGACGTTGCCGATTTGGCTGCTGTTTGGGCTGCGGTCATCGGCCGATCGGGCTAATCTCTCCTCATCATGCTTGCTGCCGATCTCTTTTCGTTCGTCACGCGCGTGCGCGAGCGCGCGCCGCTCGTCCACTGCCTGACGAATCTCGTCGTCACCAACTTCACGGCCAACGTGCTGCTCGCCATCGGCGCGGCGCCGGCGATGGTCGTCGCGCGCGAGGAAGCCGCGCAGTTCGCGCCGCTCGCCAATGCGCTGCTGATCAACCTCGGCACGCTCGACGTGCCGCAAATGCGCGCGATGCGCGCCGCCGTCGATGCCGCCAACAGCGCGGGCACGCCCTGGGTGCTCGATCCGGTCGCAGTCGGCCCGCTCGCGTTTCGCACCGAATTCGCGCTCGAATTGCTCGACGCGAAGCCGGCCGTGATTCGCGGCAACGCGTCGGAAATCATCAGCCTGTCGGGCGGCGAAGCGAGCGGACGCGGCGTGGACAGCACCGCCACCACCGACGCCGCGCTCGACGCCGCACAAATCCTCGCGCTGAAAACGCAGGCCGTCGTCGCCGTCACCGGCGCGACCGACTACATCACCGATGGCCGCCGCGTGATCGCGCTCTCGAACGGCTCGCCGCTGATGACGCGCGTGACGGGCGTCGGCTGCGCGCTCTCGGCGACCGTCGCGGCGTTAGTCGGCGCGGCGCAATCGGGCGATGAACACTTGACCGCGACGATCGCGGCGATCGCCTATTCGACCGTCGCCGGCGAACTCGCCGCCCGCGAAGCCGCGTTACCCGGCAGCTTCGCCGTCGCGTATCTGGACGGGCTGGCGTCGGTGGACTCGGCCGCATTCGACGCGACGCTCGTGCTGCGCGAGGTGGTCGTATCGTGAACATGCGGCGCGCGTTCGACGTTTCGCTCTATCTCGTGCTCGACCCGGTGCAGTGCGGCGGCCACGACGCGGCCGTGTCGGTCGCCCGCGCGGCGCTGGACGGCGGCGCGACGCTGCTCCAATTGCGCGCGCCGGAGTGGCACAAGCGCGCGTGGCTCGCGCTGGCACTCGACTTGTTGCCGTTGACGCGTGCGCGCGGCGTTCCGCTCGTCATCAACGATCACGTGGATGTCGCGCTTGCGGCCGGCGCGGACGGCGTTCACGTCGGCCAGCGCGATCTGCCCGCGGACGTCGCGCGGCGGCTGCTCGGGCCGGATGCGCTGATCGGCCTGTCGGTGTCGAATCTCGCGGAAGTCGCGGACGCGAACCGGCTGGAAGACGTGATCGACTATGTCGGAGCGGGACCCGTCTACGCGACGCCGACCAAAACCGACGCCTCCGCGCCCTGCGGCATCGACGGGCTCGCCGCGATGCGCACGAGTTCGCGCTGGCCGACCGTGGCGATAGGCGGCATCCAGGCACACAACGCGGCCGACGTCATGCGCGCGAAACCGGCGGGACTCGCGGTCGTTTCCGCGATTTGCAAGGCAGCCGATCCGCGCGCTGCGTCGACCGAACTGCGCGAGATCATCCGTCGCGCCTCATCCTGACTTTTCACATGTCTTCGACCCAACCCATTCCCAACGTGCTCACGGTCGCCGGTTCCGATTCGGGCGGCGGCGCGGGCATTCAGGCCGATCTGAAAGCGTTTTCCGCGCTCGGCGCCTACGGCGCGAGCGTCATTACGGCGCTGACCGCCCAGAACACGCGCGGCGTCACGGCTGTCCACGCGCCGGAGCCGGCGTTCGTCACGGCCCAGCTCGATGCCATTTTCGACGACATCCGCATCGACGCAGTGAAGATCGGGATGCTGGCGAACGCGGGCATCGTGCGCGCGGTGGCCGACGCGCTCAGGCGGCATCGCCCGACGCATGTCGTGCTCGACACCGTGATGATCTCGAAGAGCAATCACGCGCTGCTCGCGCCCGAAGCAGTGGCCGCGCTGCGCGACGAACTGCTGCCGCTCGCGACCCTCGTCACGCCGAATCTGCCGGAAGCGGCGGCGCTGCTCGGCACGCAGCCCGCCGCAGACGAAGACGCGATGGTGCGTCAGGGCGAGGCGCTGCTTGCCTCGGGCGCGCGCGCGGTGCTGATGAAGGGCGGGCATCTGGCATCGGCGGACAGTCCGGACTGGCTGATCGAAACGACGGGCGCGCTGCGGCTTGCCGGCGCGCGCGTCGCGCTGAAGAACACGCACGGCACCGGCTGCACGCTGTCGGCGGCCATTGCCGCGCTGATCCCTCGGACCGGCGATCTCGCCAGCGCCACCGCCGAGGCGAAGCGGTATCTCAGCGGCGCGATCGAGGCGAGCGCGCGACTGGACGTCGGTCACGGCGTCGGGCCGGTGCATCATTTTTATCGGTGGTGGTGATCGGGCAGGCGGAGGCGGCGGATGCTTCGGCCGGAAAGGTGAAGCCGCGCGATTGCCCCGGTGAGCGCCACCGCCGAAGCGAAGCGCGCGGCCGAACTCCGACCACGCGTCCGATAGTCACGCGGGCGCGGGAAGCCCGGAAGCAGCGAACGCTCTCGCCCGCTCCGGCCAGTCGTCCGGGACGATGAAACCGCGCGATTCCTCGGTCCAACCGGTCGCGCCGTCGCGCACGTAGGCGGCGACCATGGTCGGCGCGGCGATGGCGGCGAGACGCGTGTGGATGGCGGCGGCCTCGTCGATCAGCGAATCGGCATCCTGCGCGTTGAGGCGGCGCGGCGCGAGCCATGCAAGCCGCGGCTGCACCACCCACGCGCGCTCTTGCTGCGCTTCGTGCGCTTTATGCCGATGGCGCCATTCCGTCGCCGTCAGCCACCAGCCGCGCACATGCGCTTCGCCGACTTCCGGGGCGGGCGAGATGCCTTCATCGTGATAGAAGAGCCGCCCCTTGATGAACAACTGCGGTTGCCACGGCCCCTCCAGCCCGAGCGCGGCGAACTCCGCCCGCGACGTCAAGCCGAGTTGATGCGTCAAAAGCCGCGCGTGCTTCAGATCGAAGCGATCCTGCAAATTGGGCCCGACATAGTCCGACAAGCGCGCCGCGCGCTCGACGCCATCGCCGATGTGCAAGTAGAACTTCACCGCCAGTTCCCAGTGCAGCCGCGCGCCGGCCGCCGTCTCCAGCAGAAAATCGCATTCTCCGATGGTGCGGCGCTGACGCCGCAGCGGCACGTTCGCCGCGATCAGCCGCGCGGCCGGCCCATGCGCCAGAAAATATTCGAGCAGGCTTTCGGCGTAGATGCCGAGGCGCGTCGATTTGGGATTACGCGAGCGCACGTGCAATGCGTCCGGCGCGGCGTCGAGCGCAGCGAGCCACGTGAGCGTGGCGTCTCGCGCATCGGCCGATTCAAACGGCCGCGCGAGCGGCGCGCCCGCCGCGCTCCCGCGCAGCAGATCGGGCGAGAAAAGCAGCCACGCCAGATCACGCACCGTCGCGTCCCCGAAGCGATCGACGAGCCGCGACAGGCTGGTCATCCGCGCGCGCCCTTCCCGGCTCCCGGTTCGACGCCGAGCGCGGCGAGCGCATCGGCGTGCGTCTTGCGGGCGAGGCACAAATCGGCCCAGGCCTTCGCCTTGTCGGGCAGACTGCGCAACAGGTACGCCGGGTGATAGGTGACGACGACCGGCACGCCGCGATACTCGTGCACGCGCCCGCGCAACGCCGCGATGCTCGCCTCGCTCTTGAGCAGACTCTGCGCCGCGAAACGCCCGAGCGCGACGATGATCTTCGGCTTCACGAGTTCGACCTGACGCTGCAGATACGGCTCGCAACGCGCGACTTCATCGAGTTCCGGATTGCGGTTGCCGGGCGGCCGGCACTTGATGACGTTCGCGATATAGACGTTCGATTCGCGCGAAAGGCCGAGCGCATGCAGCATGTTGTCGAGCAGCTTGCCCGCCTGTCCGACGAACGGCTCGCCCTGCTTGTCCTCGTTCTCGCCGGGCGCTTCGCCGATCAGCATCCAGTCGGCTTCGCGGTCGCCCACGCCGAAGACCGCGTTCGTCCGGCGTTCGCACAGTCGGCACAGTTCGCAGCCCGTGACGCGATCTTCAAGCGCCGTCCAGTCGAGCGTGCGGACGTCGTCGGGGACGGCGGGCGCGACGGGCGTGGCAGACGATGGCGCGTCGTCGGTCCACGGGAGGTCGTCGTAGGCGTCGAACGGTGGGTAATCCGAGTACTGCGCGTCTGATTCGGACTGCGGCTCGGTGCGGGCTTTCGCGGATGCGGCGTTGCGGGCGAGCACAGGAGCCGGAGCGTCGAGCGGCGGCGTCGATGAATCAGAGCGGCTCGCGGTTGGAGCCGGCTCTGCCCGGGGCGTCGTGTTTTCCGCGTACGAGCGGTTCGGGGCGACTGCCGGGTCCGGGCGAGGGGCCGCTTTCGCTGCATCGGCTGCTGGGGCGCGGGCGCCCGCCGTATCCGCGAAATCCGGCGCTGCTGTGCGAGAGGCGTCGATCGGCGGCATCGGTGCTTGCAAGCTGGGCGCGGCGACTGCCCGGTCAGCCTGCGGCGCCGCATCGGCGGCAGCATCGCGGGAGCCGTGCGGCGGCAGCGGCTCTGCTGGCGCATTGCCCCCAGCCCTCCTCCTCACCCATACGAACCCGATCCCGAGTTCCTCGACTAGCGATTCATCGAGCGCCATGCGCACTCTCCTTGAACGACAGACGCATGACGATTGCGTCCTCGCGCGACCGATGCCGCGCGGGGTAATAATTCTTGCGACGCCCGATGGCCGTAAAGCCGAAGCGCTCGTAAAGCTGGATGGCGCGCGCATTCGACGGCCGCACTTCGAGCAGCATGCCTTCGAGCTTTTCGGCACGCGCGACGCGCACCGCCTCGCGCAGCAGCGTCAGGCCCGCGCCGGCGCGCTGGGCGGACGGCGCGACGCAGAGATTGAGCAGATGCATCTCATCGACCACAGGCATCAGCACGCAGTAGCCGATGAGCGTGCCGGTCACGTGGCGCAGGCACACGCCGTAGTAGCCGTTGCGCAGCGAGTCCTGAAAATTTCCGCGGCTCCATGGGAATTCGTAGGCGAGCTTCTCGACAGCGGCGACTTCGTCGAGGTCCGCTTCGGTCATCGGCGTGAGATACCGATCCGCGAGCAACACGCCGCTCACCGAAGCGCCTCCGCGCCGGCCTTGGCCGCAGCGGCGCGCGCTTCGGTGCGCTCGGCTGTCGTCTGCGCGACCTTGTTGCGCACGTAGTCCGGCGCGGCGAGTTCCGGCGCGACCGCGCGTCCCGCCCTGAGCGCGCGCAAACCGAGCAGCGCGACCGGCAACGCGTGTGGCAGCGCATCGCGGTCCACATGCGCGGCGGCCGCGAGCGCGGGCAGGCGATCGCCGAAGGCCACCGCCGCGTTGCCCGCGAGCGCGAACGGCACCGAAGGAAGCGGCAGCGCGTCCGGACGATCGAGCGATGCGGCAAGCACTTCGCGCCAGTCGCCGGGCGCGGGTTCGCGCTCGTATTCGCGCTCGTATTCGAATTCGGCCCAATAGACTTCATCCATGCGCGCATCCAGCGCGACGAGCACGCGATCCGGCAACGACGCGTCGTTGAGCCGGGCCGCTTCCGCGCAGGCAAGCAGCGTGCTCACCGGCACCACCGGCACGTTCAGCCCGAACGCAAGTCCTTGCGCGACGCCGGTCGCCGTCCGCAGGCCGGTGAACGACCCCGGCCCCGCGCCGAAGGCAATGGCGTTGCAATCGGCGAGCGTGAGCCCTGCTTCGTCGAGCAGCTCGCGCACCGCCGGCAAAAGGCGCGTGCTGGACACCGCGCCCGTCGCTTCGTGGCGGAACCACACCGATGTATCGCCGCTCATGTAGGCGGGCGCGGCAGCGGACGACGGCTTTGGCGCGGGATCGTCGAGCAGGAGCGCGACGGAGCAGAATTCCGTCGAAGTATCGAGAGCGAGCAGTACGGTGCGTGTCATAGGCCGTATTGTAATGCGGGAGTGCGCCGGCTTTCGCGGCTCACCTGACATGCGGCATGCGCTCGCGGACTTTTCCGCGCGATGACGCGCGCAGTTTGTCATGCGACCGGATTCGAAGGATGCCTCCACAGCCGGCCCGCTTGCGCTTGCTAAGATCGTCTGCATCTCAAATTGGAAAGGACGCCCGCATGACCGACATCGATCAGCAATTCGCCCGCGCGCAAGCCGAGGTCACGCAGTTGCCCGAGCGCCCCGGCAATCTCACGCTCCTGCGTCTTTACGCGCTGTACAAGCAGGCGAGCGTCGGCGACGTGCAAAGCGACGTGCCCGGCTTCACCGACATGGCCGGCAAATACAAGCACGAAGCCTGGGCCGCGCTGAAAGGCACGCCGGCCGATACCGCGAAGGAACGCTACGTCGAACTCGTCGAGTCGCTCAAACGCGGCGAGGCAGGCTAACCGAGCGACATCTGCCGCGCGCCTTCGATGCCCTCCGATGGCGCGCGAATGCGTCAAACTGTGGCGCGGTGCAGCAAATTCCGATATACTTCTTGTCATGCAGCTTGATTACGAGGCGCACGCCGCAAGGCAACGTGCCCCGTTTTAAAGCGCTTCGTAGCGTTTCGCTCCAATCCAGTTTAGAAACTGTCCCTTCCCTGCCAGGCCGTAGCGCATCGTTTGTGCGCTATTCATTTCGCGGCCCGTCATGCACCAGGCTGACGTCAGTGCTTAAGCGCGCCGACGTATCCGATACAGCTTCTAACAACGATGCTCGCCGTCTGTTTGCGCGAGTTGCCCCCGTTTTTCGATTTGCTCGCTGTTTCTTCGCTCGCTGAATCCAACGACCTGGGTATGCCGATTGGCGCCGACGCCTTATTTCCCGTTTCAAGGATCGACATGACTTCGAGCTTCACCCCCAGCCCGTTGGACAACATCGCAGCACAAACGCTTGGCATTTCCCCCGCCGCTGACACGGCAGAACCCGCCGCCGCAGCCTCGGCTGCTGCCTCAGCCGAAGCGGCTCCCGCCGCACCCGCCGGCCCCACTTTCGAATCGCTCGGTCTTTCGGCCGATATCGTGTCCGCATTGACCGAAGCCGGCTACCAGTCGCCGACGCCCGTGCAGCAGCGCGCGATTCCCGCCGCGCTCGCCGGCCGCGATCTGCTCGTTTCGAGCCCGACCGGCTCCGGCAAGACGGCGGCGTTCATGCTGCCGGCCATCGAAAAATTCGCGCAACTCGAGAAGCTCCAGGCGCAGCAGCCGCGTCAGCCGCGCGACCCGAACGCCCGTCCCGGCCGCCGTCCGCAGCCGATCGCGCGCCCGCAGTTGCTCGTGCTCACGCCGACGCGCGAACTCGCAATGCAAGTGTCCGCCGCCGCGACCACGTATGGCCGCCATCTGCGCCGCTTGCGCACCGTCAGCATTCTCGGTGGCGTCGCGTACGGCCAGCAACTAATGCTGCTTGCGAAGAACCCTGAAATCCTCGTCGCGACGCCGGGCCGTCTGATCGACCATCTGGAGCGCGGCCGCATCGACCTGTCGAACCTCAAGATGCTCGTGCTCGACGAAGCCGACCGCATGCTCGACATGGGCTTCATCGAAGACATCGAGACGATCGTCGCGGCCACGCCGGCCACGCGTCAGACGCTGCTCTTCTCGGCAACCATCGACGGCAAGATCGCGTCGCTGACCGGTCGCCTGCTGAACGACCCGGAGCGCATCGAGATCGTGCAGAAGCTCGAAGCGCGCAGCAACATCGCGCAGACCGTGCATTACGTCGACGACCGCGACCACAAGGATCGCCTGCTCGATCACCTGCTGCGCGATACCGAGCTGGATCAGGCCATCGTGTTCACGGCGACGAAGAGCGACGCCGATCTGATCGCGAATCGTCTGTCGGACGCGGGCTTCGAATCCGCCGCGCTGCACGGCGACCTGCCGCAAGGCGCGCGCAACCGCACCATCCGCGCGCTGCGCGAGCGCCGCGTGCGCGTGCTGGTGGCCACGGACGTCGCGGCACGCGGCATCGATATTCCGGGCATCACGCACGTCTTCAACTACGACCTGCCGAAGTTCGCCGAAGACTACGTGCACCGCATCGGCCGCACGGGCCGCGCGGGACGCAGCGGCACGGCCGTGAGCCTCGTGCATCACGCCGAAATGGGCGCGCTTAAGCGCATCGAGCGCTTCGTGCACGCGCCGCTGCCGGTGAACGTCGTCGCGGGCTTCGAGCCGCGCAAGTCGCCGCCGAAGGGCGGTTTCGGCGGACGCGGCCGTCCGGGCAGCGGTAACGGCGGCCGGCGCTTCGGCAGCGGCAGCGGCAATGGCGGCGGACGCGGCTACGGCGCGGCCAACGCCAGCGGCTACGGCAACAAGTCGGGCGCCGGTTCGCGCGAAGGCGGCTATCGCGAAGGCGGTTATCGCGGCGGCAACGCCGGCAGCGGCGACCGTGACGGCGGCTATCGCGGCGGCAACCGCGAAGGCGGCTTCGGCCAGCGCGACGGCTACAGCGCGCGCCGCAACGACGGCCCGCGCGCACCGCGCCGCGGCAACTGATGTAAGCGCAGAGACGGCGCGATAGCGCTGTCTTTTGCCAGCAGGACAAGAAAACCGATGCCTCGCGCATCGGTTTTTTTTCGCCCGTTTTCGGATTTCATAATGCGCAACGTTTTTTTGCGTCGCAAAAGCCTTGCTGCGCGGCACAACGGGCGCGATTGCGGCATGGGAAAGGACGTTTCACTTTATGGAAAGTTCGCCGTAAGCGGTTGATTTCAGGAGAAATTTATATCGGCTAAAACTCCTTGCGACAGCTTTTTATCGACCATCGACCGGCCTACACTCTTATATAAGAGTTGAGCAAAAAGCAGCGGCATTGCTCACAACGCGATCAAGCATCGACCACGGTTTCGTCGTACAGCCCAATCTCAAGGAGAAACGCCATGACCTCACGTCAACAACAAGCCCAGCAACTCCATCAGCAGTGGGAAACCGATCCGCGCTGGAAAGGCATCAAGCGCGGCTACTCGGCCGAGGACGTCGTGCGCCTGCGCGGCTCGGTGCCGGTCGAGCACACGCTCGCGCGACGCGGCGCCGAGAAACTGTGGTCGCTGATCCAGGAAGAGCCGTTCGTCAATGCGCTCGGCGCGCTGACCGGCAATCAGGCGATGCAGCAGGTGAAAGCAGGCCTCAAGGCCGTCTACCTGTCCGGCTGGCAAGTGGCCGGCGACGCCAACATCGCGGGCGAAATGTATCCGGACCAGTCGCTGTATCCGGCCAATTCGGTGCCGCTCGTCGTGAAGCGCATCAACAACACGTTCACGCGCGCCGATCAGATCCAGTGGTCCGAAGGCAAGAACCCGGGCGACGAAGGTTATATCGACTACTTCGCGCCGATCGTGGCGGACGCGGAAGCCGGCTTCGGCGGCGTGCTGAATGCGTTCGAACTGATGAAGGCGATGATCGAAGCCGGCGCGGCAGGCGTTCACTTCGAAGACCAGCTCGCCTCCGTGAAGAAGTGCGGCCACATGGGCGGCAAGGTGCTCGTGCCGACGCGCGAGAACGTCGCGAAACTGGTCGCCGCGCGTCTCGCCGCGGACGTCTGCGGCACGCCGACGCTGCTCGTCGCGCGCACCGACGCCGAAGCCGCCGATCTCGTGACCTCCGACATCGACGAAAACGACAAGCCGTTCCTGACCGGCGAGCGCACCGTGGAAGGCTTCTATCGCACGCGGCCGGGTCTCGAACAGGCCGTGTCGCGCGGTCTCGCCTACGCGCCGTACGCCGATCTCGTCTGGTGCGAAACGGGCAAGCCGGACCTCGAATACGCGAAGAAGTTCGCCGAGGCCATCCACAAGCAGTTCCCCGGCAAGCTGCTGTCGTACAACTGCTCGCCGTCGTTCAACTGGAAGAAGAACCTCGACGACGCGACCATCGCCAAGTTCCAGCGCGAACTCGGCGCGATGGGCTACAAGTTCCAGTTCATCACGCTCGCGGGCTTCCACGCGCTGAACTACTCGATGTTCAACCTGGCGCACGGCTATGCGCGCACGCAGATGAGCGCGTTCGTCGAGTTGCAGCAGGCCGAGTTCGCCGCCGCCGACAAGGGCTTCACGGCGGTCAAGCATCAGCGCGAAGTGGGCACGGGCTACTTCGACGCGGTCACGCAGACGGTCGAGCGCGAAGCATCGACGACGGCGCTGCACGGATCGACCGAAGACGAGCAGTTCTTCGACAAGAAAGTAGCCTAAAGCATTGCCCGAGGGCAGGCTGAATCAGGGAGAGCGGTGAAGAAAGCGGCGGCCGTGGCGCGCCTGGTAGGCACGTCGGCCGCCGCGACATCAGCGGTACACGATGACCGGAATGCGCGTGTGCGTCAGCACGCGCTGCGTTTCGCTGCCGATAAGCAGGCTTCCCAGCCCGCGACGGCCGTGCGACGCCATCAGGATGACATCGCAGCCGTTCTGCTCCGCCGCGTCGATGATCCCGATATACGGTGCCGCCTCGATGCTCGTCACGCTGTCGCACGGCACGCCCGCCTCCTCGGCCGCGCGCTCGACGGCCCGCAGATGCTCGCGCGCCTCGCGTTCGGCGCGGGCGTGAAAGTCGTCGGGCGGCTCGACGGCGACATCCGCGAACGGCGAGTACGGATACTGCGGCAGACACGCGTAAGCGGTGATGCGCGCGCCGACGGACTGCGCGAGGTCGATGGCGCCGTCTATGGCTTTCTGCGACAGCTCCGAGCCGTCGGTCGGTACCAGGATGTGCTTGAACATGGCGTCCTCCTTGGAACGGCGGGGCACGCTTTCATTGTAGCCAGGCGGCCGCGCGGCGATGCAACCGATATAACGATAAGTAGGAATCCGTAGCGAGTCGCGTTACGAAACGAGCGCTTCCCAGTATCCCGGAGCGGCATAGGTATGCTTGAGCAGATCGAGAAACAGCCGCACCCGCAACGGCAGATGCCGTCGCTGCGGAAACACGGCGTGAATACCGATGGGCGGCGCGGCGAAATCGTCGAGCACGCTGACGAGCCTTCCCGCGCCGATATCCGCGCCCACTTCCCACCAAGATCGCCACGCGAGGCCGCGCCCTTCGAGGCACCAATCGTGGAGCACCGCGCCGTCCGAGCATTCCATCGTGCCGGACACCTTGATCGTCACGACCTTGCCGTCCTGCTGAAACACCCAGCCGCGCTGCTGATTGGCGGACGCGCCGAGCGCGAGGCAGTTGTGATCGGCAAGCGCGCTCAACGTGGCGGGCTTGCCGCGCTTTTGCAGATACTCGGGCGACGCCACGCAGACGCGCCGGTTTTCGCCGAGCTTGAGCGACACCAGCGACGAATCCGGCAACTCGCCGAGCCGCACCGCGCAATCGAAGCCTTCGTTGACGAGATCGACCATGCGGTCCGTCAGGTCGAGGCTCACGGAGACGTCCGGGTGCAGCGTCGTGAAAGCCGCGACGAGCGGCGCGACGTGGCGCCGGCCGAAACCCGCAGGCGCCGACACGCGCACGTGCCCGCTCGCCTTCACGCCGCCCGCCGACACGCTCGCCTCCGCGTTCTGCATGTCGTTGATGATGCGCTGACAGTCTTCGAGAAACGCGGAGCCTTCGAACGTGAGCGTGATCTTGCGCGTCGTGCGCACGAGCAGCTTCACGCCGAGCCGTTCCTCCAGCGCGTCCAGTCTTCTGCCGATGACCGCCGGCGCGATGCCTTCCGCCTGCGCCGCCGCCGAAAGACTGCCTTTCGCGGCGACGGAGGCGAACGTCTCTATCTGCTTGAACCGATCCATGCGCTTTGCTCGTCAATGCGGGGAACTGGCGCACAGATTAGGTATGTAAAAGTAAAAGATCAAGTGATCTCACCGGCCTTTTTCCACCCGTTCGATCACCAATAGAATCGACCCCGACCTCTTCATGGAGCGCACGGCTATGTCGGCCACAACGACACACGCATCGTCCACACCCTCGCCCACACCCTCGCCTGTTCTTCCCCGCGCAGTCATCTTCGACGCTTACGGCACGCTCTTCGACGTTCACTCGGTCGTCGCTGTCGCCGAGCAGCTTTTTCCCGGCAACGGCCAGGCGTTGTCCCAGCTTTGGCGCCAGAAGCAGATCGAATACACGCAGCTACGCAGCCTCGCCGATTCGTCCGGCAGCCATTACGCGCCGTTCTGGGACATCACCATCGACGCCCTGCGATACGCAGCCGCGCGCCTCGGCCTCACGGACGCGCTCACGGCCGCAGCCGAGAAGCGCCTGATGGACGAATACGCCTGCCTCTCCGCGTTCCCCGACACGCTGCCCGCGCTGAAAACGCTGCGCGAACGGCACGGTCTGCCGCTCGCGATTCTGTCGAACGGTAATCCGCCGATGCTCGACATCGCCGTCAAAAGCGTCGGCATGGCGGGCTTCTTCGATCACGTGCTGTCGGTCGAGGCCGTGCGCGCGTTCAAGCCCGCCGCCGCTGCCTATGAACTCGGCCTCGAAGCGTTCGGCGCGGCGGCGCGCGAGATCGTGTTCGTCTCGTCCAACGGATGGGATATCGCGGGCGCGACGTGGTTCGGCTACACCACGTTCTGGCTGGATCGCGCGAGCCTGCCGGTCGAGGAACTCGGGGTCGCGCCGCGCGCGATGGGGCGCGGCATGAACGACCTCGTCGCGTTTATCGAAGGCGGTTGCGCGCAGCAGCCGATTGCGCTCGCCGCCGATCGCGCCGGCGCGCGAAAGCGCTCCTCATCGCCGAACCAGTAGAACCCAAAAGCAAAACCGTCTGACCGACCAAGGAGAAAACACATGACGCACCCTTCGAACCCGCTCGCGTTGCCGGAAGGCATGGCCATTTCGGCCGAGATCAAGCCCGGCTTCGAAGCCATTCTGACGCCCGAGGCGCTCGCGTTCGTCGCAATGCTGCATCGCCGGTTCGAGCCGCGCCGTCAGGAACTGCTCGCCGCGCGCGTGGAGCGCACCAAGCGCCTCGATGCGGGCGAGCGCCCCGGCTTTCTCGAAGAAACGAAGGCGATCCGCGAAGGCGACTGGACCGTCGCGCCGCTGCCGAAGGACCTGCAATGCCGGCGCGTCGAAATCACCGGCCCGGTCGAGCGCAAGATGATCATCAACGCGCTCAACTCCGGCGCGGATTCGTATATGACCGACTTCGAGGATTCGAACGCGCCGGTGTGGGGCAACCAGATCGTCGGCCAGATCAACCTCAAAGAAGCCGTGCGCCGGACGATCTCGCTCGAGCAGAACGGCAAGTCGTACACGCTCAACGACAAGATCGCGACGCTGATCGTGCGTCCGCGCGGCTGGCATCTCGACGAGAAGCACGTGACCGTCGACGGCCAGCGCGTGTCGGGCGGCATCTTCGACTTCGCGCTTTATCTCTTCCACAACGCGAAGGAACTGATCGCTCGCGGCAGCGGCCCGTACTTCTATTTGCCGAAGATGGAGAGCCATCTCGAAGCGCGTCTGTGGAACGACATCTTCATCGCGGCGCAGGAAGGCGTCGGCATCCCGCGCGGCACGATACGCGCGACCGTGCTCGTGGAGACGATTCTCGCCGCGTTCGAAATGGACGAGATTCTCTACGAGCTGCGCGAACATAGTTCCGGCCTGAACGCGGGCCGCTGGGACTACATTTTCTCGGCGATCAAGAAGTTCAAGAACGATCCGGACTTCTGCCTCGCGGACCGTTCGCAGATCACGATGACGGTGCCGTTCATGCGCGCCTACGCGCTCGAATTGCTGAAGACGTGCCACAAGCGGAACGCGCCCGCCATCGGCGGCATGTCCGCGCTGATTCCGATCAAGAACGATCCCGCCGCGAACGACAAGGCGATGGGCGGGGTGCGCTCCGACAAGGCGCGCGATGCCACCGACGGCTACGACGGCGGCTGGGTCGCGCACCCGGGACTCGTGCCGGTCGCGATGGAAGAGTTCGTCAAGGTGCTCGGCGACAAGCCGAATCAGATCGAAAAGCAGCGCCCCGACGTGCAAGTGACCGCGCACGATCTGCTCGATTTCCGCCCGGAAGCGCCGATCACCGAAGCGGGCCTGCGCAACAACGTGAACGTGGGCATCCATTACCTCGGATCGTGGCTTGCGGGCAATGGCTGCGTGCCGATTCACAACCTGATGGAAGACGCCGCCACGGCGGAGATTTCGCGCTCGCAAGTGTGGCAGTGGATTCGTTCGCCGAAGGGCAAGCTCGAAGACGGCCGCAAGGTCACGGCCGCGATGGTGCGCGAGATCATCATCGACGAACTGGAGAAGGTGAAGCAAAGCGTCGGCGGCGCGGGCAGCGATACGAAGCCGTATGAGCGCGCCGCGAAGATCTTCAAAACGATGTCGACTTCGGAGCAGTTCACCGAATTCCTGACGCTGCCGCTGTACGAAGAAATCTGAAACGCACGTCCTTGAGTCCTGCATGAAGAACGGCCCGCGGGTTCACGCCCGCGGGCCGTTCGCACATGCGAGGCGCGTCACGGGGAACGCATGGCGTGTGCTACATTGCGCATCGTCTTTTTCAACGATTCAACCGTGGAGCGCACTCGCGTGCGAACGACAGCATGAGCAATATTCAACTCGATATCGAATGGACCGACGCGGCATCGCGCAAGATCGAGAAACTGATGCCGCGCAACGCCAACAAGGACGCGTTTCTGGCGCTGCCGCCCGTCGAGTGCCTGCCGATGGAGGGCGACGTACTGTTTCTCGGGCCGGCAGGCAAGCAGCAGCCGTTTATCGTGGCGGAACGTCAGTATCACCATGACGGCGAAGCGGACTGGACCATCATCCTGATCCTGGATGTCCCGCACGAAACGCACTGACGCCTGGCTTCAGAGCAGCTTGCTCGCGACGTGCACTTCGCCGTGTTCGTAGAGTTCCGGCGCCTTGGCCCTGAACGCCTGAATGTGCGCGGTCTGGCCGTGGTCCGCCAGCGCGGCTTCGCTTTCCCAACGTTCGACGAAGATAAAGCGGCGCGGCTCCTTGATGTCGCGATGCAGATCGTACTGAAGCGCGCCGCGTTCCTGGCGCGTCGGTTCGACGTTGGCTTCCAGCACTTGCCGCAACTCTTCTTCTTTTCCCGGCTTCGCGATAAAAATGGCGACCACGGCGACTTCTGACATACGCGCTTTCTCCTGTCTTCAATAAACGATTAAAAGCAAAGCATAAACGCGTGACGCAAAACGCGCCGGGAACGATTCAAACGCGCAAAGAAAAAACCCGCGTTCCGGGTGGAACGCGGGCAAAAGCCGTCGCCCTACGAGGATAGGCGACGGGGCCATCGGGACTCGCTGCCGCGAGCCGTTATCGGGTGTTGCTGCGGGTGGACTTGCTGCTCTGAATCGAGCGGCGGCGCGTCAATCACGCCATGACCGCAATGTACTGTCCCCCGTGATTTTTTTATAAGCTATTGCGCACATTGGATGATGAAAAGAATCCTCTGCGCAATATAAGCACGCTCTTCGCATGCAATTCGTCTGGCGGCGCACTTTGCATTCGGCGCTAGAGTCGGCCGTTCGCCCCTATGCGTGGCGAAAAAAAACCGCCTCGTGAAGAGGCGGTTCTCGTAGCGCTGAGCGACCTGTGCGCTTCAGGCGCTGATTCAGCTGATCTGGTCAGCCAGCAATGCCATGATCTGCCGCGCTTGCGGAGACGAATCCACCTGGCCCTTGTCATCGACGATCGCCACGCGCGTTTCGCCTTCGGTAATGGCGCGCACATTGACCTGATACTGCTTCACGGCGATTTCCTTGCGGCCGTGGAAAACCTGGCTCCAGAACCCTTGCTCGCGTGCCGACTTGTCGTTCGGGTCGGCATAACGCACGAAGTAGACGCCGCGCGCCCGGTCCCGGTCGTCCACCGTGAAGTTCGCACGGTCGAGCGCAATGCCGACGCGCAGCCACGCGCGGTCGTACGCTTCGGGCAACGTGAGTTGCGCGGACTCGGCCTGCGGCACGGTCTCGTTGCGAATCGGGCTATTGCCCGCGTTTGCGACGTTCTGCGCGGCCGTGGCCGCCGCCTTGCTGTCGCCGCCCTTTGCGGGCTGCGCGTTCGCGGATGCGGCCGTGTCGCCTGCGCCCGCGACACCCGCCGCCTGGCGAGAGTCAGCGATTGCCAGCGACGACATCAGCCGCTTCAGGTATTCGTTTTCGAGCGCGGGATCGTTCGGACGCGCCTGCCACTGGCTCGTGTCGTTGTTGACGCCGGTCAGCGCCTCGCGCATGCCCTTCTGGCTGATAAACACGTACGTGCCGCCGTTCGATCCCGCTTCCAGACGCGTGCGGTACTTGTTGCGTTCGGCGGTCACATACGAATTGCCGGTGGCCTTCGCGAGCGTGTCGCGGATGAGGCCGTCCGAGATCTGCGGATGGGTTTCGTTCCAGTCGGTTTCCATCACGCCCTTGTCGCGCGAATCCACGACGAGCAGGAAGCCCTGCTCCTGCCAGAAGCGGCGGATTTGCGGCCAGACCTGATCGGGCGATTTATTGTCGATGACGAGCCAGCGCTCCGCGCCGTCGCGCTGGATGTGCATGCCCGAAACCGGCGGCACCACGGTGGGCGCGTTCGGCGCGACTTTCTGAACCTGTTGAAGATCCGAGAGCGACGCCTGCCCGCCTTGCGGGGGCAACGAACGCTGGTCGACCGCTTCGTCGAGAAGGTTCGGCGGAACGGCGAGCGACGATTGCTTCGAGCGTTGATCGCTCTTGTAGTTGATCGCGGTGGGCGAAGAGGTGCCGCAACCCGCCACGATTCCGGCCACCGCGAAAAGCGCAGCCATCCGCTTGGTTACACGAAAATCTGTCATGTCTGGAAAGTCCTTCCGCTACGCCACGGGGTCGTCCGTGGATCAACCCAGCATTTTACCGGTCCGGCGCAACGCCGTGCAAAAAGAGGGGTAAGCGAATCGCCGGGCGCGACCGGATTCGGATGACATCGCATTCTTCTGGCCGCGATCGACCGCGCGACGATGGAGTCGATGCCCATCCGTATTAGACCGCCGCCGCACACATTTGACAATTTATGACACTCGCGCAACTCGTCAATGTGCCGTTCGGTTTTCCGCAACGTCTTGAATTTTCGGACTTCTCTGCGTTTTTCCGTCGCATTCCTAGCGCGCTCGTCCCCGTATCGCTCTCCTTCGCATTCATCTTAGAATTCCGTCCTGAAAATAGGATTGCTCCTAGAACAATCGGAGACAACGATGCGAAACATAAGATGTCCTCAGTACCTTGCTGCCGCCTGCATCGCGCTCGGCGTCAGCACGCTGTGCCATGCGCAACTCGGCGCGACCAAGCGCGCATCGGACGCATCGGACGGCGCGGTAGTCCATCGGGCACAGAGCGGACTCGCGACCTACCGCGAGACGACCGATCCGCACGGGATCGTGCTGCGCGAATACGTCGATGCGGCCGGCACCGTGTACGCCGTGTCGTGGCGCGGACCGGCGATGCCGAACGTCGAGGCGCTGCTCGGCGCTTACTTCTCGCGCTTTCGGGACGGCGCAAGCGCAACGGCGGGCGATGCCGGACTTCACACGGCGCGCGTGTCGGACGCGGATCTGAGGGTCGAGAATCGGACGCGCCTGCGGGAATTCAGCGGGCGCGCGTGGCTCACGAGCGCGTTGCCGGCGGGCGTATCGGCAGCGGATATCCAATAAAGCGCGAGAGACCAGCCATGACCATCCGCACGCTTTGCCGCTTGCCCCTGATCGCCGTCTGCCTGCTGCTTCATGCTTGTGGCGGCGGCTCGGGAAACGCGACGACCGCTTCGCCAGCCGCGCCGGCGCCATCGGCCGCAAGCACGCCCGCGCCGGCCAGCGCGCCGGTTCCCGCGAGCGCGCCGCCCGCCGCGAGCAACGTCGTCGTTCAGTCTGCGACGCCCAACGTGCAGCCCATTCAAGTCACGCGAATTTCCACCGGCACGCGCAACATGCTGCAAACGAGCGTCACCCTCTGCGTGCCCGGCACGAACAAGTGCCAGACCATCGACAACATTCAGGTGGATACCGGCTCGCAAGGCTTGCGCGTGCTCGCGTCCGCGCTCGATCCGTCGATTGCGTTGCCTGTCGTGGCGGGCAAGGCGGGCAGCGCGGGCAGCGCGGGCAGTTCAGTCGTCGCGGAATGCGCGGTGTTCGGCTCCGGCTATACGTGGGGCGCGGTCCGCCAGGCCGATGTGCGACTCGCCGGCCAGTTGGCGAGCGCAACCTCCGTTCAGTTGATCGCGGACCTGGCCGTCCCCGCTGCCGCCACGGATTGCAGCCAGTCCGGCCTGCCGATGCTCACTGCGTCGAACCTGCGCGGCAACGGCATTTTGGGCGTCGGGCCGTTCACCGCCGATTGCGGCGCCGGTTGCGCTGCGTCCGCGATGCCGCGCTGGTACTACGACTGCACGTCGAGCGCGTGTTCCGCGACCACGGTCGCCGTCGCGCAGCAAGTGACGAATCCGGTCGCACGCTTCGCCACGGACAACAACGGCGTGCTGATCGAATTGCCGGCCGTGCCGCCCGAAGGCGCGTCCACGGTCGCGGGGACGATGACCTTCGGCATCGGATCGCAGGCGAACAATCTGTTGGGCTCGGCGACGGTGCTCAAGTCCAACTCCATCACAGGCTACGTCTCGACGAACTTCGGCGGCAGCGACTACGGTTCGAGCTTCATCGACAGCGGATCGAACGGCCTCTTCTTCCCGTCGACCACACTCCCGTCCTGCGGCGTGTGGTACTGCCCGGCCACGACGCAAACGCTCAACGCGACGCTCAGTTCCGCGACCGGCGCGTCGGCCGCCGTGTCGTTTTCCGTCGCCAAAGCGACGACGCTTCTGTCGAGCACCAACAACGCGTTCAGCAATCTGGCGGGGCCGGCGAGCGGCTACTTCGACTGGGGCCTGCCGTTCTTCTACGGCCGGCGCGTGTTCACCGCGCTCGAAGGCCGCGCGACGCCAGCGGGCAACGGGCCGTACTACGCGTTCTAAAAGCGCAAAAGCCGTCTCCGGCATAGCGGAGACGGCTTTTGCGAACGTGATCCGGCTACTGCCCGCCCGACCGCGCTTCTTCCTCGAAAATCTTCTGCGCGAGGTGGAACGCCGAGTTCGCCGCAGGCACGCCGCAATAGACCGCGGTCTGCATCAGCACTTCCTTGATCTCGTCCTGCGTCACGCCGTTGTTCTTCGCGGCGCGCAGGTGCAGCGCGAGTTCTTCGCTGCGGTTGAGCGCCACCATCATTGCGATGGTGATGAGACTGCGCGTGTGGCGCGGCAAGCCTTCGCGCGTCCAGATCTCGCCCCACGCATAACGCGTGATGAAGTTCTGGAACTCGGTCGTGAGCTCCGTGCGGTTAGCGAGCGAGCGGTCCACGTGCGCGTCGGACAGCACCGCGCGGCGCACTTGCATGCCCGCTTCGTAGCGTTCGTCGTCGGTCATTGCTGTTCTCCGAGGAAGTCGAGAACGGCGTGCGTGTAGGCGTCGTGCTTCTCGATGTTCGACAGATGCGCGGCATCCAGTTCGACGTAGCGCGATCCGCCGATGGCGCCCGCGAGTTCGCGGCCCTGCTCGGCCGTCGTCGACAGGTCGTGCGTGCCCGCGATCACGAGCACGGGCAGCGCGATGGTCTTCGCTTCTTCGCGAAGGTCGGCGTCGCGGATCGCCTCGCAGTTGGACGCGTAGCCGTCGCCCGAGGTGTGGCGGAACACGTCGCGAATATTCGCGAGCACGAGCCGCTCCCGCTCGATGAACGGCGCGGTGAACCAGCGCGCAATGACGCTGTCGGTGAGCGCGGCCATGCCGCCCGGCTCGCGCGCTTTCGCGGCGCGCGGCGTCCACACGGCGTCCGAGCCGATCTTCGCGGCCGTGTTCGACAGCACCACGCGCGAGAAGCGCTCGGGATGACGCGCGGCGAGCCCGATGCCGGTGAGGCCGCCCATCGAGAGGCCGCAGTAGTTCGCGCGCTCGATGCCGACATGATCCATCAGCGCGACGACATCGCCGATCAGCTGATCGACGGTGTACGGGCCGGGCGGCGCGTCCGAATGGCCGTGGCCGCGCGTGTCGTAGCGCAGCACGCGGTAGTGCTTGGCGAACGCCTCCATCTGCGGCGTCCACATCGACACGTCCGCGCCGAGCGAATTCGAAAGCACGAGCCACGGCGCGTCGTGGCCGGCGGTGGCGTCGATCCGGTAGTGAATCCGGGTTTGGTTGATATCGGCAAGAGGCATGCTGTTATTGCTCCGAATCTTGGTCTTGATACTGGCGATGCTGCGCGATGGCGGCATCGACGAACGCCTGAGCCTGACCGACGTAGTTTGCCGGATCGAGCAGTTCCTTCAGGCGTTCTCGCGAGAGATGGGCGCTGACCGTTTCGTTCGCGGCGAGCACGTCGAAAAGCGATTGACCGCTCGCGACCGCCGCCTTCGACGCGCCTTCGACGAGCTTGTGCGCGTCGAGCCGGCCGATGGCGTCGCCGAGCGCGAGCATCACGGCCTCGCCGAGCACGAGGCCGTTCGTCGCGTTCAGATTCGCCGCGAGCCGCCCGACGTTCACTTCGAGGCCCGGCACGATGTCCTTCACGTTGGCGAGCGCGCCCGCCGTCAGCCGCGCGAGGTCCGGCAACGCTTCCCATTCGGCTTGCCAGCCGCCGAGCGCGCGCTCGTGTTCCTGCACCATGCCCGCGAAGATCGTCGCGACGAGATTCGGCGCGCGCGTGGCCGCCGTGAGCACGGCCGCGCAGCCGACCGGATTGCGCTTGTGCGGCATCGTCGACGAGCCGCCCTTGCCCGCCGCCGACGGCTCGGCCACTTCGCCGAGTTCCGTCTGCATCATGAGCGAAATGTCCCGCGCGATCTTGCCGAGCGTGCCCGTCAGCATGCCGAAGAACGACGCCGCTTCCGCAATGCGATCGCGCTGCGTATGCCACGGCAGCGCGGGCAACGCGAGGCGCAGATCGTCGGCGAGCGCGCGCGCCGTCGGCAGCGCCTTGTCGCGCAGGCTCGCGAGCGTGCCCGCCGCGCCGCCGAACTGGAGCGCGAGCGCGCGTGCGCGCACATCGGCAAGACGCGCCCGATGACGCGACACCGCGTCCAGCCATTGCGCGAACTTCAGGCCGAGCGTGATCGGCAGCGCCTGTTGCAGCCACGTGCGGCCGATCATCGGCGTCGCGCGATGCTTGTCCGCCTGATCCGCGAGCGCGTCGGCAAGCGTGCGCAGGTCCGCGTTCAGCAGATCGAGCGCCGAGCGCAACTGCAGCACCACGCCCGTGTCGATGATGTCCTGGCTCGTCGCGCCCCAATGCACGTACTTCGCGGCTTCGGCGTCGCGCGCCTTGACGACGGCGGTCAGCTGCTTGACGAGCGGAATCGCGAGATTGCCGCCCGCGGCCGCGCCCGACATGAGCGCGGGGGCGTCGATGTTGTCGGCGTCGCACGAGGCGACGATCGCATCGACGGCGCTCGCGGGAATCACACGCGCTTTGGCCGACGCGCGCGCGAGCGCCGCTTCGACATCGAGCATGGCCTGCACGGTGGCGCGCGGCGACCAGACCGCGTTGGCCGCTTCGCTGCCGCAGATGAGGTCGGTCAGGCGTCCGGTGGTTTCGAACATGTCGTCAGACGCGTTCGATGACCATCGCGATGCCCTGACCCACGCCGATGCACATGGTGCACAGCGCGAAGCGGCCGCCGGTGCGTTCCAGCTGATACGTCGCCGCCGTCACGAGCCGCGCGCCGCTCGCGCCGAGCGGATGCCCGAGCGCGATCGCGCCGCCGTTCGGATTGACGCGCGGATCGTCGTCGCCGACGCCGAGCATGCGCAGCACCGCGAGACCTTGAGACGCGAAGGCTTCGTTCAGCTCGATCACGTCCATCTGGTCGATGGTCATGCCGAGACGCGCGAGGAGCTTCTGTGACGCCGGACCCGGCCCGATGCCCATCACGCGCGGCGGCACGCCAGCGGTCGCCATGCCGAGGATGCGCGCGCGCGGCGTGAGGCCGTGGCGCTTCGCGCTGTCTTCGTCGGCGATCAGAAGCGCGCAGGCGCCGTCGTTCACGCCCGACGCGTTACCCGCCGTCACGCTGCCGTCCGGGCGCACGACGCCCTTGAGCTTCGCCAGCGCTTCGAGGCTCGTTTCGCGCGGATGCTCGTCGCGATCGACGACGATGGCATCGCCCTTTTTCTGCGGAATCGTGACCGGCGTGATTTCCTGCGCGAGCGAGCCGTCCTTCTGCGCGCGCGCCGCCTTCTGCTGGCTTCGCAGCGCGAACGCGTCCTGATCTTCGCGGCTCACCTTGTAGTCGTCCGCGACGTTCTCGGCGGTCTCCGGCATCGAGTCGACGCCGTACTGCTTCTTCATCAGCGGATTGACGAAGCGCCAGCCGATGGTCGTATCGTAGATATCGGCCTGACGCGAGAACGCGCTCGTCGCCTTGCCCATGACGAACGGCGCGCGGCTCATGCTTTCGACGCCGCCCGCGACGAGCAACCCCGCCTCGCCCGACTTGATGGCGCGCGCCGCGATGCCGATGGCGTCCATGCCCGAACCGCAGAGCCGATTCACCGTGGAGCCCGGCACGCCGACCGGCAGGCCTGCGAGCAGCGCGGACATGCGCGCGACGTTGCGGTTGTCTTCGCCCGCCTGATTCGCGCAGCCGTAGATGACTTCCTCGACCGCTTCCCAGTCCACTTCCTTATTGCGCTCCATCAGCGCGCGCAGCGGCACTGCGCCGAGATCGTCCGCGCGCACCGACGACAGCGAGCCGGCGTAGCGGCCGAACGGCGTGCGGATCGCGTCACATACGAATGCATCTTTCATCGCTTGCTCCAAATCTAGATATGTTTCTCAGGCTGCCTCGGAAATGGGCGCGTACTGAAGCGGCACGTTGGCCAGCTTCTGCAATTCCTCGAACGACAGACCGTCGACGATCTCGCGCACGACGAAGCCGTCCGGCGTGACGTCGAACACGGCGAGGTCCGTGTAGACACGGTCGACGCACTGCACGCCCGTCACCGGGTAGGAACACTCGGCCACGAGCTTGCTTTCGCCCTGCTTCGTGAGCAGTTCCATCATCACGTAGACCTGCTTTGCGCCGATGGCGAGGTCCATCGCGCCGCCGACAGCCGGAATCGCGTCGGGCGCACCGGTATGCCAGTTCGCGAGATCACCTTTCGCCGACACCTGGAACGCGCCCAGCACGCAGAAATCGAGATGGCCGCCGCGCATCATCGCGAACGAATCCGCGTGATGGAAGAACGCGCCGCCCGTCAGCAGCGTGACGTGCTGCTTGCCGGCGTTGATGAGTTCGTCGTCCTCTTCGCCTTTCGCGGGCGCCGGGCCCATGCCGAGCAGTCCGTTTTCGCTGTGCAGGAAGATCTCGCGATCCGCCGCGAGATGATTGGCGACGAGCGTCGGCACGCCGATGCCCAGATTCACATATGCGCCTTCGGGAATGTCCGCGGCCACGCGCTTGGCCATTTCGTCACGAGTCAGTTTCTTCATGGCATTGATCCTTTAAGCGGCTTCTGCGGCGAGTTCGGCGGCATGCACCGCTTGCGGCACTTCCACGACGCGCTGCACGAAAATGCCGGGCGTCACGATGTGTTCCGGGTCGAGTTCGCCGAGCGGCACGACCTTCGAGACCTGCACGATGGCCGTCTTCGCGGCGCTCGCCATGATCGGCCCGAAGTTGCGCGCCGTCTTACGATAGACCAGATTGCCCCAGCGGTCGCCCTTGAACGCCTTCACCAGCGCGAAGTCCGCATGCAGCGGCGATTCGAGCACGTAGTGCTTGCCGTCGATTTCGCGCGTTTCCTTGCCTTCCGCGAGTTTCGTGCCGTAGCCGGTCGGCGTGAAAAAGCCGCCGATGCCCGCGCCTGCCGCGCGAATGCGCTCCGCGAGATTGCCCTGCGGCACGAGTTCCAGCTCGATCTCGCCGGCGCGGTAAAGGGCGTCGAATACGTGCGAGTCCGTCTGCCGGGGGAACGAGCAGATGATCTTGCGCACGCGCTTTGCCTTCAGGAGCGCGGCGAGTCCCGTGTCGCCGTTGCCCGCGTTGTTGTTCACGATGGTCAGCTCGCGCGCGCCTTGCTCGATGAGCGCGTCGATCAGTTCGGACGGCATGCCCGCCGTGCCGAATCCGCCGATCATGATGGTCGCTCCGTCGTGAACATCCGCCACCGCGGACGCGAGCGATTCGAAAATCTTGTTGATCATTGCCGTTCTTCTCCGGTCCCGTTCGGCGCGCGCAGACACTACGCGCTGCTTCGAACTTCGGGTTTACCTGCGCGTCGATGACGCTTGCGTGAGTATGTTCGATATGCGAACATCGATTCGTTTAGCGAACAACCGAATGGTAGTCCTGCGTTCGTTGCAGTGTCAACGAAACCCGCGCAATTCGCGGGTTTGTACGGAGCCAGAGCCGTCCGAGAACGTCATGAACAAGCTTCCAACGCCCTCTTTCGATACCGACGTGCAAGACGCGCCGTCGCGTCCCGGCGATGCCTATGTGCAGTCGTTCGCGCGCGGCCTGGCCGTGATCCGTTCGTTCGATGCGAGCCGCCCCGCGCAAACGCTCACCGATGTCGCCGCCGCCACGGGCCTCACGCGCGCCGGCGCGCGGCGCATTCTGCTCACGTTGCAGTCGCTCGGCTATGTGGAAGCCGACGGCCGGCTCTTTCAACTGACGCCGAAGATTCTCGATCTCGGCTTCGCCTATCTGACGTCGATGCCGTTCTGGAATCTGGCGGAGCCCGTGATGGAGGATCTCGTCGAGCAGGTTCACGAAAGTTGTTCGGCCGCCGTGCTGAACGGCGCGGAAATCGTCTATGTGCTGCGTGTGCCGACGCACAAGATCATCACGCAGAATCTGTCTATCGGCAGCCGTCTGCCCGCGTTCTGCACGTCGATGGGCCGCGTCCTGCTTTCAGCGCTCGACGACGCGCGGCTCGACGCGGTGCTCGACGCAAGCAACATCGTCGCGAGGACGCCGCATACGATCACCGACCGCAATGCGTTGAAAGACGCGATCGCGCTCGTGCGCCGCCAGGGCTGGGCGATCGTCGATCAGGAATTGGAGGAAGGACTGATTTCGATGTCCGCGCCGATTCGCGACCGGCAAGGCCGCGTGATTGCGGCGCTCAACATAAGCGGCAACGCGCAGCGCAAGAACGCGAAGCAGATGGTGAAGGCGTTTCTCGACCCGCTGCAAAGCGCGGCGCAACGCGTATCCGAACTGGTCGCGCGACGCGGCTGACGGCGGCCCGCGCTCCACATCATGAACGACCTCGACCTGAACCTGATTCCGTTTCTCGTCGCCATCGAGGAGACGCGCAACGTGAGCCGCGCAGCCGAACGGCTCGGCGTGAGTCAGCCGCGTGTGTCGACGGCGCTCGGGCGGCTGCGCGAATATTTCAACGATCCGCTCTTCGTGCGCACGTCGCGCGGCATGGAACCGACGCCGCGCGCGCTCGCGCTCGTGCCCGCGGCGCGCGAGGCGCTGAGCCGCATCGAGCGCGGCCTGCTGGACACGCAGCATTTCGATCCGTCTTCCAGCACCGACACGTTCGCCATCGCGCTTTCGGATGTCGGCGAGATCGTGTTTCTGCCGCGTCTGTTGCAGGCGTTAGCGAAAGAAGCGCCGCATGCGAATTTGCGCTCGGTGTCGGCATCGCACGGCGAAGTCGAGCGCGGGCTCGCGTCCGGCGACATCGATCTGGCCGTCGGTTACTTCCCCGACCTGCACGGCAACAACTTCTTCCAGCAGCGGCTTTTCTCGCATCGCTTCATCTGCCTGATGCGGCGGGATCATCCGTTCGCGAATGCGCCGCTCACGCTCGAACGCTTCGTCGAATGCGGCCACGCGGTCGTACGCGCGGAAGGACGCAGCCAGGAAATCCTTGAGAATTATCTGGACAAAGAGCGCGTGCGGCGCCGCGCCGTGCTGGAGACGCCGCACTTCATGAGCTTGCCGTTCATCCTGTCGCGCACCGATCTGATCGCGACGGTGCCGCATGCGATCGGCTTCGCGTATGTCGCCGAGCACGCGTCGATCACGCTTGCCGAGCCGCCGCTACCGTTGCCGCGCTTCGATCTTAGGCAGCACTGGCATCGCAAGTATCACAACGATCCGCGCACGACCTGGCTGCGCGGCGTCGTCGCCTCGCTCTTCAACGACGCGCTCGATGAATGGCCGAAGTGATCCGGCTAAGATCGCGCTTTCCCTTTCCTGCGGACTCTGAACGATGGATGCGCTCACCAGCCTGCGCGTGTTTCGCGAAGTGGTCGAAGCCGGCAGCTTCGTGAAGGCGGCCGAGCGCCTCGACATTTCGACGGCCATGACGAGCAAGCATGTCGCGAATCTCGAACGTCAACTCGGCGTGCGGCTGCTGAACCGCACGACGCGGCACCTGAGTCTGACCGAAGCAGGCAGCGTGTACTACGAGCAGTCCCGCGAGGCGCTCGACATCTTGCAGGCAGCCGAGGCGGCGGTCGGCGCACAGACCGCCGAGCCGAAGGGCGTGCTGAAGGTGACGGCGCCGGGCTGGTTCGCGAATCGCCGGTTCGCGGATCTGCTTGTCGCGTATCAGGCGCGTTATCCCGGCGTGCTGGTCGACTTGCGGCTGGAGAACCGCTTCGTCGATTTGGTCGAAGAAGGCTACGACATGGCATTGCGCGCGACGTCGGAGCCGTCGCCTTCGCTGATCGTGCGGCCGCTCTGCACGATGCCGTTCGTGCTGGCCGGCTCGCGCGCTTATCTAGAGCGTCACGGCGAGCCTCGCCATCCCGACGATCTCGCGCGGCATCGCACGGTTCTGCCGACTTATACGAACATCGAGTCCGTGACGCTTTCCGGCCCGGACGGCGCTGTCACCGTCAAAAATCAAGCCGTGTTGAAAACAAACGACACTTCGATGGCGCTACAACTCGTGAAAGCCGGCATCGGGCTCGCGTATTTCCCGCTGTGGATCGTCGAAGCGGAGTTGGCATCCGGCGCGCTCGTGCGCGTGCTGCCGGACTACGCGGCCTTTGCGCCAGCCGTCTACGCGGTGTACACGAGCCGCAAGTACATGACGACGAAGGTGCGCACGTTCATCGACTTTCTCTCCGGGGCGCTGGCGGATCGGCCAAACTGATTAGGAATACTCTTATTCAAGCGAAACGGGGCTGCGTGTGAAGATCGCGCCCGGCGTCCGGTTGGCGGACGGCCGATCTCTTCAGCGCATGAGGCATCCGCACATGGACTTCCCCTGGGTTCCGTTGCTTTTCAATCTGTTACTGCTGGGCGCCGTGCTCTTCGCGTGCCGCACGGCCAACGCGGCGAGCGGCAAACCGGTCTGGAACGGCGCGCTCATCTACTGCGTCTTTTGCGCGCTGGCCATGGTGCTCGACTTCACTCTGACAATGGTGTTCGCGTCCGCCGGCTTCCATGCACATACGCGGTACGAGGCCGTGGGGTCGCGCACGGCGTGGAGCGCGCGCGTGCTCGGCTATCTCGTTCCGTGCGCGGTGTCGCTGGTGCTGGCGCTGCGGTTCCGGCAGCGGCAACGGAGCGCCAAGCCGCGCGTCGTGGAGGCGAAGATGCCGGACATGGTGGAAGCCGATGCCACGTCGGCCGCGGCTTCGTAACCCATGAGCGGCAAAAGTGGATTCTTCGACATTTGCCGTAAAAATCGCCGAAGCAGTTCTACTATCCGTTTCGCTCTGATATACTTGCGCTCTTTCGGGGCGTAGCGCAGCCTGGTAGCGTACCTGCATGGGGTGCAGGTGGTCGGAGGTTCAAATCCTCTCGCCCCGACCAAAATCCAAAAGGCTCTCCGGCTTTCGGCCGGAGAGCCTTTTGTCTTATTCGGCTACGGTTTCCTCATTTGGCCATGACGACGCTCCGCGTCGAGCGCGTGTCTCGCAACCGCTGCGGCGCGCGCGAATTGACTTGCGCAACAGCCACTTAAGCTCTAATGTTCGACTGACACATAAGGAGCGGCACCGCAATGCCTCTGTCCGCTTGCGCGACTGTCGACCACAGGCGCGCCCAGGCCAAATACACCCCATCCTCTTTGCGCAATGAAATCGCCAGAAGGTTCGATGCGCGAAGTGCTGCGCGCGTGGCGCGCTTCGGCCGCATTTATCCCGGCGGAAGCCGCTATGTCTGCGTAAGCGCGCCCGACAGCGTACGCGGCGGCTGCTACGCGCTCTACTTCTTTCACCATGGCGTGAACGACTGGCGCGTTTATCCACCGCGCGGTATCGGGCCGAGCATCGTCTATTGGTCGGTCGCGGGATCGGAGAAAAGCGTCAAGGCCGCACCGGGCTGACCCTGCTCATCCTTTGGCGACGAGCAGCACTTGTCCGGTGATCGCTTCGTCGATCGTGCGCTTGTATGCCCGCGCCACATCGGCGGCCGGAACGCCGCCGGACGGGTCCTTGCCCATCGACTGAAGCGTCTCCGCGACCCATCCCGGACTGACCACGTTGACGCGCATCTTGCCCTGCAACTCCAGCGCCGCCGCACGCGCGAATCCTTCGACGCCCGCATTGACGATACTCACGGCCGCGCTGCCGATCATCGGCTGTTGAGCGAGCGTGCCGCTCGTCAGCGTGATGCAGCCGCCCTCGTCCACATGGCCGATCGCGCAGCGCACGAGGTTGACCTGTCCCATCAGCTTGTTGGCGAGACTGAACGCGAAGTCGTCGTCGGAAAGGGAATCGAGCGGCGCGAACTTCGCCGTCCCGCCGACGCATAGCACCGCGCCCACGTTGCCGACCTTCGAGTACATCGCCGCGATGCTCGCCTTGTCGGACAAATCCACAGCGACATCCGAGCCCTTGCGGCTCGCCGTTATCACATCGTGCTCGAGCGCCAGGATTCGCGCGATCTCCGTGCCCAGCAATCCCGTCGCGCCCACGATCAACACTCGCATAAAGCCTCCCTGAAGAGAACGAGAAAGACACGCGGGTATCGTACAGCCGGCCTGCCATGCACGCTCGATACAAACGAAAAAGCCGCGATACGCGATCGCGGCTTTCTCGTGTTCATGCAACCGGCGCTCACCCGCCGAGCAGATCGATCACCTGCATGATCTCCTTGCGAAGCTGATCGACGTCGACCGCCGGCTGCTGCGCCTCTGCCGCGCCGGACGACTCCGCGGACATGGCATCGTCGCCATTCGCGCGCCCTTGCGCGTCGAGCCGATTACGCGCCCCGTTGATCGTGAAGCCCTGCTCGTAAAGCAGTTCGCGAATCCGCCGGATCAGCAAGACTTCGTGATGCTGATAGTACCGGCGGTTGCCGCGCCGCTTGACCGGCCTGAGCTGCGTGAACTCCTGTTCCCAATAGCGAAGCACGTGCGGCTTGACACCGCACAGCTCGCTGACTTCGCCAATCGTGAAATAACGCTTGGCCGGGATCGGAGGCAAGACGACTTTTTCCATCGTCGATCAACCATCGTGGTGAGTGATGTCGATGAAGCGCGGCGGTCGGACAGCGGGATGCGCCCTCAGGCGCGAGATACGCGTCAGCGAGTCAGACTCGTCTCCGCTCCCGTTTCGACCAGCGCCTTCAACTTCTGGCTCGCATGAAACGTGACGACCCGCCGCGCCGCGATGGGAATGGCTTCGCCAGTCTTCGGATTGCGTCCCGGACGCTGCGGCTTGTCGCGCAACTGGAAGTTGCCGAAGCCCGACAGCTTGACGCTGTCGCCACTTTCGAGCGCGTCGCGGATGACCTCGAAAAACGCTTCGACCATGTCCTTCGCTTCGCGCTTGTTCAGACCGACGTGGTCGAACAGCATTTCCGCCAGTTCGGCTTTGGTGAGCGTCGGCGTGTCATTCGACAACGCGCCCGAAGTGGTGTTGTCTCGGGTCATGGCGCTACGCTGCGCCGAAAGAAGGGCTTCGAAATCACTCGAGTTCATTTGGTTCATATCGGTAAAACGGCAAATGCGTGTGAGACGGAGGGGCCAACTGCAGGCTATCCGCGCAACCGCGCGCCGTGTACTCGAGCCAGGCGATCCACCAGCGTGTTGATGGCCGTGTCGACCGTTTCGTCCTGAAGCGTGCCGCCAGTATCTTGCAACGTTACACGGAAGGCAAGACTTTTCTCATGCGCTCCCAAACCGCCGGAAGTGTTTGATTTTGGACGGAATTCATCGAAAAGCACAACCCGCGTGACGTACTTGCAGGCGGGCTCCGAACGGGCGTTTTCGAGCTCGTCGAGAAGCGCCTGCACGGGCACGTTCTGATCCACCACGACGGCGATATCACGGCGCACCGGCGGGAATTTCGATACTTCGGACGGCGTCGGCAGCGCACGTTCCATGAGCGCCTCGGCGTCGATTTCGAAGAGGATCGGCGCGTGCGGCAGGTCGTACTTCTGCATCCAGCGCGGATGCAATTCGCCGATCCAGCCGACCGCGCGCCCGCCCACGTCGATGCGCGCGCTGCGTCCCGGATGCAGCGCCGGATGCTCGGCCTTCACGAAGCGCGGCACGACCGGCGCAAACAGCGCCTCGACGTCGCCCTTCACGTCGAAGAAGTCGACTTGACGCGACGCCACGCCCCACTGCTCTTCGAGCGCGGGACCGTAGGCGAGACCGCCGATGCGCTTCGGCTGCGCGAAGCCTTCGACGGTGAGTTCGCCCGCCTTCACCGATGCATCGCGCAGAAACACGCGCCCTGCCTCGAACACGCGGATGCGGTCCGCGCGGCGGTTCAGGTTGTAGCGCAGCACGTCGATCAGACTGCCGAAGAGCGTCGTGCGCATGACCGAAAGCTGGCTCGCGATCGGGTTGATGAGCCTGACCGGATTGTCGTTGCCGGCGAGGTCCTTCTCCCACTCGGCGTCCACGAAGCTGAAGTTGACCGTCTCCGCATAGTCGCGCGCGGCAACGGCATGACGCAGCACGTGAATTGAGCGGACCGTCTCGTTCGTGCGGCGCATCTCGCTCGCGGCCACCGGCGGGCGCGCCGGAATCTTTTCGAAGCCGTAGATGCGCGCGACTTCCTCGATCAGGTCTTCTTCGATCTCGATGTCGAAGCGATACGGCGGCGGCGTGACCTTGAAGGTGTCGCCGTCGCGTTCGAACGCGAGGTTCAGCCGCTTGAAAATCTGCGCGATCTCATCCGCGCCGATCTCGACGCCGATGATGCGATGCGCGCGCTCGACGCGCATCGTCACGGGACGACGCTCGGGCACATTGAGGATCTGGTCGTCGACCGGACCGGCTTCGCCGCCGCAGATATCGAGGATCAGTTGCGAGATGCGTTCGATGTGCTCGACCGTCGTCGAATAATCGACGCCACGCTCGAAGCGATGCGCTGCGTCCGTCGAGAAGTTGTACTTGCGCGCCCGGCCGCGGATGGCGTCGGGCCACCAGAACGCGGCTTCCAGATAGATGTTCGTGGTATCGAGCGAGACGGCCGTGCTGTCGCCGCCCATGATGCCCGCGAGACTTTCGACTTGCCGGTCGTCCGCGATCACGCCGACGCTTTCATCCAGATCGACGGTGTTGCCGTTCAAGAGTTTCAGCGATTCGCCCTTCTTGCCCCAGCGCACTTCGATGCCACCGTGAATCTTGTCGAGATCGAACACGTGCGTCGGACGGCCGAGTTCGAGCATCACGTAGTTCGAAATATCGACGAGCGCGGAGATGCTGCGCTGGCCCGCGCGTTCGAGACGCTCGACCATCCATTGCGGCGTCTTCGCGCGTGCGTTCACGCCGCGGATCACGCGGCCGGAGAAGCGCCCGCACAAGTCCGGCGCCAGCACCTTGACCGGCAGCTTTTCGTCGAGCGTCGTCTTGACGGGCGGCATGTCGAGCGTCTTCAGCGGCGCGCCGGTGATCGCAGCCGTTTCGCGCGCGACGCCGAACACCGAGAGGCAATCCGCCTTGTTCGGCGTGAGCTTGATTTCGAAGACGGTGTCGTCGAGGTTCAGCGCCTCGCGGATGTCCTGGCCGACCTTCGCGTCCGCCGGAAGAATCAGCAAACCGCTGTGGTCTTCCGACAGCTTCAGTTCGCGCGCCGAGCACAGCATGCCCTGGCTGTCGATGCCGCGCAGCTTGGTCGGCTTGATGGCGAACGGCTCGCCGCCTGCTTCGACCGGCGGCAACACCGCGCCGATCAAAGCCACCGGCACCTTGATGCCCGGCGACACGTTCGGCGCGCCGCAGACGATGTTCAACTGCTCGCCCGTGCCGGCATCGACCTGGCAGACGTTGAGCTTGTCGGCGTTCGGATGCTTCGCCACTTCCAGCACCTGCCCGACGACGATCTTCGCGGTCGGCGGCGCGACCGGGCGCAGGTTTTCGACTTCCAGACCGGCCATCGTCAGCGCGTGAGCGAGTTCGTCGGTGGAGAGCTTGGGATCGACGAAGCTACGGAGCCATGATTCGGGGAATTGCATGTGTGTCTACGTTCGAATGAGGTGGTGTCTCGCGCCCGATGCTTCAGTGAAGACCGGGCGTCGCGGGCTGTGCGGCTTCAGGCGAACTGGCGCAGGAAACGCAGATCGTTCTCGAAGAAGAGGCGCAAGTCCTGCACGCCGTAACGCAGCATGGTCAGACGCTCGAGGCCGCTGCCGAACGCAAAGCCGATGTACCGCTCCGGGTCCAGGCCCATGTTGCGGATGACGGTGGGATGCACCTGGCCCGAGCCGGAGATTTCCAGCCATTTGCCCGCGTTCTTGCCGTGCTCGAACATCATGTCGATTTCGGCCGACGGCTCCGTGAACGGGAAATACGACGGGCGGAAACGCACGAGAATGTCGTCGCGCTCGAAGAACTTCTTGAGGAAATCGGTGTAGACGCCCTTCAGGTCCGCGAAGCTGATGTTCTCCTCGATCCACAGGCCTTCGACCTGATTGAACATCGGCGAGTGCGTGGCGTCGCTGTCCACGCGATACGTGCGGCCCGGCACGATCACTTTGATCGGCGGCTTGTTCATGCGCGCGTAGCGCACCTGCATCGGGCTCGTGTGGGTGCGAAGCAGCAGCGGGCGTCCTTCGGCGTCCTTGCCATCGACATAGAACGTGTCCTGCATCGAACGCGCCGGATGGTTCTCCGGGCTATTGAGCGCCGTGAAGTTGTACCAGTCGGTCTCGATCTCGGGACCATCGGCCACGTCGAAACCGATCGAGCCGAAAATCTGCTCGACGCGTTCCCACGTGCGCATGACCGGATGCAGCGTGCCCACGCCCGCGCCGCGCCCGGGGAGCGTGACGTCGATCGCTTCGGCGGCGAGGCGCTGGTTCAGCAGGGCATCGGCCAGCGCCTGCCGGCGCGCGTTCAGCGCGGCCTCGACTTGCTGCTTCGCCTGATTGATGCGCGCGCCTTCGGTTTTCTTCGCTTCGGGATCGAGCTTGCCCAAGCCCTTCAGCAGTTCGGTCAGCGCGCCGGACTTGCCGAGAAAGCGAGCCTTCTCGTTTTCGAGCGTCGTGGCATCGGTGGCGTGTTCAAAGGCGCTTTTCGCGTCGGCGACAATCTGGTCCAGATCCATTGATCCCATCTTTTCAACGTCGAAAGTTCAGTCTGATTTGCGGTTTTGCGCGTGACCTGTGGACAATCCAAGTCATGCGCAAAACCGTCCGGCCAACAAAAACGGGGCTCGGTGAGAGCCCCGTTTTCTGCCTTCGCGCAACCGTCTATGACACGGCGACGCTCAGGCAAACCACGCAGTACTAATTTCGCAATTAGGCTGCGACGGCGGCTTTCACCTGCTTGACGATCGCAGCAAAAGCAGCCTTGTCGAACACAGCCATGTCAGCCAGCACCTTGCGGTCGAGTTCGATCGAAGCCTTCTTCAGGCCGTTGATGAACACGCTGTAGGTCATGTCGTGCTGACGCACCGCCGCGTTGATACGCGTGATCCACAGTGCGCGGAACACACGCTTCTTGTTGCGGCGATCGCGGTAGGCGTACTGCCCAGCGCGCATGACCGCCTGCTTGGCGATGCGATAGACGTTATTGCGACGGCCGCGGTAACCCTTGGCCAGACGAATGATCTTCTTGTGACGGGCCCGTGCGGTAACCCCACGTTTTACTCGAGGCATGTTGCTCTCCTTAAGTTAGATGAGGTTAGGCGAACGGCAGCATTGCGCGGACGGAGTTCAGATCGGAATCATGAACGGCCGTGGCGCCACGCAGATGGCGTTTGTTCTTGGTGGTTTTCTTGGTAAGAATGTGGCGCTTGAAGGCCTGACCGCGCTTGACGGTACCGCCCGGACGCACCACGAAGCGCTTTGCAGCACTCTTCTTGGTCTTCATCTTCGGCATGAAACTACTCCAGTTTATTAGATGGTCATGGGTGTGCGGCTGATCTTCGCGTACCGGCCAAGATCCCTTCCCGCCCTTCGAAACCCACGCTCCACTTGTATGCGGACGATCTCGTTTGCAGACCGCCGCTTTTCATGAACCGCGCCACTGAACCGGCGCGCTTCTGAAACCGCTGGCGATGCCGCGCTGGCCGCCCTGTCCGCAGACCGGGCGGCGCGCGATCCATCGCTTACTACTGTGCTTACTTCGCCTTCTTTTTCGGCGCCAGCACCATGATCATCTGGCGGCCTTCCATCTTCGGCATCTGCTCGACCTGGCCGACTTCGTCCAGATCCGCCTTCAGGCGTTCGAGCATACGCATGCCGATTTCCTGGTGCGCCATTTCGCGCCCACGGAAACGCAACGTGATTTTCGTCTTGTCGCCGTCTTCGAGGAAGCGCGTGAGGTTGCGCAGCTTGACGTTGTAGTCACCGTCATCCGTGCCGGGGCGGAATTTGACTTCCTTCACCTGCACGATCTTCTGCTTCAGCTTTGCCTCGTGCTGCTTCTTCGCTTCCGAGTACTTGAACTTGCCGTAATCCATCAAACGGCAGACAGGCGGCGAGGCCTGCGGCGCGATTTCGACGAGATCCACGTCGAGCTGTTCCGATTGACGGAACGCCTCGGCCAGTTTCACGATTCCGAGCGGCTCGTTGTCCACTCCGACCAAGCGCACTTCCGGCGCAGTAATTTCACCGTTGATGCGATGTGACGACTTATCAGTAGCGATGTTACGTTTCCTCTAAGAATGAAAAAACTAGCCGCGCTGCGAGTGACTTACTTGAACGCCCGCACTTCCTGCTGCAGACGTTCGAGGAATGCGTCGACCGGCATGACGCCGAGATCGACACCGCCACGAGCACGCACGGCCACGGTTTGCGCCTCACGCTCCTTGTCCCCGACAACCAGCAAATACGGGACCTTTTGCAGCGTGTGCTCGCGTATTTTATAGCTAATCTTCTCGTTGCGCAAATCGGCCTCAACTCTAAGCCCTTGTTTTTGCAACGATTGGACTAGCGATGCCGCGTATTCGGCCTGACTTTCGGCAATATTCAGCACGACTGCCTGCACAGGCGCGAGCCACGGCGGCATCGCACCGGCATGGTGCTCGATCAGGATGCCGAGGAAACGCTCCATCGAACCGACGATCGCGCGGTGAAGCATGACCGGGCGGCGGCGGCTGTTGTCCTCAGCGACGTACTCAGCGCCCAGACGCTCCGGCAGCACCATGTCGAGCTGCAGCGTTCCGCACTGCCAGGACCGGCCGAGCGCGTCCTTGATGTGATACTCGATCTTCGGACCGTAGAACGCGCCCTCGCCCGCCAGTTCTTCCCACTTGAGACCGCACGCGGTCAGCGCTTCGCGCAACCCCTGCTCCGCGCGGTCCCAGATCTCGTCGGTGCCCGCGCGCTGCTCCGGACGCAGCGACAGCTTGATGTCGATGTGCTCGAAGCCGAAGTCCTTGTACACGCTCATGGCCAGCGTGTTGAAGGCGATCGACTCGGCGATGAACTGGTCTTCGGTGCAGAAGATGTGCGCGTCGTCCTGAACGAAGCCACGCACGCGCATGAGACCGTGCAGCGCGCCCGACGGCTCGTTGCGGTGACACGAGCCGAACTCTGCGTAGCGCAACGGCAGATCGCGGTACGAGCGCAGGCCGTGGTTGAACACCTGCACGTGGCCCGGGCAGTTCATCGGCTTGATCGCGTAGTCGCGCTTTTCCGATTCGGTCGTGAACATGTTCTCACGATAGTTCTGCCAGTGACCCGACGCTTCCCACAGCGAACGGTCCATGACCATCGGAGTCTTGATTTCCAGATAGCCGGCTTCGTTCACGCGACGGCGCATGTACTGCTCGACTTGTTGCCACAGCGACCAGCCCTTCGGATGCCAGAACACCATGCCGGGCGCCTCGTCCTGCAAGTGAAACAGGTCGAGTTGCTTGCCGAGCTTGCGATGGTCGCGCTTTTCCGCTTCCTCGAGCATGTGGAGATACTGGTCCTGGTCTTCCTTCTTGGTCCAGGCGGTACCGTAAATGCGCTGCAATTGCTCGTTCTTCGAATCGCCGCGCCAGTAAGCGCCGGCAACCTTCATCAGCTTGAAAACCTTGAGCTTGCCGGTGGACGGCACGTGCGGGCCACGGCACAGGTCGATGAAGTTGCCGTGCGAATAGAGCCGAATCTCGTCGGACTCCGGAATCGACGAGATGATCTCGGCCTTGTATTGCTCGCCGATGCTCTTGAAGTACTCGACCGCCTCGTCGCGCGAGACGACGCGGCGCGACACCGGCTCGTCCTTCTTCGCGATTTCCTGCATGCGCTTCTCGATCTTCTCGAGGTCTTCGGGCGTGAAGGGACGGCTGTACGAGAAGTCGTAGTAAAAGCCGTTGTCGATGACCGGCCCGATGGTCACCTGCGCTTCAGGAAAGAGGTCCTTGACCGCGTAGGCCAGCAAGTGCGCCGTGGAGTGGCGAACGACATCCACGCCTTCCGGGTCTTTGTCGGTGACGATGGCGAGCGAAGAATCGTGGTCGATCACGTAGGACGTATCGACGAGCTCGCCGTTCAGCTTGCCGGCGAGCGCCGCCTTGGCGAGGCCCGCGCCGATCGATGCCGCGACTTCCGCGACGGTCACCGGGTGGTCGTATTGGCGGACCGACCCATCAGGCAAACGTACCGAAACCATTTCGTTCTCCAGGACGCCGGCGCACGCCGAGCGAGTTCGAATAAGCACTGGCCCGCGGTATCGAAAACAGAAACCGAGGGACAAAAAAAATGCGGCCCCGCTTTCGAGGGGCCGCATTCACTTTTCACACATACCGCGAAACAAAAAGGGCAGAAGGCGAAAGAGGTCCTCGACTAGCGTCGCTCCGAATATGTTTCGGTCAACGTTCGAAGTGCCATTTCTTTGTTCGCCTTTTGCGCCTTCGCGCTTCTTGCGGAGTGAAACTCCGTGAACCGATGATTCGCCGAAGTCTCGTTTTCGTTGGTAGGCTCGATTGGACTCGAACCAACGACCCCCACCATGTCAAGGTGGTGCTCTAACCAGCTGAGCTACGAGCCTGAAAGAAGTGAGATTATATGGAGCGTTTCGAATTTTGGCAAGTGTTTCTGCACATGAATCGCGAAAATATTCGCCGATCCGTTCAACTTTCCGCGCGATGAAAGTTTAGGCGCGCCGCGACGCGCGGATGACGCCCGGCACTTCACCGAGCAACGTGCACGCGCGCTGGATCTGCGCCGCGTTCGACACCTCGACCGTGAACTGCATGAACGCGATGTTTCGCCGGCTCTGGCTTTTCACGCCGATCACGTTGATCTTTTCCCGCGCGAACACTTCGGAGATATCGCGCAGCAGCCCCTGCCGGTCCGCCGACTCGACCGCGAGATCCACCGGATAGACCGACGATCCGCGTCCGTTCATCACTTCTGCGGACCACGTCGTATGAAGCACGCGCTCGGGCGAGCGATGCGCCATGCGCTGGAACGTCGCGCAGTCGGTGCGGTGAATCGACATGCCCTTGCCACGCGTGACGAAACCCGCGATCGGATCGGGCGGCGCGGGACGGCAGCAGCGCGCAAGCTGCGTGAGCAACGCGTCGACGCCGACGACCAGCACGCCCGTCGACGCGCCGTGCGCCACGCTCTGCCCGCTGCTGCGCTTTTCGAACTGCGCGGGCGCTTCCGGCTCCGGCTCGGGCGGCGGCGCGTCTGAGAGCGCCTGCTCGATGTTCCGAAGGCTGAACTCGTCCTTGGCGACGACCGCGTATAGCTCCTCGGGCGCCTTGAAGCCCAGCTTGGCCGCGAGCTGATCCAGATTGACCGATGTCTTGCCCTCGCGCTGCAACGTCTTCTCGACGATCGCGCGACCCTGCGCGACGTTCTCGGCCGCGTCGATCGCGTTGAACCACGCGCGGACCTTCTGCCGCGCGCGCGGACTGTGCAGATAACCGAGCTGCGGATTGAGCCAGTCGCGCGACGGTCCGCCCTCCTTCACCGCGATGATCTCGACGGTCTGCCCGTTTTGAAGCGGCGTGTTGAGCGGCACCATCGCGCCGTCGACACGCGCGCCCCGGCACCGATGCCCGAGCTCGCTGTGCAGGTGATACGCGAAGTCGACGGCCGTCGAACCGTGCGGCAGCGCGATCACGCGTGCCTGCGGCGTCAGCACGTAGATGTGGTCGTCGTCGAGCGTGGCGTCGCGCAGATGCTGCCAGCCGGGACGATCGCCTTCCACGTCGTCTTTCCACGCGAGAAGCTGACGCAGCCAGGCAATCTTCTCGTCGTACTTCTCGCTTGCCATGACCTGGCCCGCGTAGCCGCGCGCGCCGGCCTCCTTGTAACGCCAGTGCGCGGCCACGCCGTACTCGGCGAACTGATGCATCTCGTGCGTGCGAATCTGCACTTCGAATGCGCGTCCGTCGTCGCCGACGACCACCGTATGCAGCGATTTGTAGCCGTTCGGCTTCGGCCGCGAGATGTAGTCGTCGAATTCACGCGGCACCGGCTGCCACAGGTTATGCACGATGCCGAGCACCGTGTAGCAATCCTTGATATCGCCGACGATCACGCGGAACGCGCGCACGTCGTTCAGTTCCGAGAAATCGAGCTGCTTGCCACGCATCTTCTTCCAGATGCTATAGATATGCTTCGGCCGGCCGCTCACTTCGGCCTTGATGTGCGCGGTATCCAGTTCCTTTTGCAGCCGCGCGATGGCCTCCGTCACATACGATTCGCGCTCGATGCGCTTTTCGTCGAGCAGCTTCGCGATGCGCTTGTAGGTAACCGGGTCTTCGAAGCGAAAAGAAAGGTCTTCGAGTTCCCACTTCAGTTGCCAGATGCCGAGGCGGTTGGCGAGCGGCGCGTAAATATCGAGTGTCTCGCGCGGCACCTCGGGCGGCGGCTCGGTCTTGTTCGCGGCGTGGTAGCGCAGCGTCTGCAGCCGCGAAGCGAGCCGGATCAGCACCACGCGAATGTCCTGCGCGAACGCGAGCAGCATCTTGCGCAGCGATTCGACCTGCGCGCGCCGCGCCGCCTGCGCGTCGCGCGTGTTGTCGGGCAACGCGGCGAGCGTCGCACGGGAACTGACCGAGCCGAGGCGCAAGAGCTTGCGCACGTCGCTCACGAGCCGCTGCACTTCCGGGCCGAAGCGTTCGGCGATCAAGGTCTCCGGATTGTCCAGATGCGGCGCGAGCGCGAACAACGCGGCAGCGGCGACCGCATGCGGGTCGACGTTGAGCGTCTGCATGATGCGCGCGGTGCCGGCGGCGTGGTCCGCGAGCAATTCGCCCGTCGAGACCCGCGCGTCCTTCGCGTGCTCGCGCACGAACGCGAGCGCGTCGTCGAACGACGGCTCGGGCAGCGTGTCAGCGGGGGCGGTGCTCTCGGTCATACGGTAAAGCCACGACGGTCGTTATGCTGACCGGTTCAGCTGCGCTGCGCCGCCACCACGACGACTTCGACGAGGCAAGCCGGGTTCGCGAGCTTCGCCTCGACGGTGGCGCGCGGCGGCGTGTGGCCCGGCGCGACCCACGCGTCCCACACGGCGTTCATGCCGGCGAAGTGCACCATGTCCGAGATGAAAATCTGCACGGACAGCAGGTGCGACTTGTCGCTGTTCGCCTCTTCGAGCAGACGGTCGATGTGGCCCAGCACTTCGCGCGTCTGGCCGGTGATGTCCTGATTCGTGTCTTCCGCGATCTGGCCTGCGAGATACACGGTGCCGTTGTGAATCGCGATCTCGGAAAGGCGCGCGCCGACGTGATGACGAGTAACTGCCATGGGTTATCCAGTCCTGTGATGAGTTCAAAAACGAGACAGAGCGTCACGCGCTCAGCCCGTTATTATGCCCCGCGGCCCTCGTTTTCGAGAAAGAAGCGCTGCGCGACGGCGATCTGCTCGCTGTCGAGGAACGCGGGCGCATGGCCGGCGTTGGGCACTTCCACGCTCGATACCGCCTGTCCCTTTTCGACCATCTGCGCGACGGTCTCGCGAGACAGCAGGTCCGAGCTTTCGCCGCGCACGACGAGCACGGGCGTCGCGATCGACGCGAACGAATGCCACAGAAACGCCTCCCCCGCCGCATTCTGTTCGTCCGTGGCCTCGGAAAACGGCGCGGCGATGCCCGGGTCGTAGCGGAACGTCCACGCGCCGTCGCGCTCGTGCAGAAGCGGCGCGTTGATGCTCGCCCACTCCTCGTCCGTGAGCGGCCCGAAGGACGCCGCGAGCGCCGCCGCGTGCCGGATGCCTTCATCCAGCGTCGCAAAACGCGCGGGCTTGCCAAGATAGCTGCGGATACGCTCGAGCGCCACCGGCTCGATATGCGGCCCGACATCGTTCAGGAGCAGCTTGCGGATGGGCGTGTTCTTCAATCCGGCGAGCACCATGCCGATCAGCCCGCCCATCGACGTGCCGAACCAGTCGACCGTTTCCACATTGAGCCGCGCGATCAGCGTGACCATGTCGGCGACGTACTGCGCGAGACCGTAATAACGCGAATCGGCAAGCCAGTCCGAGAGGCCGCGGCCGACCACGTCCGGGCACACCACGCGATACTCCGCCGCGAACGCCTGCGCGACCTTGTCGAAGTCGCGGCCCGAGCGCGTCAGCCCGTGCACGCACAGCAGCACGCGCGGGTTGGCCGGATCGCCCCACTCGGTATAAGCCATGCGATGCAGCCCCGCCGGACTCGCGCACTGCACGAAACGCTGGCGCGGCGCGGTGAGCGTGGAATGCGAAGCCTCGACGACGATGGATGCGCTCATGGAGATTCCTCGTGGAAGTTGTCCGATCGATTCTAAAGCGTCCGGCGCACGGCCGAGCGTCGTTAGCCGAACGGACGATGCCTTGCGCGCCCCAAAAGCAAAGCGAGCGAAGCCTTTCGCCCCGCCCGCTTCCGAACCGCGTTCTCTTGCGAACTTACTTCACGCTGCTCACGTCGAGCGGCGCGCCGGTCTTGCGCTGAATCTCCTCGACGGTCACGCCGTCGGCGAGTTCGACGAGCTTGAGGCCGCTATCGGTCACGTCGATCACGCCGAGATCCGTGATGATGCGATCCACGACGCCCACGCCCGTCAGCGGCAGCGTGCATTCTTCGAGAATCTTGTGCTGGTCGCCCTTCGCCACATGTTCCATCAGCACGACGACGCGCTTCACGCCCGCGACGAGGTCCATGGCGCCGCCCATGCCCTTGATCATCTTGCCGGGGATCATCCAGTTGGCGAGATCGCCCTTCTTGCTGATCTGCATCGCGCCGAGAATGGCGAGGTTGATGTGGCCGCCGCGAATCATCGCGAACGAATCCGCCGACGAAAAGATCGACGAACCGGGCAGCGTCGTCACCGTCTGCTTGCCCGCGTTGATGAGATCGGCGTCGACTTCTTCCTCGGTCGGCGACGGCCCGATACCGAGCAGCCCGTTCTCCGATTGCAGCCACACTTCGACGCCCGGCGGCACATGGTTCGCGACGAGCGTCGGCAAGCCGATGCCCAGGTTCACATAGAAGCCGTCCTGCAATTCCTTCGCCGCACGCGCGGCCATCTGGTCACGAGTCCAAGCCATGGTCATTCTCCTTTCGCGCGGACGATGCGTTGTTCGATGCGCTTTTCCGGATGCGCATTCAGGACGAGCCGTTGCACGAAAATGCCCGGCGTGTGGATCGCGTCCGGATCGAGTTCGCCGACTTCCACGATCTCTTCCACTTCCGCGACGGTGATCTTGCCGGCCATCGCGCACATCGGATTGAAGTTGCGCGCCGTGCGGCGATAGATCAGATTGCCGGACTTGTCGGCTTTCCACGCCTTCACGAGCCCGACATCCGCCGTCAGCGAATGCTCCAGCACGTAGTGATTCTCGCCGAACTGGCGCGTCTCCTTGCCTTCCGCGATGATCGTGCCGTAGCCGGTATTCGTGAAGAACGCCGGAATGCCCGCGCCGCCCGCGCGCAGCTTCTCAGCGAGCGTGCCCTGCGGCGTGAATTCCAGTTCGAGTTCGCCGGCCAGATATTGCCGCTCGAATTCCTTGTTCTCGCCCACGTAGGACGAAATCATCTTCTTGATCTGGCGCGTCTCCAGCAAGAGGCCGAGGCCGAAGCCGTCGACGCCCGCGTTGTTGCTGATGCACGTGATGCCCTTCACGCCCGAATCGCGCAGCGCGGCGATCAGCGCCTCGGGAATGCCGCACAAGCCGAATCCGCCGACGGCGAACGTCTGCCCGTCCTTGACGATGTCATCGAGCGCCGCTTTCGCGCTGGGATAGACCTTGTTCATCTGTTTGTCCCTTCCATGTTGAACCCGACTAAAGAACCGGTTTTAGCGCCGCCCAAAAACGCGCGGCGGCGTTTTGATCTGGCGGAAAGGGTACGCTGCGCGATCCATCCTGCACAATACGCAAAAATACATAAGTCATTGCCCGCGCCCGGCCGTTGCTTGCGACGCCGGCGGGGCGCCGGAATCGACATGCGTGAACTGGACTATCAAACCGCGTTTCATCTCGCGCCCGTCGGGCTCGTGTTGTCGCGAGAGCGCAGCATCGAAGACTGCAACGAGGAGGTCTGCGCGATTTTCGGCGCGACGCGCGAGACGCTCATCGGCTGCTCGTTCGAGGTGCTCTATCCGACGCCCGACGAATTCGCGCGCATCGGCGAGCGCATCGCGGCGCATATCAGCGGCCGCGGCACCTACAGCGACGACCGCATCATGAAACGCGCGAACGGTGAACTCTTCTGGTGCCACGTGACCGGCCGCGCGCTCGACCGCGCCGCGCCGCATGCGGCGGGCGTCTGGACGTTCGAGGACCTGAGCGCGACGCGGCGCGTCGCTATCGAACTGACGCCGCGCGAACGCGAGATCGCGGCGCAGCTCGTTACGGGAAAGACGAGCAAGCAGATCGGCCGCGTGCTCGATATCAGCCCGCGCACCGTGGATATCTACCGTGCGCGGCTCATGCGCAAATACGACACCGGCAATGCAACCGAGCTTTTGCAGCGGCTGCTCGGCAATTGAGCCGCGCTATCAGGACGCGACGGGCGCGGCGGTTTCGATCATCTGACGCAGCAGATCGGGAATCGGCACCGACTTGCCCGCCGCGTAGTCCACCCACACGACCTTCGCCGCGCCGCGCGCGTACAGCGTGCCCGGCGCATCGGCGCGATACAGCTCGAAGTGCGTGTCGAAACTGCTGCGTCCCGGCTTGCCGACCGACATGCGGGCGATGACGTCGCCCGGATAGTGCAGTTGCTTCAGAAACTCCATCGACGCATTCACGATGACGGGCCCCTGGCCCTCGCCGTTGCCGCCCGCCGCGCCGATCTGCTCGAACCACGAAATGCGGACCTGCTCCATGTAGCGGAAGTAGACCGTGTTGTTGACGTGTCCGAAGGCGTCCATGTCTCCCCAGCGGATGGGCATGGACATCTCGAAGACCGTGTGAAATTCGGGGTCCGCGTTCTTGGGCGCGTTCTTGGGCGCGTTCGTGGGCGCGTTCTTGGGCGTATTGGCGTTGCTCATTCAACCTTCCAGTGTCTGATAACAGCGCGCCGCGCGGCAGATTCCTGCGCGATGCTCATAGTGAAAAACCGTCGTCCGCCGAAATGACTGAGCCATTCATGAACTGCGATTCGTCGGCTGAAAGCAGCAGCAACAGGCCGTCCAGGTCTTCGGGCGCGCCGACGCGCCGGCGCGGCAGCATCGACACGAGCTTCTGCCCCTGCTCGGTCTTCCAGTGGTGATGATTGATCTCGGTGTCGATATAGCCCGGGCAGATCGCGTTCACGTTGATGCCGTGGCGGCCCCATTCCATGGCCATGGCCTTGGTCATCTGCACGACGGCGGCCTTGCTCATGGAATACAGGCCGATTTGCGGAAACACGCGCAGCCCCGCCACGGAGGCGATGTTGATGATGCGATAAGCGGGTTTCGCCGCGCCGTTGCCGCGCATGATCATGCGCTTGGCCACTTCCTGCGCGACGAAGAACGCGCCGCGCACGTTCGTGCCGAAGACGAACTCGAAGTCCGCCGGCGTCACGTCGGTCAGCTTCTGCGTGGTGGAGACGCCCGAGTTATTGACGAGAATGTCGATGGTACCCGCTTCCGTCTCGGCGTGCGCGACGGCGGCCTTGACGCTCAGGTAGTCCGTCACGTCGAGCGACACGACGTGCGCGGCGCCGCCGGACGCCTCGATTTCGGCGCGCAGTTCCTTCAGCCGCTCGACGCGGCGGCTCGCGAGCACCACTTTCGCGCCCGCCTGCGACAGCACCTGCGCAAAACGCTTCCCAAGCCCACTGGACGCGCCGGTAATCAGCGCGACCTTGCCTTCCAGGTTGATCGAACGGCCCATTGTGCTTCCTTCTTGTACGGTTGATGCAGCCTTGCGGGGGACGCGGGCAGCGCGAGGCGCGCGGTCGCGCCACTTGGCGTAGACACCGATACCACGGCATCACGAAAAATAGTACGATCGTGCAGATCAGGACGCCTTCGGTTGCAGCCCGCCTGACGTTCGCTGACAATACGCGATCCTGGAAGGCCATTCTAACGGTAGAGAGGAATATTGATGACCCCGGCGAGCCTTATCGAGCAATACGGTCCCCGCGAATCGATGGAATACGACGTGGTGATCGTCGGCGGCGGCCCAGCGGGTTTGTCGGCTGCGATTCGCCTGAAGCAACTGGCGGCGGAAAAAGGCGTCGAAATCGGCGTCTGCGTGCTGGAGAAAGGCTCGGAGGTCGGCGCGCACATTCTCTCGGGCGCGGTGATGGACCCGCGCGGCCTCACGGAACTCATTCCCGACTGGAAGGAACAGGGCGCGCCGCTCGACGTCGAAGTGACCGAAGACCGGTTCCTGTTCCTGTCGCCCACCGGCGCGAAGCAGGTCCCGAACTGGCTGCTTCCCGACAACTTCAAGAATCACGGCAACTACGTGGTGAGCCTGGGCAACGTCACACGCTGGCTCGGGCAGCAGGCCGAAGCGCTCGGCGTCGAAATTTTTCCCGGCTTTCCGGCAGCGGAAGTGCTGTATGCCGACGACGGCTCGGTGCGCGGCGTCGTCACCGGCAACATGGGCGTCGGCAAGGACGGCCAACCGACCGATAACTTCCAGCTCGGCATGGAACTGCACGCCAAGTACACGCTCTTTTGCGAGGGCGCGCGCGGGCATCTCGGACGCCAGCTCATCGACAAGTTCAAGCTCAATCAGAATGCCGATCCGCAGGTCTACGGCATCGGCATCAAGGAATTGTGGGAGGTCGATCCGGTCAAGCACAAGCCGGGGCTCGTGATTCACACGGCCGGCTGGCCGCTGGAACCCGACACGTACGGCGGGTCGTTCCTCTATCACATGGACAATAATCAGGTCGTGGTCGGCTTCGTGGTGGGGCTCGGGTATTCGAATCCGTACCTGTCGCCGTTCGAGGAATTCCAGCGCTACAAGACGCATCCGTCGATCCGCGGGTTTCTGGAAGGCGGCAAGCGCCTGTCCTACGGCGCGCGGGCGATCACCGCGGGCGGTCTGATGTCGCTGCCGAAGCTCACGTTCCCGGGCGGCGCGCTCGCTGGCGACGACGCGGGGTTCCTGAACGCATCCCGAATCAAGGGCAGCCACGCGGCGATCAAGACCGGCAAGATGGCCGCCGAAGCCGCGTTCGACGCCGTGCAGGCCGGACGTCAGGCCGACGAACTGACGGCCTACCCGGAAGCATTCGAGAACTCGTGGCTCAAGACCGAGCTCTACCGCGCGCGCAACTTCAAGCAGTGGATGAGCAAGGGCCTGTATCTCGGCTCGTTCATGGTCGGGCTGGAGCAGAAGGTGATGGGCGGCAACGTGCCTTGGACGCTGCATCATCAGCATTGGGATCATGAGATGCTGAAGCCGGCGTCGCAGTGCAAGCCGATCGTGTATCCGAAGCCCGATGGCAAGCTCACGTTCGATCGCCTCTCGTCCGTGTTCATCTCGAATACGAATCACGAAGAGAATCAGCCGGCACATCTGACGCTGAAAGATCCGAGCGTGCCGGTCAACGTGAATCTGCGGACGTATGCCGGTCCCGAAGGCCGTTACTGCCCCGCCGCGGTCTACGAATTCGTGAAATCGGAAGACGGCAGCGACCGCCTGCAGATCAACGCGCAAAACTGCGTTCACTGCAAGACGTGCGATATCAAGGACCCGACGCAGAATATCGTCTGGGTGACGCCGGAAGGCGGCGGCGGGCCGAACTATCCGAACATGTGACGAGAGCGCCGGTCCCAGGACCGGCGTTTCTTTTTGATGCGGCGTTACTTGCCCGGCACGTGCGCGGGAATCTTCGGCGTGGCGACGGTCACATCGCCGCATTGCGCCCGGTGCCGCAGCGCGTGGTCCATCAGCACCAGCGCGAGCAGCGCCTCCGCGATGGGCGTCGCGCGGATGCCGACGCATGGATCGTGGCGCCCGAACGTCTCGACGGTAGCCGGCGCGCCCGCCTTGTCGACGGACTGACGCGGCGTGCGAATGCTCGACGTCGGCTTGATCGCGATGGACACGGTAATGTCCTGCCCGCTCGAAATGCCGCCGAGAATGCCGCCCGCATGATTGGTGGCGAAGCCTTCGGGCGTCATCTCGTCGCCATGCTGCGAGCCACGCTGCGCGACACTGGCGAAACCCGCGCCGATCTCCACGCCCTTCACGGCGTTGATGCCCATCATCGCGTGGGCGATGTCGGCGTCCAGCCGGTCATACAGCGGTTCGCCAAGACCGACCGGCACGCCGCTCGCCACCACTTCGATGCGCGCGCCGACCGAATCCCCATCGCGGCGCAGAGCGTCCATGTAGGCTTCGAGCTGCGGCACGACATCCGCGTTCGGCGCGAAGAACGGATTCTCGCGCACGTGTTTCCAGTCGACGAACGGAATCGGAATCTCGCCGAGCGCGCTCATGTATCCGCGTGTTTCGATGCCGAACTTCTCGCGCAGCCACTTCTTCGCGACCGCGCCCGCCGCGACCGTCGGCGCAGTCAGGCGCGCGGATGACCGCCCGCCGCCGCGATAGTCGCGCACGCCGTACTTTTGCCAGTAGGTGTAGTCGGCATGACCCGGACGGAACGTCTCGGCGATATTGCCGTAGTCCTTGCTGCGCTGATCCGTGTTGCGGATCAGGAGCGCGATGGGCGTGCCGGTGGTGACGCCTTCGAACACGCCCGACAGAATCTCGACCTGATCGGCTTCCTGCCGCTGCGTCACGTGACGCGAGGTGCCCGGACGGCGCCGGTCCAATTCCGTCTGAATGTCGGCTTCGGTGAGCGCCATGCCCGGCGGGCAGCCGTCGATCACGCAGCCGATCGCCGGTCCATGCGATTCGCCGAAATTCGTGACGGTGAAGAGCGTGCCAAGGGTGTTGCCGGACATGAGTCGACCTGAGAGAAGTGTCGGGGGAGAACGCTATTATGCCAGCGCCGTCCAGCGTCTACCGCTATCGCCGCGCGCCGCGCAGCGCCGTCACGCGGTCCTGCAAGTGCTGCGGCGTCGCATCTTCCGGGGCGATCGGCTCGCCCACCGCCAGCGTCAGGCGCGTCATCACGCCCCGCCGAATCGGACGCGGCCACTGCGCGTTCTGATCGCGCGAAAAGACGCTGCCCCACAGTCCGCGCAGCGCCATCGGCACGACGGGCGCCGGATGCCGCCGCAAAATCTCCGAGATACCGTGCCTGAACGGGTTCATTTCCCCGGTACGCGTGAGTTTGCCCTCGGGGAAGATGCAGATCAGATCGCCGTCTTCGAGCGCCCGCTGGCATGACTGATACGCGCGCTCCAGCAGTTCCGCGTCCTCGTGCGCGGGCGCAATCGGAATTGCCTTCACATGACGGAACAGCCAGCCGACGAACGGCGTGCGAAAGATGCGGTGATCCATCACGAAGCGGATCGGGCGCGGACTCTCGGCCATGATGACGACCGCATCCACGTAACTCACGTGATTGCACACGAGCACCGCCGCGCCGTGCGACGGAATGCGCGCGGCATCCACCAGGCGAATGCGATAGAACGTGTGCACGAGCATCCACGCGATGAATCGCAGCAGAAACTCGGGCACGAGCGAGTAGATATAGACGGCAACGAGCACGTTCAGCAGCGCCGTCACGAGAAAGAGACCGGGAATGCCCACGCCCATCGACGTGAGCGCGAGCGCCATGAGCGCCGAGACGATCATGAAGAACGAATTGAGAATGTTGTTCGCGGCGATGATCCGCGCGCGGTGCGTCGGCTGGCTGCGCGCCTGAATGAGCGCGTAGAGCGGGACGCTGTAGAAGCCGCCGAACATCGCGAGCAGAAACAGGTCCGCGAGAATGCGCCAGTGCCGCGACACGAGCAGAAAATCGCTGACGTTGAGCAGATGCGAAGCAGGCGCGATGCGGTGACTTGCGAAGAACAGGTCGATCGCAAACACGCTGATTCCGATGGACCCGAGCGGCACCAGCCCTATTTCGACGCGGTGTTTCGAGAGCCGCTCGCACAGCAGCGACCCGGTGCCGATGCCGAGCGAGAACGTCGCGAGCAGAATGGTCACGACATCCGGATTGGCGGACAGCACGTCTTTCGCGAAATTGAAGAAGGACGTGAGAAACGTCGCGCCGACGAACCACAGCCACGAAATGCCGAGCAGACTCAGAAACACGGTTCGGTCCGACCGGGCGAGTTTCAGGTTGCGCCAAGTCTCGGACACCGGATTCCAGTTGATGCGCAAGTCGCGCTGAGACGCCTCCGACTTCGGCACGAAGCCCGACACGACGCGCCCGACGATCGCGAACGCGAGACACGCCGCAGCCAGCAACAGCGCGCCGTGCTCCGCCGCGCCCGCCGCCGCCCCGCCGATGATCGTGCCGATGAGAATGGCGACGAACGTGCCCATTTCGACGAGGCCGTTGCCGCCGACGAGCTCCGTGCCTTTGAGATGCTGCGGCAGATAAGCGTATTTCACGGGACCGAAGACGGTGGAATGCACGCCCATCAGGAAGGTGCAGACGTACAGCAGCGGCGCGCTGTGCAGCAGGAATCCCGCGCCGCCGATCAGCATCACGACGATCTCGAAGCTCTTCACGAGACGCGCGAGCACGGCCTTGTCGTACTTGTCGGCGATCTGTCCGGAAGTCGCCGAAAACAGCACGAACGGCACGATGAAGATGGCGGAGATCAGAAACGCCGCGGTCTTCGGATCCACGCCGGAGAAGCGCGCCGCCTGAAACGTCACGAGCGACGTGAAACCGACCTTGAAGACGTTGTCGTTCATGGCCCCGAGAAACTGCGTCCAGAAGAACGGTGCGAAGCGGCGCTCGCGCAGCAGACGGAACTGGCTCTCGCCTGCGGCGGGCGAGTTGCGGGAAGCACGCGGGCCTGCGTCGTTCTTTGCGTTCAACGGGTTGTCACTCATCGGTGTATCGGTCAGATTGTGTCTTTGTGTGCTCAAACGCCGGACGAAAAAAAACGCGCCCTTCGGCGCGCTGCGATGTTCCGGCTACTTCGGTATCTCGGCTTCAGCCACTGCAGGCTGCCGCGCGACGACGACGCGCGCGGCACGAAGCCCTGACTTCAGCGAACGTTCTGCTGCTCCTGCTGGCCCTGCTCTTCCGGCCAGTCGCGGATATACGCCTTCAACATGCGGTTCTCGAAACCCTGTTCCTCGACCACGGCCTTCGCCACGTCGTAGAACGAGATCACGCCCATCAGCGCGCGATTCTCCATGACCGGCAGATAGCGCACGTGATGCTCCAGCATCATGCGGCGGATTTCGTTCACGTCGGTTTCCGGCGTGCAGGTGAGCGGATGGTCGTCCATGACCTTGCGGATGGTCGTGGTGCCGACGCCGCCGCCGTTCTCGCGCAGCGTCAGGATGATTTCGCGGAAAGTCAGCATGCCGACCAGATCGCCGTATTCCATGACCACCAGCGAGCCGATGTCGTGCGCCGCCATGACGTTGATCGCGTCGGAGAGCGGCGTATCCGGCGTAACGGTGAATAGCGCGTTGCCCTTCACCTTCAGAATGTCGCTGACTCGCATGACTTTCTCCTTGCGAAATGCCTGTTCAGATGCCGAAGCGTTTGTGAAACCATGGGTCGATGCTATCGGAAAGGCCCGCAAAAGGAAAGCGAACGGCGCCCGCGTTAGCCTTTCGGATAAGGCTTCGCGGCCCGGCGGCAGGCGTTCGCCCTAGGTTTGCGTGCGCCGCCGCGATGATAGGATGGCCGACCGACATTTTCGCCGGACGCACGCCGCGCCGGCCGCCGACGATGCCCGCCAACCGCTTCGATACGCTCGCGCTGCACGCGGGCGCCGCGCCCGATCCCGCCACCGGCGCACGCGCGACGCCCATCTATCAGACCACGTCGTTCTCCTTTCGCGACACCGACCACGCCGCCGCGCTCTTCAACATGGAACGCTCGGGGCACGTCTATTCGCGCATATCGAATCCGACCGTCGCCGTCTTCGAGGAACGTGTCGCGGCGCTGGAGAACGGCGTCGGCGCCATCGGCACGGCGAGCGGTCAGGCGGCGCTGCATCTGGCGATCGCCACGCTGATGGGCGCGGGCTCGCATATCGTCGCGTCCGCCGCGCTGTATGGCGGCTCGCATAATCTGCTGCATTACACGCTGCGGCGCTTCGGTATCGAAACCACCTTCGTGCCGCCGCACGATCTCGACGCGTGGCGCGCCGCCGCCCGGCCGAGCACGCGACTGTTCTTCGGCGAGACGCTCGGCAATCCGGGGCTGGACGTGCTCGATATCGCAGGCGTCGCGGAGATCGCGCACGCGCACGGCGCGCCGCTGCTCGTCGATTCGACGTTCACGACGCCCTACCTCCTGCGCCCGTTCGAGCACGGGGCGGATCTTGTCTATCACTCCGCGACGAAGTTTCTCGGCGGCCACGGCACCACCATCGGCGGCGTGCTGGTGGATGGCGGCACCTTCGACTTCGCCGCGAGCGGCCGTTTCCCCGAATTCACCGAGCCTTACGAAGGCTTTCACGGCATGGTCTTCGCTCAGGAAAGCACGGTCGCTCCGTTCCTGCTGCGCGCCCGGCGCGAGGGCCTGCGCGACTTCGGCGCGTGTCTGCATCCGCAGGCCGCGTGGCAACTACTTCAAGGCATCGAAACGTTGCCGCTGCGCATGGACCGGCATGTCGCGAATACGCGCAAGGTCATCGAATTCCTGCTGAGTTCGCCGGCGGTCGAATGCGTGGCCTATCCCGAACTGCCGACGCATCGCGATCATGCCCTTGCCAGGCGTCTGCTCCCGCGCGGCGCGGGCGCCGTCTTCAGCTTCGATGTGCGCGGCGGCGTGCCGGCAGCGCGCGCGTTCATCGAATCGCTGACGCTCTTCTCGCATCTGGCGAACGTCGGCGACGCGCGCTCGCTCGTCATTCATCCCGCCTCCACGACGCATTTCCGCATGGACGCGGCCGCGCTCGCCGCCGCGGGCATCGGGCCGGGACGGATTCGCCTTTCGATCGGGCTGGAAGATCCGGACGATCTGATCGACGATCTGAAGCGCGGGCTGAAGGCGGCGCAAAAGGCTGCCGATAGTGGCGATCAGGCAAACGCGACGCCGCTCGGGAGCCGCGCATGATGCTCGATCTCGACGGCCGCCGCGCCTACGCCTACACCGGCGGCAAGCCTTTCGACGCGGCGCGCCCCGCCGTCGTCTTCATTCACGGCGCGCAGCACGACCATAGCGTGTGGGCGCTGCAGACGCGCTACTTCGCGCATCACGGCTTCGGCGTGCTGGCGCTCGACCTGCCAGGCCACGGCCGCAGCGACGGTCCCGCGCGGCACGACATCGCCGCGCTCGCGGACTGGGTCATCGGCGTGCTCGACGCCGCAGGCGTGGGCCGGGCCATGCTCGTCGGCCACAGCATGGGCTCGCTCATCGCGCTGGACGCCGCCGCGCGCTATCCGGACCGCGCCGCCGGCCTCGCGCTGATTGCGACAGCCGCCCCGATGACGGTCTCCGACGCCCTGCTCGACGCCGCCCGCGAGCGCGAGCCGCAGGCGATAAGCATGGTCAACCAGTGGTCGCATTCGACCATTGCGGCGAAGCCTTCGAGTCCTGCACCCGGCTTCTGGCTGCAAGGCATGAATCAGCGGCTGATGGAGCGCGTGAGCGCATTGGGCGAAGCGCAGCTCTTTCACACGGACTTCAGCGCCTGCAACGGTTATACGGAGGCGCTCGACCGCGCCGCGTCCGTGCGCTGTCCCGTCAGCGTGCTCTGCGGCAAGCGCGACGTGATGACGCCGCCGCGCGCCGCGCGCTCGCTCGTCGATGCATTGCGCAAGGCGGGCGGCCGGGTGCGCACGGTCGAGCTGGACGCCGGCCACGCGCTGATGTCGGAACAGCCGGACGCCGTTCTCGACGCGCTATTCGCGTTCGCGCTGGAGTGTGCCGAAGGCCAGTGAAGCGCGGCTTGCGCACTCGGGGCCGCCGGTCGCAGAATGGATCTTGCTGATGAATCGGATATCCGCCCAGCAGCGGCTCGTGGACACGGAGGCCATCATGGCGCACACGGCACACGGGGACCACTTCGCGAGCTTCGCCGAGTTCTATCCGTATTACCTCGAAGAGCACCGCAACCTGATCTCGCGCAGGCTGCATTTCATCGGCTCGCTGGGCGTGATCGGCTGCCTCGCCATGGCGCTCGCCACCGGCGACTGGCTCTGGCTTCCGGCGGCCGTCGTCTGCGGCTACGGCTTCGCGTGGATCGGACACTTCTTCTTCGAAAAGAACCGCCCGGCCACCTTTCGCCATCCGCTCTACAGCCTGATGGGCGACTGGGTCATGTTCAAGGACATCTGCATCGGCCGGATTTCGCTTTGAGCCGCGTTATGCCGTTTGTTGCGGCATCGGCGAGCGCGGCGTCTCGCGCACGGGCGCATTCGGCAGTTCCTTCGCGCGCACCGCGATCAGCGAGCCCAGCGTCGCTTCGAGTTTCTCGTTCTCCAGCGCGTTGATGAGCGCATCGCGCTCGATCTGCGTGGCATCCAGTCGCAGCTGGTAGTCCAGTTCTTCGCGGTCGACGACGAATTCCTGAAACAGCATGGTAAGCGTGATCTGGTTCGGATTCGCGATCATCACATAGCGCGGCATGCGCGCGTCCTCCAGCCTGCCGATCCAACCGAGCGTGTCGAGCCGCGCGATGATGCGCGTGGACGTATCGAGATCGCAGCGCACCATCTTCGACAATTCGAGCGCGGTATAGCCGGGCTTGCCCTCCTCGCGCGCCTCGACGAGCCGGGCGAGAATTTCGAGCGCGTCCAGCAGGTCGCTGCCCGGAAACGCGCGCCGGTGATACTGCCCGATACGGATGGCGGGCAGCGCCGAGGTCAGCATCGCGCCGACGAGCGCGATCATCCAGCAGAGATACACCCACAGCAGAAACACGGGCAGCGACGCGAACGCGCCGTACACGGCGGTATAAGTGGGGATGCTGCGCACGTAGAGCCCGAAGCCGCGCTTGCCGATTTCGAACGCGACGGCGGCGATCAGCCCGCCCACGACCGCATCGCGCCACTCGACCTTGCAGTTCGGCATGTAGACGTAGGTGATCGTGAAGCCGAACACCGTGAGCGGCAGCGAAACGCCGGTGAGCAGCCATTCGACGACGGGCGGCATCAGGTTGTGCGAACCCGCGTACGCAACCGAATGCGCGAAGACATAGGACGAAATCGACAGGCTGCAGCCGAAGAGAATCGGGCCGAGCGTGATGATCGACCAGTAGACCAGCACGCGCTGCGCGAGCGGGCGCGCCTTCTTCACGCGCCAGATGACGTTGAATGCGGATTCGACCGTCATCATCGTCATCACAGACGTGACCAGCAGGATGATCATCCCGACCGTCGTGAGCCCTTTGGCCTTCGACGCGAACTCGTTCAGGTATCCGAGAATCTGGCTGTTGATCTGCGCGGGCATCAGGTGATCCGCGAGGAAATCCTGCAACGAAGCCTGGAAAGACCCGAAGATGGGGAACGCCGTAAACAAAGCGAAAGCGACAGTGGCGAGCGGCACGAGCGACAGCACGCTCGTGAACGTGAGACTGCCCGCGACTTGTGCGACGCGATCCTCGCCGATACGCCGCGCGACGAAACCCGCGAGGCGCTTGACTGCTGCGAGATCGATTGAAGGACGCTGCAAACGTTTTCTCCTGTGCATTGCATGGGGTCGCCTCGGTTGACGAACAGCCAGCCCGCTGACCGCCTCACCCACGCACGCCGACCCAATCCCTATAATAGCCGTTCACCAAAAAGCTCATATGAACGACATCCTCGTGCTTTACTACAGCCGCCACGGCGCGACGCGCGAGCTTGCGCTCGCGATCGCGCAGGGCGTCGACAGCGTTCCCGGCATGCAGGCCCGCGTGCGTACGGTGCCTCCCGTTTCCACCGTCTGCGAAGCGACGCAACCCGACATTCCGGCAGACGGCCCGCCCTACGCGGAATTGCGCGACCTCGAAGAATGCGCGGGCCTCGCGCTCGGCTCGCCGACGCGCTTCGGCAACATGGCCGCGCCGCTCAAATACTTCCTCGACGGCACCACGCCGCAATGGCTCTCCGGCGCGCTCGCCGGCAAGCCCGCGAGCGTCTTCACATCGACCGGCAGCCTCCACGGCGGCCAGGAAACCACGCTGCTTTCGATGATGCTGCCGCTTCTGCACCACGGCATGATGATCGTCGGCATTCCGTACACCGAGTCCCGGCTGACGACGACGCAAACCGGCGGCACGCCGTACGGCGCATCGCATCACGCGCGCACCGGCGACGAGGCCGGCCGGCAAGGCATCTCCGCCGACGAGAAAGCGCTCGCCGTCGCGCTCGGCGCGCGCCTTGCCCGCGCGGCGCGCGATCTCGTTCGCGGCGCGCAGGCGAACTGAGCCGGCCATGCGCGCGCCTTCCGTCGACGAAACCCGAAACCACGGCGCGTTCGCACTCGGCGCCGCCGCGAGCCTCGCCGCGCTTATCGCGCTCACGCTGCTCTGGGAGCTGTGGCTCGCTCCGCTGCGCCCCGGCGCGTGGGTGCTCGCATTGAAGGCGCTGCCGCTCGCGTGCGCGCTGCCGGGCGTCGCGAAACGCAACGTCTATACGCTGCAATGGTCATGCATGCTCGTGCTGCTGTATCTCGCCGAAGGCATCGTGCGCGGCATGAGCGACGCGGGCTTGTCCGCGCGGCTCGCGTGGCTCGAAGCGTTGCTTGCGCTCGCGTTCTTCGTCTGCGCAATCGCCTATGTCGCGCCGTTCAAGCGCGCCGCGCGTGCGCGCAAACGCCACGGATGACCGCTGTCGTGCCGCTTCGTGCTTGCGCTGAGAAGCTTTGTAGCACGAAATACGGCCACAGGCGCATCCGACGCGCGTGCCTATGCCATCCGGCCGATGCTTCGCCCATCGCCCGCCTGCGCGATACTGTCGCCTAATCTCAGCACTCTCCTTCGCCCATGACCGCTTCTGCCGCAACTTTCATCGACGCCTGCGTTCAACTGATCGGCGCGTCGCACGTCCTCACCGATGACCACGACACCGAGCCGTATCGCGTCGACTGGCGCAAGCGCTATCGCGGCAACGCCTGCGCCGTGCTGCTGCCCGCCGACACCGAACAGGTCGCCGGCATCGTGCGGCTCGCGCGCGCCCATCGCGTGGCGATCGTGCCGCAAGGCGGCAACACCGGCCTCGCGGGCGGCGCGACGCCGGATGCAAGCGGCGCGCAAGCCATCATCAGCCTGAAGCGGCTGAACCGCATTCGCGGCGTGGACCCGCATAACAATACGATCACCGTCGAAGCGGGCGTCGTGCTCGCCGAAATTCAGGCGCGCGCCGAAAGCGCGCAGCGTCTCTTTCCATTGAGCCTCGCGGCGGAAGGCAGTTGCACGATCGGCGGCAATCTGTCGACGAACGCGGGCGGCACCGGCGTGCTGCGCTACGGCAACACGCGCGAGTTGTGCCTCGGTCTTGAAGTGGTGACGCCGCAAGGCGAAATCTGGGACGGCCTGCGCGGACTGCGCAAGGACAACACCGGCTACGATCTGCGCGATCTCTTCATCGGCGCGGAAGGCACGCTCGGCATCATCACGGCGGCCGTGATGAAGCTGCATCCCGCGCCGGTCGCGAAGGTCACGGCGCTGGCCGGGCTCGCGTCGCCGCATGCCGCGCTCGACTTTCTCGCCATGGCGCAGCAGCACGCCGGCCCGCTTCTGACCGGCTTCGAACTGATGTCCGACTTCTCCATGCGCCTCGTCGGACGCCATTTCCCGCAACTGCGTTATCCGTTCGGCGAGCCGCACGGGCAGACCGTGCTGCTGGAGTTGTCCGATAGCGAAAGCGACGAACACGCCCGCGCGCTCTTCGAACGCCTGATGGAGCAAGCCATCGAAGAAGGCATCGTCGAGGACGCGGTGGTGGCCGAGAACCTCGCGCAGTCGCAGGCATTCTGGGACTTGCGCGAGCACATTCCGCTCGCGCAGGCCCAGGAAGGGCTCAACATCAAGCACGACATCGCCGTGCCGATTTCGAGCATCGGCCGCTTTATCGACGAAACGGATGCGATCATCGCGAAAGCCGTGCCGGGCGCGCGCATGGTGACGTTCGGGCATCTGGGCGACGGCAATCTGCACTACAACGTTCAGGCGCCGGAAGGCGTCGATCAGAAGGCGTTCCTCGTCGAGTATCAGACGCCGGTCAACGCGCTCGTGTACGAGCAGGTTCACAAGCATCGCGGAAGCGTCAGCGCGGAGCACGGGCTCGGGCAGTTGAAGGTGGACGAAGCCATGCGCCTTAAATCGCCGGTCGAAGTGCGGCTGATGCAAACCATCAAGGCCGCGCTCGATCCCGAGAATCTGATGAACCCAGGGAAGGTCGTGCGCTGGAACGCCGAAGCCGGCAAGGAGAGGACCGCATGAAGATTCGTGTGCTGTCAGACCTGCATCTGGAATGCGACGAGCCGCTCGCCATTCCCTATGCCGACGCCGATCTCGTCGTGCTCGCGGGCGACATTCACAACCACGCGGAAGGCTTGCGCTGGGCAGCGGAGAACTTCGACAGCGGCGTGCCCATCGTCTATGTGCCCGGCAATCACGAGTACTACGACGGCGAGTTCGGCGCGATGGAAGCCGCGATGCACGACGCCGCGCGCAGTGTCGACAACGTGCACTATCTGAACAACGCCGCGCTCGTCGATCGCAGAGGCGCGTGGCGCGTGCTCGGCACGACGCTCTGGACCGACTTCGCCTTGTTCGGCGCGGGCGAGAACGAAATCGAGAAAGCGAAGGAAGCGTGCGCGAAGGTGATGCTGGACTATCGCGGCCTGATCCAGCTCGCCTGGCCCGAACCGGACGGCGAACCGCACGCCTTCACGCCGGACGATTCGCTCGCGCTGCACGTGCAGGCGCGCGCGTGGCTCGAAAGCGAACTGGCGAAGCCGTTCGCGGGGCAGACCATCGTGGTCACGCATCACGCGCCGCTGCGCGAAAGCCTCGCGCCGCGCTATGCAGAAGACATCGTGTCGGCGGGCTTCATCAATCACTTGCCGGCACTCGCCCGAGAACCGGTCGCGCTCTGGATTCACGGCCACACGCATACGGCGTTCGACTACACCGTGAACGGCACGCGCGTGGTGTGCAATCCGCGCGGCTACTTCCACAAGCGCACGCAGCGCTGGGAGAACCCGGAATTCGCGTGGGACAAGGTCGTCGAGATCTGACGCCGAAGGGGAGGAACGCCATGTGCGGCCGAATCAGCCAGTACCGACTGCCGATGCACTATGCCGAGCGCCTGCATCTGAAGAACCCGTTCGTACTCGTGGACGCCGCCGACCGCCGCCCCGGCTATAACCTGTCGCCCGGCACGCATCCGCTCGCGGTCTATCCCGACGAGACCATTCGAGCGGTCCATTGGGGCTACTGCCCGTCGTGGGCCCGAGAGAAGAAACTGCCGCAGACGATCAACGCGCGCGTCGAGACGGCATCGACGAGTGCGTATTTCAGAGACTTGTGGCGCAACGCGCGCATCCTCGTGCCGGCGGACGGCTGGTTCGAATGGCGCGTGGAACCGCGCCCGGGCGATCGCGCGGGCAAGCCTTTCAAGCAGCCGTATTACATTCGCCGCGCGGACGGCGAGCCGATGTTTCTGGCGGCGCTCACGAGCATCGTGCGCGATGAAGACGCCGCGACGCCGGGCGCGGGCTTCGTGATCGTGACGTCGAAGGCAGACGAGGGTCTGGTCGATGTGCACGACCGCCGTCCGCTCGTCTTTTCGCCCTCTGCGGCCCGGCGCTGGCTGGACGCGACGGCCACGCCCGCCGATCTTCAAGCGCTCGTGAAAAGCGATGGCGTGCCGGCCGCGCACTTTGTCTGGCATCGGGTGACGAGCGACGTCAATCGCACGGTCAACGACGAACCGCGTCTCATCGAGCCGCTGGAAGCCGCTTAGCGACGATAGCGATCGCGCTCGTCGTCGATCCGCACCGGCACGAGGCGCCGCTTGGCCTCACGCTCGGACTGGGCGCGCATTGCCTGAAAGAGATCGCGCGAGGCAGGCACGGCGACCAACACCAGCAGCGCGGCAAGGGCGAACAACAAAGGCGTGCTCATTCGACGTTTTCCCGGAAAAGTTGCGTTGAGGGGAGTCCAGACGAGTCCAGACGTTACCAAGCTGCGGACGAAACGGGCGTAAGCAAGTGTTGCACCGCGCTTTATTCGGTAACGAAAGACTCAAGCGAGCGTATCAGGTCGCGACGAACTCTTTGAGCGACTCATCGTCGGCCGCGAGCGTCGCCGGCAGCGCCTCGCGCAAGAATTCGACCCATGTGCGGATCTTCGCGTCCAGATACTGGCGCGACGGATACAGCGCGTAGACCCGCAATTCCTGCATCGTGTATTGCGGCAGCACCCGCACGAGCGTCCCTGCGCGCAGCGCGGGCAGCGCGGACGACGTCGGCAGCACGCCGATGCCCATGTTCTCGCGAATCGCGACGACCATCGCTTCGGCGACGTTCACCGTGAACGTGGACGGCCCGAGCGTCACGGTCTCCTGCCCGTTCGGTCCGTCGAAGACCCATCGGCCGGGCGGAAACACCGGCGTGATCAGATGCAGACAGGTGTGGTGCGCCAGATCGGCCAGGGTGTGCGGCGCGCCGTGCTTCTCGATATACGCCGGCGACGCGCACGCGATGCTGAACACCGTGCCGAGCCGCGCGGATACGAGGCCCGAGTCCGGCAACTCGGAGGCGAGCACGAGCGACACGTCGTAGCCTTCGTCGAGCAGGTCCGGCATGCGCTGCGCGAGCGTCAGGTCGACCTGCACCGAAGGATGCCGCTCCTGGTAGCGCGAGATCATCGGCACGACGTAATGCTGACCGAAGCTCGTCATCGAATGCACTTTCAGACGCCCGGCCGGACGCGCGTGCGCGTCGCTCGCCTCGGCTTCGGCCTGATCGACATACGCCAGAATCTGCTCGCAGCGTTGCAGGTAACGCTCGCCCGCTTCGGTCAACGCGATACGGCGCGTCGTGCGATTCAGAAGGCGCGTGCGCAGATGCGCCTCCAGATCCGACACCGCCCGCGACGCGTACGCGGTCGTCGTATTTAGATGTTGCGCGGCGGCGGTGAAGCTGCCCGCCTCGACCACGCGCACGAATACGCGCATGTTTTGGAGCGTGTCCATATCGTTCTTCGACCCTGAACTGTCCTGTCGTCTCGTCAGACCTGAGCGACTGCCCTCGCATTGTTGCATGGGCTAGAAGTCCGCATTCTCTCACGATCTGCAAGAATTCTTTGCGAGAGCGCCGGTTATTCGCGGATCGTTGCAAAAATATAATCACCGCTTGGTCGATTCTTTTTGCGATTGAGGAGTGGAACGTGCAAGGCCGGGGGTTCAGACGCGCAAGCTGCGCCGCGCTGCTTACAACAATACTCACGATGGCGGGCTGCGCAAGCACCGGCAACATCGCGCCGCAGGACTCGCTGGAGGACGCTTCGACGCTCGATGCCGGCCACGCAATCGAAGCGGCCACGCGCGCCGCCGATGCCGACGCCGCCTGGCCCGATGCGCAATGGTGGCGCGCCTACCGCGACCCGCAACTCGACGCATGGATCGCCCGGGCGACGGCCGGCAATCCTACGCTAGCGATGGCCGCGGCGCGCGTGCGCGAGGCGCGCGAACAGGCGGGCGTCGCGCGCTCGGCGCTGTTTCCGCATGTGGACGGCAGCATGAGCGTCACCCGCAAGAAATGGCCGGACAACGCGTTCTACGGGCCCGGGCCTTTCGCGGACGCCACGACCTGGGACAACACGGCCGGTCTGACTCTCTCCTACGATCTCGACCTGTGGGGCCGCGACGAGCACGCCGCCGAGCGCGCGCTCGATGTCGCCCACGTGCGGGCCGCCGATGCGCGGGCCGCGCAACTCGAACTCGAAACGAACATCGTGCGCGCCTACGTCGGCTTCTCGCAGTCGTTCGCGCTGCTCGACATCGCGCAGCAAACGTACGACCAGCAGGCGCGCATTGCCGAACTGGCGCGGCGGCGGCTGAAAGGCGGGATTGGCACGCAGCTCGAAGTGAGCCAGGCCGAAGCGCCGCTGCCCGAGTACGAACGCCAGATCGATCTGTACAAGGAAGCGATCGAGCTCGCGCGTCATCAACTGGCCGCGCTCGCGGGCGAAGGCCCCGGCGCGGGCGAAGCGCTCACGCGCCCGGCGCTGTCGCTCGCGACGCCGCTGCCGCTGCCCTCTTCGTTGCCCGCGGAACTCGTCGGGCATCGGCCGGATATCGTCGCGGCGCGCTGGATGGTCGCGGCAGAGGCGCGCGGCATCGACGTCGCGAAGGCGCAGTTCTACCCGAACATCAATCTGGCGGCATCGCTCACGCAGATGTTCGCGGGCGGCGCGCTGTTGAGCTTTCTGACGAGCCAGGCGACCGGCTACGCGTTCGGCCCGGCGCTCTCGCTGCCGATCTTCGAAGGCGGACGGCTGCGCGCGCAACTCGGCGCGGCGTCGGCGCAATACGATCAGGCGGTCGACCACTACAACGCGACGCTCGTCGCGGCGCTCAAGGACATCGCCGATCAGGTCGTGCGCGTGCAATCGCTCGACACGCAGCTTGAAACGTCGGGCCGCTCGGTCGCCGCCGCGCGCAAGAACTACGACCTCGCCAACGAAGGCTACAGGCGCGGCCTGACCGATTACGTCAACGTGCTCATCGCGCAGTCGCAACTGCTGCGCGCAGAGGACGGCGAAGCGCGCGTGCGGGCGCAGCGGCTCGCCGCGTACGCGACGCTCACGGCCGCGCTCGGCGGCGGCATCGACGATCCCGCGAACGGACCGGACGCGGCGAAGCTCGCGCCGTCGAAGCACATCGGGCCGCTCGCTCGCATCGCCGGCGAGAAGTAGAGGGAACGCGCATGTCGTCCTTAACTGCCAAACCTGCACATCAATCCGCGCATCAATCTGCAATGGACGCGCTCGCCGACTGGGCGCGCACCGACGGCCTCGCGTGGGTCTACATCTTGAAGGCGGTGCTTGCGGCGCTGCTCGCGCTATGGATCGCCATGCGCCTCGACATGCAGCAGCCGCGCACCGCGATGACCACAGTCTTCGTCGTGATGCAGCCGCAAAGCGGCATGGTGCTCGCGAAGAGCTTCTATCGTTTCTGCGGCACGATGGTCGGTCTCGTCGTGATGCTCGCGCTGATCGCCGTTTTCGCGCAGCAGCCGGTGCTCTTTCTGTCGGCGACGGCGCTGTGGGTCGGCATCTGCACGGCGGGCGCGGCGCGCAACCGCAATTTCCGCTCGTACGGCTTCGTGCTCGCGGGTTACACGGCGGCGCTGATCGGCATTCCGGCCGCGCAGCATCCGGACGGCGCGTACCTGTCGGCGCTCACGCGCGTGGGCGAAGTCACGCTCGGCATCGTCTGCGCGGGCACGGTCAGCGCGCTCGTTTTTCCGCAGCACGCGGGCGAGCAGATTCGCGCGACGGTGCGCCGCCGCTTCGCGCAGTTCGTCGATTACGTATGCCGCGCGATGTCCGGCGACATGGAGCGCGCGCAGATCGAGCGGGCGAATCTGGGCTTCGTCGCCGATGTCGTCGGCTTCGAGGCGGCGCGCAGTGTCGCCGTGTTCGAACACCCGGAATCGCGGCGGCGCGGCGGACGGCTCGCGCGTCTGAACAGCGAATTCATGACCGCCTCGACGCGCTTTCACGCGCTGCATCAGTTGATGAACCGACTGCGCGACAGCGCGTCCGCGACGACCATCGCGGCGCTGACGCCGTTCATCCACGAAGTCCCGCCGCTCTTGCTCGACGCAGGCGAGCCCGTGCGCAATGCCGCCGAAGCCGCCCACGCCGCCGCGCGCTTGCGGGAGTTCAAGGCCGCGCTGCCGAAGCGCGTGCGTTCGGCGCGCGAGACGATCGCGAGCGACGCGGCCTTTGCGCCGCTCGAATTCGATACCGCGACCGAACTGCTCTACCGCTTCGTCGACGACATGCTGGCGTACGCCGAAACGTACGCGTCGCTGGCTGCGCCGTCGCATGAACGCGAACGCTGGACCGCGCGCTACGTGCCGAAGACGAACCTCGTCGCCGCCGCGATCTCCGGCGTGCGCGGCGCGATCGTGATGTTCGTGCTCAGCGCGTTCTGGATCGCCACCGCGTGGCCGAGCGGCGGCACGATGGTGCTGAACGCGGCGGCCGTTTGCGCGCTCGCGTCGTCCTCGCCGCGCCCGACGCTCATGTCGGCGCAAATGGCCATCGGCACGGCGCTCGCCGCGGTCGTCGGCATGATCGTCGTGTTCGGCGTCTTCCCGCACATGGACGGCTTCGTGCTGATGTGCGTCGCGCTCGTGCCCGCCCTCTTGCTCGGCGCATTCCTGAGCACGCGGCGTCCGGTGGCGGGCGTGGGCATCGGTTATTGCATCTTCTTCTGCTTTCTCGCGGGGCCGGACAACCTCGTTCACTACGATCCCACCGGCTTCATGAACGACGGCATCGCGCTCGTGCTGTCGATGATCGTCTCGGCCGTCGCGTTCGCGATCATCCTGCCCACCGATGCGCCGTGGCTGCGGCGTCTGTTGCTAGCCGACCTGCGCCGCGAAGTCGTGCTCGCGCGACGCGGCCGCCTGACGAACGTGGCGACGCGCTTCGAAAGCCGCACCCGCGACGTTCTCTCGCAAATCGACGCGCTCGCCGCCGGCCGGCCCGCGCTGCAACGCGAGGCGCTGCGTTGGCTCTTTGCGGTGCTGGAGGTCGGCCGCGCGGTCATCGACTTGCGGCGCGAGATCGCCGCGCTGTCCGACGCGCCGGACCATGCGGCTGCTCAACCGTGGCGGCGCGCGATCGACGCCACGCTCGATGCCGTCGCGCGTCTCTTCGATCGCCCGAATACGGCGCGCTTCGATGCCGCGCTGCGCTGCGCGGAAACCGCCATCGCCGATGTGCAGCGTCACATCGCCGCGTCGAATCGACCGCGCGAGGAGCGGCATCGGTTGCAACGCATCGCGAGTCATCTGCATTTCATTCGCACCGCGCTGCTCGATCCCGAGTCGCCGTTCGCCATGCCTCATTCCGATCTGCCAACCGGAGCGCCCCATGCCGCGTGACACCGCGATTCTCGAAGCCTATGTGCCGACGCTCCTGCTTCTGTTCGTCGCGGGCGCGCTGATTACATGGGTGATCGACCGCGCGCTCGCACTCACTGGCATTTATCGCGTGGTCTGGCATCCGGCGCTGTTTCGCGCGAGCCTGCTCGTCTGCATCTGCGGCGCGCTCGGGCTCGCGGTGTATCGCTGAAAGCAGTCATTCGCTCACACAGGTTCACACACGTTCACAAGAGTTGCATCATGGTCCTCAGGAAAATCATCGGCTTCGTCATGACGATCGTCATCTTCGCGGCCGCGCTCGTCATCGGCCGCATGCTGTGGGTGCATTACATGGATGAGCCGTGGACGCGCGATGGCCGCGTGCGCGCCGATGTCGTCAACGTCGCGCCGGACGTGTCGGGCGCGGTCGTGCAGATGCCCGTGCGCGACAACCAGTTCGTGAAGAAAGGCGATCTGCTGATGGAGATCGATCCGTCGCATTACCGGATCGCGGTCGAGCAGGCCGAGGCGAACGTGGCGGCGCGCGCCGCCGAACTGCGCATGCGGCGCTCGGACGCGGCGCGGCGCGCGGACATGGACAGCCTCGTCGTCTCGAAGGAAGCGCAGGAGAACGCGATGCAGACGGCATCGACGGCGGCGGCGCAGCTTCAGCAGGCGCAGGCCGCGCTGGATGCGGCCAAGCTGAATCTCGAACGTACGAAGGTCTATTCGCCGGTGGACGGCTACGTGACCAACCTGAACGTGTATCGCGGCGACTATGCGACGGCGGGCGCGGCGAAGCTCGCCATCGTCGATAGTCATTCGTTCTGGGTCTACGGCTACTTCGAGGAAACGAAGCTGCCGCACGTGCGCGTGGGCGACCGCGCGCAGATTCGCCTGATGAGCGGCGGCGAACTGACCGGACATGTGGAGAGCATTTCGCGCGGCATTTATGATCGCGACAATCCGCAAAGCCGCGAACTGCTCGCCGACGTGAACCCGACGTTCAACTGGGTGCGGCTCGCGCAGCGCGTGCCGGTGCGCGTGAGAATCGACGAGGTGCCGCAAGGCGTCATGCTCGCGGCGGGGACGACGTGCACGGTGGTGATTGCGCCGTCGATGTAAGCCGCCGATCTGAGCCATTCATAGACGCAAAAAAGCCCGCCCCGGCCACGACCGGAAGCGGGCTTCGCACCACCGTCACGCCCTTACTTCAACACCACCCTCACATCGAAGTACTTCGCGGCAAGCCGGTCGATGGAGCCATCGTCCTTCAGCTCCTTCAGCGCGCGGTTGAGCGCGTCCTTCAGCGCCTTGTCGCTCTTGCGCACGCCGAAGCCCACGCCCGAGCCGAGCAGCTTGTCGTCGCTCACGGCCGGGCCCGCGAACGCGAAGCCCGCGCCCTGCGGCTGCTTCAGAAAGCCCTTCGACGCCGCCTCGGCATCCTGGAACGCCGCATCCAGACGCCCCGACGCGAGATCCGCGTAAATCTGGTCCTGCGCCTGATACGACTCGACGTCGATGCCCGCGGGCGCCCACTTCGCCTTCGCGTAGGTCTCCTGAATCGAGCCCTGCAGCACGCCGACGCGCTTGCCCTTCAGGCCGTCGACCGTCGGGAGAATCGCGCTGCCCTTCTTCGCGATCAGCTGGTTCGGAATCGTGTAGATGGGATCGGTGAAGTCGATCGCGAGCTTGCGCTTGTCGGTGATCGTCATGTCCGAATTGATGCCGTCGAACTTGCGCGCCTCCAGGGCCGGAATCAGCCCGTCGAACGAGTTCTCGACCCACACGCACTTCATCTTGAGCTTCGCGCAGACCGCGTTGCCGATGTCGATATCGAAGCCCGTCAGCTCGCCCGTCGGCGTCTTCGATTCGAACGGCGCGTACGACGCCTCCACGCCGAAGCGCAGTTCCTTCATGTTATCGGCGGCGTGCGCATTAAGCGACGCGGCGCCCGCGGCGGTCATGGCGCCGAGCACGGCGAGCGCGGCGAACTTGCGGTTGATCCATTGCGATTTCATCTACTGCGATCTCCTTCCAGTGTGTTTCGTGATCTGTCGTCCGATGCGGCACAACGCCGACCATTGCAGAATCGCGGCGTCAATAAAAACGCTCAAACGAGGCGCAGATTTTTGATGCGCCGCATCATGGACAAGGCCGCGATTGTAGCGCGCGCCAGAAGCCGCACCCGCGCGGCGGCGCGCGGCGTGTGCGGCAAAAGCGGAAACGAAAACTGGCAAGCGGATGTCGCGCCCATGCAAGTCCGGGCGCAAGGAGGCGGGATTATTCGAGCGATGCGAGCGTCGCGTCGGTGGTATCGACGACCATCAGACCGGCGCGTAGACCCGGCTTCACCTTGGGATTCGGAAACACGATGCGCTCTTCGTCGTGCGTCACGCGATAGCTGTAATCGCCGTCGCGCGCGAGCTCCGCGCCTGCCGGAAACGCCGTGAAATTCGGCACATCGGCTGCGACGTTCAGCACGAATGCTTCGCTCTGCTTGTCGATTTGGGCAACGACGGTGAATACGCGCAGCGGCGCCTCTTCGACCGGCGCGTTGCCCGCGACGAGCCGCCGCAAAGCCGCATCCGATGCCGCGAAGCGCGCGAGATCGTTCTGACCGAAGGGCCGCACCTTGCCGAGTTCGAGCGTGCACGCGAGCGCACCGCACTGCTCGGCGGTGAAATGCGTGAACGTGTTGCCCTTCTCCCGATGCAGCAGCACCGCTTGCAGACGCGCATCCTGCAACCAGTCGAACATCGCGCGGGAAAGCGGCGCGCCGGTGTAGGGCAACAGCGCGAACTGCTCGAAGACCGACGCGCGAATGGCCGTATGCATGTCGATATGCCACTTCGGATGGGCGACGCCTTCGAAGAAGCCGCGCGCCGCGCGTTCGAGCTCGGCCGCGCGCGGCGCTTCGGCGCTCGCAGGCAAGTTCGCGTGACGGCCGCTGAACAGGCGATTGAGGTCGTCGTCGGCATAGCGCACGCCCGCTCGCATCGCGCCGATGTTGCCGAGGATCACCAGCACCCGGGCCGCGAGCGCGGCCTTCCCGCTCGCGATATCGGCGACGAGGCGCGACAGCATTTCGATCGGCGCGGTTTCATCGCCGTGAATGCCGGCAGACGCGATCACGCTATGCGTCACGGGTTGCGCGGCCGGTTCCAGCAGCAAGACGCCTTCGCCCTGCCACGTCCAGCGCACGCCGGATGCCGCCGTGCCGGACCGCGTCGCAGGCTTTTCGCCCGCGAGACAGAACGCGAGAAAGTCGTCGAGAAGCTCAGTGCTGGAAGTCATAGATCGCGCCCAGTCCGAGAAGCGTCGTCAGTTCGTCGAGCGCCCTGCGCGATTGATCCAGCAGTTGCGGATCGGCGAGATCGGCGGGCGCGAGGCGATCGCGATAATGCGTGTCGATCCACGCGTCGAGGCGCGCGAAAAGCGCGTCGTTCATCCACACGCCGGGGTTCACCGCCGCGCGCTCGGCACCGTTGAGCACGACGCGTAGCCGCAGGCACGCCGGGCCGCCGCCGTTTTTCATGCTCTCGCGCAGATCGAAGACGAGCACTTCGTCGATAGGCGTCGCCCGACCGGCGAGCGAATCCAGATACGCCGCCACGCGCTCATTCTCGCGGCATTCCTGCGGCACGACGAGCACTTGCGTGCCGTCCGCCCGCGACAGCAACTGGCTGTTGAACAAATACGACGACACCGCATCGGCCACGCTCACTTCGCTCTGCGGCACTTCGAGGGCCTTGAACGCGGCGCCTTGTTGCGCGAGTTTCGCGGCGAGCTCGTCGTAGACCTTCTGCTGATCCAAGAACGCGCGCTCGTGGCAGAAGAGCGTCGTGCGATTGCCGACCGCGATGACGTCGTTGTGGAACACGCCGGCGTCGATCACATCGGGGGATTGCTGCGCGAACACGGTCGATGCGTCCGAGAGTCCGTGCAGGCGCGCCACCGCGCGGCTCGCCTCCAGCGTCTGCCGCGCGGGAAAGCGCTGCGGCTGCGGCCCCTGGCCGTATTCGCTGCGGCCATACACGAAGAACTCGACGCCCTTCTCGCCGTACTCACGCGCGAAACGCGTGTGATTGGCCGCGCCTTCGTCGCCGAGCGCGGGCGTGCCCGGCAGCGCATGATGAATGCGAAAGCGCGCTTCGTCGGCGAAGATCGCGGCAAGCGAGCGGCGCGTTTCGCCATGCTCGATCGCGCGATGCAGCTTCGCCGCAAGGTTCGCGGGCGTGAAGTGGACGCGGCCATCGGCGGTATCGGCCGAAGGGCTCACGGTCGCGGCGTTGGCGGTCCACATCGCGGAGGCCGAACTCGCGGCCGCGAGCAGTTCCGGCGCATCAACGGCGGCGCGCTCGATCACGGCGGCGTCCGTTCCTGTGAAGCCGAGACTTCTCAACAGCCGGATGGACGGACGTTCGAGCGGCGGCAGCACGCCCTGATGAAAGCCCAGGTCCGCGAGCCGCTTCATCTTGCGCAAGCCCTGCTTCGCCGCGGCCTTCGGATTCGCGACCGACTTCTCGTTATTGCGCGACGCCACGTTGCCGAACGACAGCCCCGCATAGTTGTGCGTCGGCCCGACGAGCCCGTCGAAATTCGCTTCGCTCGCCTCGCGAGCTTCGTGGGTCTGATTGGCTTGCTGTGCCTGCATGTCGGATTCCGGTGCTTAGAACGTGAGACCCGGCGAAACGCTCGCGGGCATCTGCAATTGCGCGCTTTCGACGGACGCCATCGGATACGAGCAGTAGTCCGCCGCGTAATACGCGCTCGGCCGATGGTTGCCCGAGCGCCCGACGCCGCCGAAGGGCGCCGCCGACGACGCGCCGTTGGTCGGCCGGTTCCAGTTGACGATGCCCGCGCGAATCGTGCGCTGGAAGTGCCTCCACGCGGTCTCGTCGTCGGCGAGCAGGCCGGCGGAGAGGCCGAAAGCCGTGTCGTTCGCGCGCTCGATGGCTTCATCGAAAGTCTTGTAGCGCGTGAGTTGCACCATCGGGCCGAAGTGCTCTTCGTCGGGAACGTCGCGGGCGTCGGTCACATCCAGAATCGCGGGCGTGACGAAACCGAGATTCGCCGCGCGCTGCTGCATCGCAAGCAAGGGCCGTGCGCCGGCTTCGATCAATTGCGTTTGCGCCGCGACGAGCCGCGCCGCCGCCCGCGCCGAGATGACCGCGCCCATGAACGGCTGCGGTTCGTCGTCGTACGCGCCGATGCGGATGCCCGCGCTCACTTCCGCGAAGCGTTGCAGGAAACGCTCGCCGAACGCATCGTCCGGGACGAAAAGACGGCGCGCGCACGTGCAACGCTGACCGGCCGAAAGAAACGCCGATTGAATCGTGTGATGCACGGCTGCGTCGATGTCCGCGACCGGCGCGACGACGAGCGGATTGTTGCCGCCCATTTCCAGCGCCAGCACGATTTCCGGCCGCCCGCCGAACTGGCGATGCAACAGCGTTCCGACATCCGAACTGCCGGTGAAGAAGAGGCCGTCGATCTGCCGATGGTTGGCGAGCGCGATGCCCGTGTCCTTTTCGCCTTGCACGAGATTGAGCACGCCCGCAGGCAGCCCCGCTTCGATCCACAACGCGACGGTCGCCGCCGCGACGCCCGGCGCGAGTTCCGAAGGCTTGAACACGACCGCGTTGCCCGCGATCAGCGCCGGCACGATATGGCCGTTCGGCAAGTGCCCCGGAAAGTTATACGGCCCGAACACGGCGACCACGCCATGCGGCCGGTGGCGCAACATGGCGACGCCATCGGCCATCGGCGCGCGCTTTTCGCCGGTGCGTTCGTGATACGCCTGCACGGAGATATCGACCTTCGCGGCCATCGACGCCACTTCGGTGCGCGCCTCCCAGAGCGGCTTGCCGGTTTCGCGGCCGATGGCGTGCGCGAGCGATTCCTTGTTCTCGTTCAGCAGCGACGCGAAACGCTTCGCCACCGCCACGCGCTCATCGAAGCTCACGGCCGACCATGACGCGAACGCGCGCCGCGCCGAGGACACAGCGCGATCCACGTCGTCGGCGGATGCGCTCGCGCCTTGCCACACGGTTTCATCGCTTGCCGGATTGCGCGACGCGAACGACGCGCCCTGCCCGTCCTGCCACTCACCGCCGATATACAACTGGTTTCGGATATCCATGACGTCTCTCAGTTATTTCGCACGCGGCGAGGTCAGCACGCGCACGGTGTCGCCGTTCTTCACGCGCAAGGCGGCGGCTTCGTCGGCGGTCAGCAGGAACGTGCCGTCTTCGACCGCGCCGGAGGTTGCGCCGCAGCGGAAGTCGTCCAACGACGTGTTCGATACCAGGCTCTTCGCATGGCTTTGCGCGTCGTCGCGCTCGCCGATGCGCACGGTCGCCAGCACGCTTTCGCGCACCGTGCGCAAGTCCGCGATGTGGCATTCGAGCACCGGACCGGCATCGAAAATATCGACGTGGTTCTCGTAACGCAGGCCTTCGGCTTCGAGCATCTTGCGCGCGGGCGCGGTGTCGCGGTGCGTGACGCCGACCGTCTGCTGCGCGGACTCCGGCAGCAAGTCCAGATACACGGGATAGCGCGGCATCAGTTCCGCGAGGAACGACTTCTTGCCGTGCGAGCTTAAGTAATCGGCTTCGTTGAAGTCGATCTGATAGAAGTGCGACCCGACCGCGTTCCAGAACGGCGATTCGCCGTTCTCGTCGAAATGGCCGCGCAACTCCGCGCACAGCCGCTGCGGAAAGCGCTCCCGGAACTGCGCGATAAACATGAACCGCGACCGCGACAGCAACCCGCCCACGCCCGCCGTGCGATAACGCGGGCTCAGGAACAGCGAGCAAACCTCCGAATAGCCCGTGAGATCGTGCGAGATGTTGAGCAGCGACATGCGCGTCCACACGCCCATGTCCTTGCTTGCATGCACGACCGTCGACACGCGATAGTTGTAGAACGGCTGCTCCAGCCCGACTTCCGTTTCGATGCCGCACACGCCCGCGACATCGCCCGTGGCGGTGTCTTCCATCACGAAGAAGTAGCCGGCTTCGAACGGCTCGGCCTCGCCCGCGAGCGTGCGCCGCGCGCGCTCGACACGAGCCGCCAGCGCGGCGCGATCCGGCTTGAACGTGGTGAGCCCCGGGCCCGTTTCCAGCGCCAGCGCGACGAGCGCGTCGACATCTCCCGGCTGCACGCAGCGCACGACGATCATTGCAATTCTCCCGAGGCTTGATGCAGCGGCACGCAACGCACCGTGTCCTTTTCCGCGACGCCGAGCGCGCCGCACGCATCGGCGCTCAACGCCGCGCCGTCCGAGCGCGTGCCCGTCAGGTCCGCGACGATGCAGCGGAACTCGTGCGCCCCGCCCGCCGCGACGAGATACGCCGCGCCTTTCGTGTCCGTGCCTTCGCGCACCGCGCGCAGTTCGCCCGAACTCGCGGATGCGCTCTTGTCCACCGCGAGCGTCAGCACCGGGCCGGCGTCGAAAATATCGACGAAACGGTCCGGCTCGAAGCCTTCTTCGAGATGAATGTCGTAGGCGAGCAGCGTGCTCGCGTTCGGCTCGCCGAGCACGCGCTGCGCCTCGCCGGGCAGAAGCGGCACATAGAGCGGATACGTCGGCATGACTTCGGCAATGAACGTGCGGCTGCGCCCGCCCGACTCCAGTTCGACTTGCTCGAAGTCACGGCCGAAGAACTTCCGGCCGACGGCTTCCCAGAACGGCGACACGCCCGCGTCGTCCGTGACGCCGAGCATCAGCGAGAACACTTCGCTCGAAAAGCGCTTGCGGTTCGCCGCGATGTACATCATGCGGGCGCGCGAAAGAAGATGCGCGGTCGCTTCGCCCTCGGGCGTGCGCAGCGACGGATCGATATAAAAGCCCGTGAGCCGGCTCTTGCCCGTCAGTTCATGCGACATGGTGAGCGCGTGAATCTTGCGGTTCACCTTGAGTTCGCGCGATGCGTGGATCAGCGCGTCGTTGCGAAACGTGTAGAACGGCTCCGAGTAGCCCGCCGACGCGACAATGCTCGACGTGCCGTAGAGCTTGCCCGTGCGCGCGTCTTCCAGCACGAAGAGATAGAACTCCTCGCCCGGGAAATCGACTTCGGCGCGAAACGAATCTTCGGAGAGCGCGACGCGCGTTTCCAGCGCGCGCCGGTCGCGCGGCAACGAGTGCAGCACGGGCGCGGCCGAGCGCGCCATGCGCTCGAGCTCGTCGAGATCGGAGAGTCTTGCCGGACGAACGAATAGCATCGCCGTTTCCTGTAAAGCGGTGATCAACGATGAATCAGCGCGGGACGGCCGTCGCGCCCACGACCTCTTCGATCGCCTTCTCGATGCGCGCGAAGCCTTCGTCGAGATCGGCCATCGGCATGATGAGCGACGGCGCGAAGCGCAGCACGTTCGGCCCGGCGATCAGCATGATGACGCCGTTGGCCGCCGCCGCATTGAGCACGTCTTTCGCGCGATCCTTGTAGGCGTCGGCGAGTTCCGCGCCGATCAAAAGACCGCGGCCGCGAATCTCCTTGAAGAGGCCGAACCGCTCGTTGATGCGCGCAAGATGCGCCTTGATTGCTTCGCTGCGCGCGCCGACGCCTTCGAGCAATTTCGGATCGCTGATCAGTTCGACCACTTTCTCCGCGATGGACGCGCCGAGCGGATTGCCGCCGTATGTCGTGCCGTGAACGCCGACTTTGAAGTGCTGCGCGATGTCATCGGTGGTCAGCATCGCGCCGATGGGAAAGCCGTTGCCGAGCGCCTTCGCGGTCGTGAGAATGTCGGGCGTCACGCCATATTGCATGTACGCGTAGAAGGTGCCCGTGCGGCCGACGCCGGTTTGCACTTCGTCGAAAATCAACAAAGCGCCGTGCTTGTCGCACGCTTCGCGCAGGCCCTTCAGGAACGCGGGATCGGCGGGCAGCACGCCGCCCTCGCCCTGCACCGGCTCCACGATCACCGCGCACGTCTTGTCGCCGATGGCTTCGAGCGCCTGCGCGAGATCGTTATACGGCAGATGGCGGATTCCTTGCGGCTGCGGCCCGAAGCCTTCCGCGTACTTCGGCTGTCCGCCGACGCTCACCGTGAAGAACGTGCGGCCATGAAACGACTGCGTGAACGAGATGATCTCGACCTTCTCGGGACCGAACTTGTCGATGGCATAACGGCGCGCGAGCTTCAACGCCGCTTCGTTCGCCTCGGCGCCCGAGTTCGCGAAGAACGCGCGATCCGCGAAGGTCAGGTCCGTCAGGCGTTTCGCGAGACGCAATACCGGCGCGTTCGTATAGCCGTTGCCGATGTGCCAGAGCTTCTCGCCCTGCTCGTGCAGCACCTTGAGCAGTTCGGGATGCGCGTGGCCCAGCGCCGTCACCGCGATGCCGCCCGCGAAGTCGATGTAATCGCGGCCTTCGGTGTCCCATACGCGCGAGCCGCGGCCTCTGTCCGGCACGAAATTGGCGGGCGAAAACACCGGAACCATTACTTCGTCGAACGTACCGCGATTCACATTGATGTCGGTCATGTGCCACTCCTCTACGGGTTCTTGCTGCAGTCGTATTGCAATGCTTTCGATATTAGGCGCTTGCGTGCGTTCCGTCTTGCGCGTTCGCGACATGCTTTCATGCGCTTTCACGCTACGCTCGAGCGTCGATTCAACGAGCTTCGGGCGGCTCGATCAACGCCCCGCCGCGCGGTTCGTCGAGCGCGCCGCGCTGCTTTTCGATCCAGTTGCGCCGCTCCTCGCGCGGCGTTACGCCGAAGCGGTCGCGATACGCATTGGAAAAATGCGCCGCCGATGAAAACCCACACGCGAGACTGATCTGCACGACGGATTTGCTCGTGCGCTGCAATTGCGTGCGGGCCTTGGTGAGACGCAGATTGAGGTAATACTTCGAGGGCATTGCGCCGAGATACTGACGGAAGAGCCGCTCCAGTTGCCTGCGCGAGATACCGACGAGATTCGCGATGTCATCGGTGGACAGCGGGTCTTCGATATTCGCTTCCATCAGTTGCAGCGCGTCGTTCAGGCGCGGATGCCGCTCGCCCGGCGCGGTGACGAACGGTATGCGCTGCCGCTCGGTGCCCGCGCGCAACGCGCCGACGCCGAGCGAATCCGCGATGCGCTCCGCCAGATCCTGACCGTGATCGCGAGCGATCATCGCGAGCATGAAGTCGATGCTCGCCTGCCCGCCGGCGCACGTCGCGCGGTCGCGGTCGATCTCGAAGATCTGCTGCGAAACAATGGCGCGCTCGAACTGCTCGGTGAACTGCTGATACGTCTCCCAGTTCACGGCCACGCGATATTGCGCCAGTTGTCCGGCCATCGCGAGCCACCAGACGCCGTGATGGATGCCGGAGACGAGCGGCGTGCGCGGCGCGACGCGCGCAAGGCTCGCGAGAAAGAGCCGGTAGTCGGCGAACTGCTGATAGCGTTCGGAGACGACGATGAGCCAGTCGCAATGAACGGCGTCGTTGAAGGCGCAATCGGCGGGAAGCTGCGCGCCGCCCGAAAGCGGCACCGGACGGCCGTCCCACGAACAGATGCGCCAGTCGTAGAGACGATGCCCGTCGATTTCGTTGGCGAGCGTGAGACTGTCGATGATCGGCGCGATGCCGCTCATCGATACCGGCGGGAGCGCCACGATCGCCACTTGCAGCGGCCCGCGCGCCGGGCCCGAAGCGCTCGCCACGTTACTTGAGACTGCCCGACAGGAACTGCTTCAGGCGCTCGCTCTTCGGCGCGCTCAACACCTCGGAGGGCGCGCCTTCTTCTTCCGTGCGTCCCTGATGCAGGAACATGACATGATTCGACACGTTGCGCGCGAAGCCCATCTCGTGCGTCACGACGATCATCGTGCGGCCTTCTTCGGCGAGCCGCTGCATGACCTTGAGCACTTCGCCGACGAGTTCGGGGTCGAGCGCGGACGTAGGTTCGTCGAACAGCATGACGTCCGGATGCATGGCGAGCGCGCGGGCAATCGCGACGCGCTGCTGCTGCCCGCCCGACAGATGCGACGGATACTGCTTTTCCACGCGCGGCGGCAGGCCCACTTTCTCCAGATACTCGCGGGCGCGGTCCTCGGCTTCCTTCTTCGAGATGCCGAGCACGTGAATGGGCGCTTCCATCACGTTCTCGATGGCCGTCATGTGCGACCAGAGATTGAAGTGCTGAAAGACCATCGCGAGCTTCGTGCGCACGCGCTGGAGCTGCTTGTGATCGGCCACTTCGAGATTGCCGTTGCGGTCGGTCTTCGTGCGCACGGCTTCGCCATCCACGACGATCTGCCCCGCGTTCGGCTTCTCCAGAAAGTTGATGCAGCGCAGGAACGTGCTCTTGCCCGAGCCGCTCGCGCCGATGATGCTGATGACATCGCCCGCGCGCGCCGCGAGCGACACGCCCTTCAGCACTTCGTTGTCGCCGTAGCGTTTGTGGATGTCCTCGGCGACGAGCTTCGTCGCGACGTCTTTGGCTTTCGGCTCCAACGCAATCTCCTCGGGTGATGACATGATTCTCCGCACGGCTTGGAATTTTACCGCTCGTCAGGCGCGCGACGGGCTCAGGTACGCGAGCCAGCGGCGCTCCGCGCGTCGAAACGCCGCGACGAGCACGAACGAAATTGCCAGATACAGAAGCGCCGCGATGCCGAACGAGCCGAACGACTCATACGTCGCGGAATTCGCATCGCGGGCGACCTTCAAAATGTCCGGCACCGTCGCCGTGAACGCGACGGTGGTCGCGTGCAGCATCAGGATCACTTCGTTGCTGTACAAAGGCAAGGCGCGGCGCAGCGCGGACGGCAGGATCACACGTCGATACATCGTGAACGTGCCCATGCCGTAGGCGCGCGCGGCTTCGACTTCGCCGTGCGGAATCGCGCGGATCGCGCCGGCGAAGATTTCGGTCGTATAGGCGCAGGTGTTGAGCGCGAATGCGAGCACCGCGCAATTGAAGCCGCTGCGAAAGAACGCTTCGAGCAAGGAATGCGTGCGGACGAACTCCAGGCTGTACATGCCCGTGTAGAGCAGCAGCAGTTGCACGTAGAGCGGCGTGCCGCGAAACACGTACGTGTAGAGCCGCACGGGCGTCGAGAGCCAGCGACGCTTCGAGACCCGCGCGCAGGCGAGCGGCACGGCCGCGCAGAAGCCGATGGCGATCGACGCCGCGAGCAGCCACAGCGTCACGACGAGGCCCGAGGCGCGCATGCCGTCGGAATACAGAAACGGACGCCAGTATTCGGCGAAGATCGACATCATGTTCTCGGTCCTCAAAGATCGGCGTGACGCACGCCCGTCGAATAGCGTTGTTCCAGCGCCATCAGCACGAAGTTCGACGCCGTGGTGATCGCGAGATAGATGAGCGCGGCGATCAGAATGAAGAAGAACATGTTGAACGTGCTCTTGCCCGCGTCCTGCGCCGCCTTGACCACATCCGCGAGGCCGATGATCGACACGAGCGCCGTCGCCTTCACGAGCACTTGCCAGTTGTTGCCGATGCCCGGCAGCGCGAAACGCATCATCTGCGGAAACAGGATGCGGCCGAACACGCGCATGCCGCTCATGCCGTACGCGCTGCCCGCTTCGAGCTGCCCGCGCGGCACCGCGAGAAACGCGCCGCGAAACGTCTCGGTGAAATACGCGCCGTAGATGAAGCCCAGCGTGAGCACGCCCGCCGTAAACGGATCGATATCGAACTGATCCCAGCCGAACGCGTCGGTGACGTGATTGATCGCGATCTGGATGCTGTAGAAGAGCAGCAGCATCAGCACGAGATCGGGCACGGAGCGGATGAGCGTCGTGTACGCGGTCGCGATGCCGCGCAAGAATCCGTGCCGCGAGAGCTTCGCCGACGCGCCGACCAGCCCGAGCAACACCGAGACCGCGAGCGAAAGCAGCGCGAGCGCGAGCGTTTCCTTTGCGCCCGCCCAGAGCAGCGGGCCGAAGCCGTACAGCGACATGAGCGCCTCCTGTTTCGTCTAATGGAGGCGGCGGTCCTGCCGATGCGCGCCTCCCGGATTGGCGCGGATAGTCGCAAGCGAAAAATAATCGCTCAAAGAAGCGGCGTCGGCGTGTTGCGATGCAGCATCCGGTGCGCGGGCGCGGCGCGCGGTTCGTGCGCCCGCGCCGCAACGTCGGCGACGCGCGAAAGCCGTGAAAACCCGCATGGGCGCGTCGTGCGAAATTCGTGCTTTTGCGTCGCTTTTTCGATAGCGGAGGACGGCGCGCCGTCAGCCCGCAGCCACGCCTCGCACGAGCTGCACGACATGGCCGTTGGCGACCGCGATCTCCGGGCTCTCTTGCAGAAGCGGCAGGAAGCGTTCGGCGAAGGCGGGATCGCGCGTCTCGGCGCGGAACATGCCGATGACCGCCTTCGCATGCCCGACGCGCGCATCCGGCGTGGCTTCGTCGTCGTCGAGAACGTCGTCCAGGGCGGCGATCAGCGTCGACAGCGGCGAGAGCCAGCGATACGCGCTGCCGTTGATCACGATCTGCAGGAATTCGCCGGGCGACACCGGCCCGAACTCGGCCTCGTGCGCATGGCGCAGGTGCGCGAGCACCGCGCGATGCAGCGCGAGCAGCGGATGCCGAACATCGCGGAGGAAGGAAACGGCGGTTTGATCGTCCATGAAGGCGTCCGGTTGGGCTTCAGATTGCGTCTTAACGATGAAGGCTCAACGAGCCCGTGTCGCGCCCGCGTAGCGGATGAATTCGGCGGCCGTGAGCGGCGGCGAAAAGAGCCAGCCCTGCCCGAACTGCGCGCCGCGCGCATGCAGATAGGCCGCCTGCTCTTCGCGCTCGATGCCTTCGGCGATCACCTGCACGCCGAGCGTCGCGGCCATCTCGATGATATGCGAAGCGACGCTGCTCGACGCCGCATCCTGTCCGACCGTATCGACGAACGACTTATCGATCTTCAGGCCGTCCACGCGAAACGTCTGCAAGTGCGACAGACTGGAATAGCCGGTGCCGAAGTCGTCCAGATAGACCGCGTGGCCCGCCGCGCGGAACGCGCTGATCACCTCTTTCGCCGCGTCGGCGTCGAGAAAGCCGCGCTCGGTGGCCTCGATGCGGATCTGCTGCGGGCGGATGCCTTGCCGCGCGAGCGCGGGACCGATCACGCCGAGAAAACGATGCGTCGTCAGGTCCGGCGCGGACACGTTCACGGAGATGTAATAGTCGGCGTAGCGTCTGAGAAAGTCGCCCAGTTCCAGCAGAACGGTGTCGAGCACCTGATCGGTGATCGCCTGAATGAGCCCGCGATGCTCGGCGAGCGGAATGAAATGGTCGGGCCGCACGATGCGGTCGTGATGCTTCCAGCGCACCAGCGCTTCGGCGCCGACGCATTGGCGCGTCGCGAGATCGACGATCGGCTGATAAGCGACGATGAACTGGTGGCGGCGCACGGCGTCGCGCAACTGTCCGCGCGGCGAGAGCCTGCGCACGATGACAGCGGCCGCCCAGCCCGCGCACGCCACGCCCGTCGCGATGCCGGCGAGCAGCCACTCCCACGGCAGCGAGCGCGCGCGCGTGCGCCACGTCTCGCGCGGCGTGCTGACGACGACCGCGAGCGGCATCGTCGCCGAGCGGCGCACGGCCACCGACGCGCAATCCAGCAGCGACGGCGAGCTGCGATAGACCGCGAGGACTGCGGACGCATCCGTGGCGGGCGTGCCGGCGATCACGCGCCGCGCTTCGGTGTTGATGACGGCGACATCGCCCGAGCGCCCGATGTTCGCGTCGATGCCGTCGACGTAGAGCGACGGATCGGCGGCAATGTAGACGCCGCCGCGCCCCATCACGAGCGAATCCTTGCCCCCCGGCAGGCGCGCCATGCCGTACCACGCGCTCACGCCGTCGCGAGAACGCCAGTCGGGCGGCGGCAATGCGAGACCGTCCGACGCGCCCGCCGACACCGCGCCGAGCGACGACGAGCATTGCCACCGGCCGTCGCGGTCGTAGGCGCCCGCGTCGCGCAGCGGCGCACGCGTGAGCGCGATGTGTCGCAGCGCCCGAAGATAGCTCGTGGAGCACGGCGCGTCGCTCACCTCGCCGATGTCGCCCAGCGCGCCCGACAGACGCCGCGTCAAGACTTCCGCGCGAACCAGCGCGGCATCGGCGAGCTTGCCGAGCCGCTCGACGCGCGCCTGCCGTTCGCTGCGCGCGGCGAGCGTCAAGGCGATCCCCGCCGGCGCGAGCGCCGCGATCATCACGACGACGATCAGGAGCGCCGCCAGCGCCCCGCGTTGAAGTTTGTTCATTCGTATTGTGGTCGTGCGCTGCAGGGCAGGACGCTCGGGCGCGCTGCCGCGCCGCGTGCGCTGATCGCGCTGACGTGCCTGCGTTGCGACGGCTGCGCGGAAAAGCGGAGAACAGGCCGCCGCACGAGGCGCACGCGCCGGCTCGGTCGACAGGCGCCTTAGTGTAGAGGGCGGCAAGTAGGCGACTCAACGTTTATTTAGCCAGAAAGTGGCGCATTGGGTGGGCTGGCGCACGAGCCGCACGCGATTTATGGTCTTCGCGCGGCGTGCGAAAATCGCGGCTGCAAAGCCCGCCGATGCGGGCTTCTTCGACCGCCACCCGAGAAACCGCCATGACATCGAATCGCGCGCCAGCGCCCATCATTCGCGACGCCGCGTCCGGCGACTTCGACGCCATCGCGCGCATTTATTCGCACTACGTGCTGCACGCGCTGGCGACGTTCGAGGAAGCGCCGCCGACGGCCGACGAGATGCGCGCGCGTCACGCGACGGCGGTCGCGGCGGGCCTGCCCTATCTCGTCGCGGAACTCGACGGCGAGGTGGCCGGTTACGCGTATGCCTCGACGTATCGCGCGCGCTCGGCGTACCGGCATACGATCGAAGATTCCGTCTATGTCGCCGACGGCTTCGGCGGACGCGGCATCGGGCTCGCGCTGCTTTCGGCGCTCGTCGAGCGATGCGAGCGCGGCCCCTGGCGGCAGATGATCGCGGTGATCGGCAACAGCGGCAACGCCGGGTCCATCGCGCTGCATGCGCGGCTCGGGTTCGAGCATGTCGGCGTGTTGCGCGACGTCGGCTTCAAGTTCGGCCGATGGGTCGATACCGTGCTCATGCAGCGCGCGCTTCGCGCCTCGGCCTGAATCCCATTCGTTCTCGCAGAACCTTCCCGCCTTGCCTACCTATACGCTCGCCTCTCCCGTCAGCGCCGAAATCGACGTGCGCAAGAGCCGCTTCATCGCGCTCGCCATTCCGGTTTCCAACCGGGACGCCGCCATGCAGGAACTCGACCGCCTGCGCGCCGAGCATCCGACGGCCACGCACGTGTGCTGGGCGCTGTTCGCGGGCGGCCAGTCGGGCATGTCCGACGATGGCGAGCCGTCCGGCACGGCGGGCCGCCCGATTCTCGAAGTCCTTCGGCATCACGAAGTGGACGGCGTGCTGGCGGCGGTCGTGCGCTACTACGGCGGCATCAAGCTGGGCGCGGGCGGACTCGTGCGCGCGTACACCGACGCGATTGCCACCGCGATGCAGTCGGCCGAGCGCATCGAGCGTATCGAGCGCGGCCTGCTCGCCATCGAGATCGACTACGCCGACGAAGCGCGTGTGCGCCGCTGGATCGAGCAGCACGAAGCCGAACTGGTCGACAGCGCGTACGGCATGACGGTGCGCCTCGTCGTGCGCATGGCCGCCGCCGCGCGCGGACCAGCGGCCGCCGAACTGCGCGATCTCACGCACGGACGGGCGAACGTCGAGGTGCACACGTGAGCGAGCCGCGCGTCTTCGCGATGACCGTCGCGCCGCGCGGCGATGTCGTCGAAGTGCAGCCGGGCGAGTCCCTGCTCGAAGCTGCTTGGCGCGCGGGGCTGTCGCTGCCCCGCTCGTGCCGCAACGGAACCTGCCGCACGTGCATGTGCAAGCTCGAATCGGGCGACGTGGACTATCGCATCGACTGGCCGGGGCTCACGGCGGAGGAGAAGGCGGACGGCTGGATCCTGCCGTGCGTGGCGCTCGCGCGTTCGGACGTGATCATTCATCAGCCGGACGCGGAGCCGCGCGAGCCGGAAGACCGTGCGCGTCGTACGCGCGGCTTCTGAGCGAACACGAAGGCCGGGTTATTCAGGATTTGTCGTCTCGATTCAACGACCTACGATGTGATTCCGAGCCGCGCCGCACAGATTCTCGTGTAAAGAGGATGCAGCGCGCCTCTCAGAAAGTGTACAATTGCGCTTTGCCCCAAATTCTGGCAGGGCCAGATCAACCGAGATTTCAATGACTAAAGTACTGTTGAAAGAGAATGAGCCTTTCGACGTCGCCATGCGACGTTTTCGTCGTACCGTCGAACGCACGGGCCTGATTCAAGAACTCAAGTCGCGCATGGCGTACGAAAAGCCGACGACTGAGCGCAAGCGCAAGAAAGCTGCTGCTGTCGCTCGTCTTCGCAAGCAGATCCGCCGCGCGCAATTGCCGAAGAAGTTTTATTGATCGCTGCGCGCAGCCATCGACGGTGGGCGTGACGCCCTCGTCCTTCGCAATGCGTGGTGGGTGGGCGGTCCGAGTTCGAACGGGTCGCGGTTTCGCGGAAGCGGTAGTGAAAACGCCGGACGCGAAAGCTCGCTGATAGCACGTCTAGCGCGTGCGCCCGGTCGGATGACGGCCGAAGGATTCGCAAAAAAAGCCTGCATGAGTTGTTGCTCATGCAGGCTTTTCGTGTTTGGAGCGGTCGTTCAGGGTAAGGCGAGCCGACAACGAACGCACTCGCCTAGCGACGGAACAGGAGCATAGAGAGTTTGACGATGGACGGATAACAAGCAACGCAACTGCCGTGTTCCGACGCGTCGAGGAAGAAATACTGGATTGGCGCTTGCGCCACTTGGACAACGTCTCCAAGCGGCTTGATACGGCGGCCGCCGGAAACGCGATTTTGAATTCTGGTTGCGGGGGTAGGATTTGAACCTACGACCTTCGGGTTATGAGCCCGACGAGCTGCCAGACTGCTCCACCCCGCGTCTGGAGAATTAGATTATAGACTGAACCGCCTGGCGTCGTCAAACGGTGTTTTCGCTCAAGACGCCGAAACCGGCGTCATGCGCTCGCCATCGGTGCTGGCACCCGCCCCCGATGCGCGATGATGCGCCCGCGACAGTCTGCCGAGCAGCGGCAACAGCACGAGCGCGATCGCGGCCCCGCCCGTCGCCAGCCAGCCGAGCGACACGAAAAGATGCGTGTACATCGGCAACGACTGCAGCGGATCGAGATGGCCCGGCGGCATACGGGCGAAGTTCGCCACGACGGTGCCGAGATACTGCGACACCCCTGTCGCCACGAAATACGCGCCCATCATGAAGCCGCTCATGCGGGCCGGCACGTAGCGCGCGATCATCGCGAGGCCGAGTCCCGACACCAGCAATTCACCCAGCGAATAGAGGCCGTAGCCCGCCACCATGAACCACGACGAAACGCGGCCCTCCACTGCGTAGCGTCCGCTCAGGCCGAACACGAAAAAGCCCACCGCGACCACCACGAAACCGAACGCATATTTCGCGGCCACCGACACGTCGCGGCCGCGCCGCGCGAGCCCCGCATAAGCGACGGCGAGCAGCGGACTCAGAATCATGATCCAGATCGGGTTCAGCGCCTGGAACTGCGCCGCGCTCCACGTGAAGAGACGCACGCCGGCAACCGAGAAAGCAGGATCGACATTGCGCAGCGCGAACAGCGTGAGCGACGTCGACATCTGCTGATAGAAGACGAAAAACAGGATGACTTGCAGCGTCAGGATGAGCGCCGCCCAAAGGCCGGCCCGCTCGCCGCGGTCGCAGCGCGCCAGCATATAGCCGAAGATCGCGAGAATGCCGAGCGCGGCGGCCCAGACGCAAACTCTCGCCACCGTCTGATGCTGGAGGATGAACACCGTCGCCGCCGCGAGCACGACACCGCCGGCCGCGACCGCGATGAAGCGGCCCCAGCGCATCGGATGATCGTCCGGTGCAGAGCCCACATGCGCAAGCGTGCGGCGCATCAGCGCGAAATTCAGGAGGCCGAGCACCATGCCGCCGCAGCACACGGCGAACGCCGCGTGCCAGCCCCAGTGGTCCTTGATCCACGGCGTCGCGAGCATCGAGAAAGTCGATCCGATATTCACCGCCATGTAATAGATGGTGAAGGCACTGTCGATGCGCGCTTCGTCGCCTTCGTAGATGCGGCGCACGAGATTCGCCGCGTTCGACTTGAAGAGCCCGTTGCCCACCACGATCACGCCGAGCGACGCATACATGAAGCCGAGCGCGTCGTACGGCAGCGCGAGCATGAAGTAACCGAGCGACAGCACGATCGCGCCGAAGGTCATCGTGCGGCGGGCGCCGAGCACCTTGTCGCCGATCCAGCCGCCGATCGACGGCGCCGAGAACACGAGCGCGGAAAATGCGCCCCATGTGAGATTGGCGTAATCGTCGGCGAAACCGACTTTGTCGATCATGAACAGGACGAGCAGCGCGGCCATGCCGTAATAACCGAAACGCTCCCACATTTCGATCAGAAAGACGGTCGCAAACGCGCGCGTCTGCGACACGGCGGGCGATTGATTATTCATGGGGAAATTCCTTCAACCACAGAAGCGGTACAACGCCTTCGAAAATGCGTGGAGATTGAAACGAACTCGTCCTGAAAAGGACGATGACTGTGCAAAAGCACGTGATTATCGCTTATCGCTGCCAAAGGAGGCGTGGATAAGCCGCAACGACTTATTCCGAATCAAGGCGCGGAGCCTTCAACGTGCGATTGGAGAAAATCGCGAAAAGAAAAATGACAAACGTCCGGGTGCGCGGACGACCCGTTCTCAGGCCGCCGGACGGCGCACCAGCGCGAGCATCACGCCGAAGCCGATCATCAGCGCGCCGCTGACGCGATTGAACCACCTGAAACCGCGAGCTCCGCGCGAAAGCGAACCGAGTCGTGCGCCGAGCGCCGCGTAAATGACGATCGCGACAAGCTCGAACAGCAGGAATATCGCGCCGAGAATCGCAAAGCTCGCCGCATACGCGCTGCGGTCGACGAATTGCGGGAAGAAGGCGGTGAAGACGAGAATCGCTTTGGGATTGCCGGCCGCGACGAGAAACTCCTGCTTCGTAAGCCGCGCGAGTCCGGCAGCGCCCGCGCCCTCCTCGCCCGTGATGGTTTGCGGTCCCGAGCGGATGAGCTTGATGCCGATCCACACGAGGTAAGCCGCGCCCACGAGCTTGATCGCCGTGAAAAGCGTCTCGGACGCGAGCAGCAACGCGCCCAGTCCCAAGCCGGCAATCGCGATCATGACGGCGAACGCGGCGAGCCGTCCGAACGACGCAAGCACCGACACGCGCACGCCCCGACGCGCGCCGTTCGAAAGCGAAAGCATGTTGTTCGGCCCGAACGCCATGTTGATGGCGAAACACGCGGGCACGAACAGCGAGAACGTCTGAATCGACATGGGACACCCTTCGAGGCGAGCAACCGGATCCCGCCAAATTACCAGATTCAGAAGCGGTGGCGAATGCCCGTGGTGAACATCAACTGATTGCGGCCGCTCGACGGGTCGTTCGTGTTGATGACAGCGGGCGCGTACGACGACGCGCGCTGATAGATGGACTCGATATACACGTCCGTGCGCTTGCCCAACAGGTAGTCCACCTGCAACGCGCCTTCGTGCCAGTGCGCGCCGCCGCCGTTCGTGTACACGTACATGCCGGCGAGCAGGATCGCGGGCGTCAGCTTGTAGATGCCGTTGATCTCGTAGTTATTGAGCGCGAGCGATGGCAGCGCGGCGCCGGTATCTGCGTCGTTCACGCCGGAATTGATCGAGCGGGAGAACGCGCCGGCAAGCTGGAAGTCGCCGATGCCGTAGCTCATCGCAACGCCGAAGGTGTTCTGCCGCTGCACGTTGGCCGCGATGACGGCGCCCGGCGCGTTGCCGGGGAGCGCGAGCGCGTCGTACGCGCCGCCGGTCGTGTTCCCGCGTCCGTCGTTGTGCAGATAGGCCGCCCCGGCGCTGAACGAATCGAGCGTGTAGTTGGCGCCGATGCTGTACGCGCGGTTATTCGCGAACCCGCCCGCCGCATTCGAGAACGCGTAGAGGCCGCCGAAGCTGAAGCCGCCGTACGTCGCGCTCGTGTATTTGACGGAGTTGGCCGCGAGAAACGAGTTGTTCGCGTTGTCGTTGTCGAGCACATGCGCGAAGGCCGTGCCGCCAGTGCCGCCCGTCAGCGTGAAGGGCGCGAAATAGTCGTGGATGGAGTCGTACTGACGGCCGAACGTGAGGGTGCCGAGCGCGTCGGTGCCGAGGCCGACGTACATCGGGTGATCGTTGAGGCCCTGCCCCGTCGACACCGCGTAGCCGCGCTCGAGCCGGAAGATCGCCCGCGCGCCGCCGCCCAGATCTTCGCTGCCTTGCAGCCCCCAATAACTGCCGTCGATGGTGCCGGTCGTCAGCCGGTACTGCGAATGCCCGCCGACATTGCTGACATACGCGAGGCCGGCGTCCAGCTCGCCGTAGAGCTGCACCGAGCTTTGCGCCCATGCGGCGCCCGGCACGCCGATGAATCCGATGCACGCCGCGAGCACCGCCGCGAACTTCGGGCGGGCGGCTGCGGGAGAAACTGCGCGCCGGGCACGCCTGACGGACGGCGCGACATTGCGTGCGGTTAGACGGATTGGCATAGAAGAACTCCAGATCGTTTCGCGGCTGACGATTGTCGATTCTGCAGCCCATCTTGTCAGGTAAAAAAACGCTCGGCGCACGGGTGTGACCCATTACCAACGGATGACCGGAAGCCCCTTCCCAATTCGGCGTTTCGGCGCTATTGAGGCGAGCGCCGCTAGAATCGGAAGACATCGACTCCTTCCAAGCCACCGGATCTCTCCATGCCACAGACCACTCTCGCGATCGTTACCGGCCACACGCGCGGCCTCGGCGCGGCGCTCGCCGACGCCTTGCTCTCGCGCGACGCCGAGATTCTCGCGATCTCGCGCAAGCGCAATGCGGCCCTTGCGGCGCGCTATCCCGGCCGGCTGCACGAAGCCGAGCTGGATCTCGCCGATCTGTCCGCGCTCGGCGCGTGGCTCTCGGACGGCGCGCTCGGCCGCTTTCTGGCGCGCGCCGATCGCGTGCTGCTCGTCAACAATGCGGGGATGCTCGCGCCGGTCGGGCCGCTCGCCGATCAGGATGCGGGTGCGGTCGCGCGTGCCGTCAGCGTGAACGTCGCGGCTCCGCTGATGCTCGCCGCTGCCTTCGCCGCCGCGAGCGCGCAGGCGCCGGACCGGCGCGTCGCCCATATTTCGAGCGGCGCGGCGCGCAACGCGTATCCCGGCTGGAGCATCTACTGCGCGACGAAGGCCGCGCTCGATCACCACGCGCGCGCGGTCGCGCTCGACGACAATCGCGGCTTGCGCATTTGCAGCGTCGCGCCGGGCGTCGTCGATACGGACATGCAAGCCGAGATTCGCGGCACCGCGCTCGAGCGTTTCCCGCTGCGGGAGCGCTTCGACACACTGAAGCGCGAGGGCCAGCTCGCGACGCCCGAGCAGTCGGCAAGCAAGCTCGTCGATTTTCTGCTGAGCGATGCCTTCGGCAGCTCGCCGACCGCCGATATCCGCGAACTCGGCTGACCGTCAGGGCGTCAGGCCGCTGACACCGCGCACGCAGGCGCGTCGGCGACGGCGAGCGCCTCACGCGACAGCCGGTCCGCGTGCGCGTTGCGGGCGCGCGGAATCCATTGCAGGCGGACTTCGCCGATCTGCGCGATGAGCGCCCGCACGCGCGCCGCGTGATCCGCCAACGAGCGGATGCCGCCCGCTTCACTGCCTCCAACGTCGTCGATCACGACGCGGCTGTCGCCATAGATCGTCAGATTGGCGGCGCCTTCGCGCTGCGCCGCTTCGAGAAGCGCGGTCAGCGCGAGATACTCGGCCAGGCTGCTGTCTCCCTGCCCGGCCGTCGCGCTGATTTGCAGCGTGCGGCCATCCGGACTTTTAAGCACCGCGCCTATGCCGATGCGCCCCGGATTCGGCAGCGCGGAACCGTCGAACCAGCCTGTCCACGCGCTCGCATCGTCCGGTCGCGGGTCGGATGCGCGCGGCTGCGGCGGACGGTCTGCACGCGCCAGCCTGCGCAGGCGCAGCGCGTCGGCGGCTCTCGCGTGCGCGGCGCGCCGTGCATCGACCAATTCTTTCAAGGACTGCGTGCCCGCTGCCTTCGTCAGCGTCTTCACGAGCGCCGCGTGCTCGGAAAGGGCCGCGCTTTTCACGAGCCGGCGGCTTTTCAGACGTTCCTTCTTGTAGGCGACGGCGAGCAGTTCCTCGAACTCGATCATGGGGGGCACGAAGGATGAACGAGCCCGCAGCTTAGCAGAACGCAGCAGGCACACGGGCACAGGCGTTGCTCATGCGGAGTAGTCCGATAGCGAACGACGCAGCGAACCGGGCACCGATGAAGAGTCAGCGAGACACACGCCTGGGCATCAGGGAAACGTCAAGGAGCAGATCATGAACCGACCGATGGGAGAATCGTCCGGTGGTGCAACGATCATCGGCAAGGGCGCCGCGACGGCCGCGGGTCCGGGCCCCGACGTCATGGCGGCGAGCACGCTGGATGGCAACGCAGTGCTGAGCAGCGACGGACACGACGTCGGCTCGCTCAAGGAAATCATGCTGGATGTGACGAGCGGCCGCGTGGCGTATGCGGTGCTGTCGAGTGGCGGCTTTCTCGGCATCGGCGACAAGCTGCTGGCCGTGCCCTGGAGCGCGCTGACGCTCGACACCGACAACCGCTGCTTTCGCCTCGCCGCGACGGCCGACCAAGTGCGCAATTCGCCGGGATTCGACAAGGACGCGTGGCCGTCGATGGCCGATCCCGTCTGGGCGAGCTCGGTGCATCAGCACTATGGCCGCGAGCCGTACTGGTCGAGCGGGTCCAGCGGCCCCGGCGCGCCGAGCACAAACGACGTCAGCGGCACCGGCGCGATTCCGCCCGGAGGCGTCGACGCGCCGGAAGCCGGCGGCGTCAAGCTGTAGCGAGGCGCGCGGAGCGGCAATCAGTCGAGCGGACGCTCGCCGAGCGGCAAGTCGACGTCTTGCGCGTCGTCGCCCATGAGCACGCGCAGGACGTCGGTTGCGAACTCTTCCACCGCGAAATGCCATTCGAGCGAGCCAACGGGGAAGTCGTTCGGGCTGCACTTGCCCTGAGCGCGACGAATCGCGCCGACGGACAGACTCAGCGCGCGCGCGTGCTGGAAGTGCGGATCGTTTGAATCGAGAAACGGCAATTGATCTTTATCCATGACACCCTTCTGGCCCCGGCCGCTGACACATAACAACGATATCGGCCGGAACCGGAAATTCTTTAGTACCGGCTTTGATTAAATGCTTGCCGCCCGCCCTGCGGCGAGAACGTGCGGAGAAAACGCTTATGCAGCCCTATCGGAACGTCGCCGGCAATTCCGGCGTGTCGGCTTACGAAATCCTGCCCGATGGCATTCGCGTGCGCTTTGCCGACGGACGGACCTATCTCTACAACTACCGCGAGTCGGGCCGCACGCACGTCGAGCAAATGAAACGGCGTGCCCGCGCCGGTCGCGGCCTCTGCAGCTACATTTCGCAGACCCACGTTTCGTACGCCGACAAAGACGAGCGAAGAGACGCTTGACGGCGCGGATGCGCCCGAGATTCTGCCTCAACGCCCCGATGGCAGATGTGGCACCGTTTCGTTGCTGGTCGCGGCGAGCTGGTGCATTTGCCGTTGCAGCTTGTTCAATTGCGCCTGAGCCGCCACGCGCCGCACTTCCAGTTGCGCGAGATCCTTGCGAACCTCCTGTTGCCTGAGCGCAACCTCCTGGTCCTGCGTACTGCCGCGCTGGAGATCCACGCGGGAACGTTCGACCTGCGCCTCCGACTCGGCAATCAGCCGTGCGAACTGCTCGTTTTGCGCCTGCAAGTGCGCGCGCCGCATTTCTGCTTCCGCGAGCCGCACGGCCTGCTCGACGAAATGCCGGAATGCGGGCTCGGCGGCGTCGATATCGCCCGCTTTCAGCACGCGCCATACGGCGTCCTCGTGATAGAGCACGGCATAGTAAGTGAGATCGCGCGGATAGAAAAGCAGGCTCGCACTATACGCGAAACTTTGAAATGTCCGGAAAACGGCGAGCGTGGATTGCTGAATCAGCCACTCCACTTCCGCAATCTGCGCCGCCTGCAGACCGTGCCCGGCGAACGGCGCCGACGCGCCTGTCGGTCGCAGCGGCGTGACGCGGGTGGCGGTTTGCGGCGCGGCGGGTTCGGATTCGTCGGACGGCTCCGGTGCGTCGGGCTTGCTTTGCGCAGCGAAGCGGACCGGAGCGCTCCCCTTCTGACGGAGAAGGAACGAGGGCGCGTTATCGAGTAATGTGCCGCGTCTGCTCAGCAGGCTTTTCACGATGACTCCAAAGTTGACTTACGGCTGCGTTTTTGACGTTCCTTGATGAATCCAGGTGCCTTTATGCGCGTCGCATATTCTGAATATTCGCGCTGATTATTCTGGATGACGAACAAGCGGCCACGAAAATCGAACGAACTATCGGCTGATGAAACCCAGTATAGGCGAGCGATTTTCAGATGCAATCGAACTCATGCAGCAAACTAAATCGCCGGCATATCAACGGTAAAACCGTAAGTGACCCGGCCTTTCGTTTCGCGGGCACAGATAATTACATGTGCCGGTAGACGGCCTGCATTCCGCTGATGCGCAGATTGGCGAGTTGCGCTGATCGCGCTTTCGACATGAGCGCCACCATCCGCATGATGCGAATGCCCTGAATGCCGCACGCGATGCCCGGCGTATCGGCTAGCCGCGATTCGAGACTCTTCATCCGCCCGTAGAGATTGACGATCGGCTCGGCCGGCGTTCCCGCTCTGATCGCGTAGTTCGCGTCGCCGTTCGTCACGACGGGCGCGCACAGCCGGTCGGGGCCGGCCTGACCGTCGACGAACGAATCCGCGAGAATCTCGGGCGCTTCGAAATGCAAGCGCCCTTCGTTGCGATCCCGAAAATATTCATACACCGCCTCCAGATGCGCGGTGGAAGTTTGCTCGATGCGCCGCGCCGTTGCCGCGCACCGATGCAGTTTCCAGTTCTCTTGCTGACTCACGGCCGCAATCAAATCGGCGATGCGCAATCTCAATTCTGCTTCACGTTTCTGGATGAGTGCGTCAAGCATTTTCGCTTCGTCGCTATTGCGATCGGGCAGGCTTTCGCTCCATGCCAATAAATCGTTCAGTGTGATCGACATGAAACACTCCGGTTGCATTGGGCCCATTGAATCGAATACGGGCGGCTCAAGTTCGTTTGGAGCGCAAATTGTAATGAATCGGCATCCGTTTGGCAGCGCCAATATTTATCGTAGTTGGTTTTGAGATAAGCGGCGGATTTCGTCTGTAGAGCGCGGCACAGCCGATGCTATATCCCTTGCACGGCGCGACGTGCGCCTGGAACCAGGAGACAGCCATGAAAGCGACCGCAGCGATCGCAGGCGCCCTTCTCGCGCTTGCCAGCACCGCCTCCCTTGCGCAGGAAATGACGCGCGACCAGATGAACCAACGCCCGCAAACGCAGCAGCAGGGGCAGAACGCCTCGCCCGGCGGCGCAAACGATGCGTCGCAGGGCGGCGCGCCTTCCGGCACGTCCGGGAGCGGCACGCTGATGGAAAAGCGCGAGCAAGGCATGTCGCCGGATACGTCGCAACAGCCGGCGCGTGGTTCCAAGTCCACCGGGACGATGAAGCAATAACGCGCGCGCCGTTCTACCACGCCTGCGCAGCGACGCCGGAAGGCGAACCGGCGTCGCTGCGTGCCTGTTAGGGAGCCGAATCTTTGACTCGTCGACGGGAAACGTAAAGGATCGTTGCCGACTGCGCGAATAGGAAAAGTCCTGCTGTATTTTGTCCGGCGAGCCGATTTAATGCCGCATTCTTCTGAACGAATGAGGCACGCAGCATGAAAGACCTGCACATTTCCGTCGACGCGAACGGCCGCGCAACCCTGTCGCACTCCATGCACATCAAGGAGCATTGCCTGAACCGTGCGCGTCTCTTGACGTCGCTCGTCAATATGGTCGCGGCGCCCGGCGGCTTCGAGCACTTCTGTTCGTACCCGGAGTCGATGCGCAGCGACATTCTGAGTCTTCTCCACTCGATCGCCGAAGAGCAGATTCCGCTGATCTCGGCGCTGGAAGAACACACCGCGCGCGCGTCGTACGACCGCGGCGTGCAGGCCGCCCGCGAGTTCCTCGTACAGGAGCAGGCAGCCAATTCCGCGCTGCACTTCGACGCCGAGAACCACCAGCCGGAACCGCTTGCCATCGCGCATTGAGCGACGGATTGGTCGCATCGAACGCGCTAATCGTCGGTGATGAATCGAGCCGCACGCACCAAGTCGTGCGGCCATCATCGCTTCGCGCTTGGAAATCGAAAACGACAAGAAGAAACCTCATGCTCGCACGAAAAGCCTGCTTCGCTCTGCTGCTTCCCTTAACGGTTCTGACGCTGACCACGCCTGCCTTTGCCAAGTACACCGAAGAGTGGATCGGAAGCGGCAACGTCACGCGCTCGCAGACGGCGCCGCGCGCCAGCGACAAAGCGACCTCCGCGTCGAGCGCGGCAGCGTCGCGTGCGCCTTCGCAGCCGGGCCGGCCGAAAGCGCCGCTGACAGCTTCACCGTTCGACAAGGATCCGATCGCCGCCTATGCCGACGATCCGATCGCCGAGTTCGCGCGCCCTCGGTCCAAGCGCAATCATCTTTAATGCTGCGCGCTGTCGCAGGAGGCGCGCTGCCATCGCCCGCCCTGCCATGTGCGCGACGGTTTGCGCATTATCAGAAGCGCGGACGTGCAGGCAGGCCACCCCTTGCGACGCCTCTTATTGCAACAACGCGAGCAGCGATGTACGCAAGAAAGCCCGCGATCAGCAATGAACTGCTGGATCGCGGGCTTTCGCTTGTGCGCGCCTTTAGCCGATGAGATCGGCGGGCAACTTGCCGCCGTTCGCGGCGAGCGCCTGCATCAGTTGCTTGTGCAACCAGATGTTCATCGAGGCGGAGTCGTTCATGTCGCCGCTGTACTTGAGTTCCGTGGCGAGTTGCTTGCGATGGTCGAGACTGCTGTCGACGTCGAGCAGCTTCATCATGTCGACGATGGAAACGCGCCAGTTCAACTGCTGGCTGCTCTCGCTCGCCAGTTGATCCATCACGGCGGCGACGTCGATGTCGGACAGCGGCGCGGGAGCGGCGGCTGCCTCGACGCTTGCCTGCGGCGCCGGGTCCTGCGCGGCGACGGGCGCCGGGTCGGCAGGTTTCGCTTTGTGGAAGATCTTGCCTACGATGTCACCGAAGATGCTCATGTCTGTGTCCTTTGCGAGTTAGCTACGGAAGTGCCGGCCGCTTGCCGGTCAGCGACGGGACGCGGCGACGGCTGCCGGAGGCTTTAACGCCGGGCGCTTTGGGAAGTTGACTCGTTGGCACAAAACGGGACGGATTTTGATGAATAGTTGCAGTGGTGATTAGGAGTGCAATCTAGGCTGAAGACGCGTGCGTGGCGTTTCATGAGGAAGGCGATTACTTTCTCCGGGACCGTTGCAACCATGCTTGCGACACCGGCATGCCCTGTCGAGCCTCGACAAAAGCAAAAATCCCGCAAGCCGATAGGCTGTGCGGGATTCGGGAATCGTTCTGGCGGAGAGAGGGGGATTCGAACCCCCGATAGGTTTTACCCTATACACGCTTTCCAGGCGTGCGACTTAAACCACTCATCCATCTCTCCGGAAGACTGCGATTATACCAAGTTCCCGCCGCCCGCCTAGCCCCTACGGGTGACGAATGTAGTCGACGAGCGCGCGCGTGTACTCGTCCGGCTTGCGGTCGACGAGACTCACCGCAATCGCCACCGCGAAGCCGGCCGGCACGCCGAAGACGCCCGAGCTGATCGGCTCTATGCCGAACCAGCGCGGCCCGTCGAAGCCCGTCAGGTGCGTGAAGAACGGATACGTCGACACGATGTAGTACACGCACACGATCAGCCCCGCGATCATCCCCGCGACGACGCCTCGCTGCGTCGTGCGCTTCCAGAACACGCCGAGGACGAGCGCCGGAAACAGGCTCGACGCCGCCAGCGAAAACGCCGCGCCCACGAGAAACAGGATGTTCCCCGCATTGAGCGACGCGACATACGACGCAAGCAGCGCAACACCGAGCAGCAGTATTTTCGAAATCGTGACGCGCCGCTGGCTCGTCGCGCGGCGATCCACCATGCAGTAATACACGTCGTGCGACAGCGCGTTCGCGATGGTGAGCAGCAGGCCATCCGCCGTCGAAAGCGCCGCGGCCAGCGCGCCCGCCGCAATCAGTCCGGACATCACATAAGGCAGGCCCGCGATTTCGGGCGCGGCGAGCACCACCATGTCCGGCTGCATCTGAATGCCGGCCCAGCGCACGACGCCATCGCCGTTGATGTCGCCGATACGGATCAGATACGGCTCGATGTGCCGCCACTGCGTCACCCATTGCGGCAGCTCCGCGAAGCGATGTCCGACGAGCCCCGTCAGGATCTCGTGCTTGATCAGCACGGCGAGCACCGGCACGGTCAGATAAAACAGCGCGACGAAAAAGAGCGTCCAGCCGACCGAGCGCCGCGCCGATGCCACGGACGTAGTCGTGTTATAGCGCGTGAGAATGTGCGGCAAGCTCGCCGTGCCGATCGACAAGCACAGGATGAGCGAGAGGAAGTTCAACCGGTGCGCCCGCGCGCTGCCCTGCTCCGCCGTGCCGGAGGAAGACGCGAACGCATCGGTCAGCGGCACGGGGGCGGCAACGCGCTCGCTCAACGCATCGCGTTCGCGCGACCACTTGGCCTGCGCATCGGCGGGATCGCGCGGAAACGACGCCAGTTCGCGCTCGCGCTCGCTGATCTCGCGCAGCGGGCCGTTGTGCCGACGCAAATCGGCGATTTCGGCGACGAGCCGCGCGTGCTCGTCGAAGAACGATCGCGGCAGCGCATCGATCCGCTGCTGCGCGCGCGCCGCCTGACGCCCGAGATCGGCGCGGGCGCGGGCTTCGTCGGGCGACACGGCGAGCGCGCGTTCGAGCGTCTCAACGCGCTCCATCACGCGGCCATAGTTGAACTGCGGAAACCAGCCGAGCCCGTCGCGATGCGCAATCATCGACACGGGAATCAGCATCGCGCTGATCAGGATGATGTATTGCGCCACCTGCGTCCACGTCACCGCGCGCATGCCGCCGAGAAACGAGCACACGAGAATGCCCGCGAGCCCGCAGAAGATGCCGATCGAAAACTCGATGCCGATGAAGCGCGACGCGATCAGCCCGATGCCCTGAATCTGCGCGACCAGATAGACGAACGAGCACAGGATCGCCGCGATGGCCGCGAGCCCGCGCACGAGGTTGCTCGAAAAGCGCGTGCCGAGAAAATCGGGAATCGTGTAGCGCGCGAGTTTGCGCACGTACGGCGCGAGCAAGAATGCGACGAGGCAATAGCCGCCGGTCCAGCCCATCATGTAGGCGAGGCCGTCGTAGCCGCTCGCATAGATGGAGCCGGCCAGTCCGATGAACGACGCCGCCGACAGCCAGTCCGCCGCCGTCGCCATGCCGTTGAACGCGGATGGCACGCGCCGCCCGGCCACATAGTATTCGACGAGATCCGACGTGCGCGAGAGCAGGCCGATGACCGCATACACGGCAATCGGCACGAACAGGAACACATAGCCGACCCACATGCCCGCGCCGGCCGTGCGCTCGATACGCTCCATCAGGAAGATGAACAGCAAAAAGCCGAGCGTATAGAGCGCGTAAGTGACGATGAGCCGGTTGGTGAGCTTCATCGTTGGCCGTCGTCACTCGCTTGGGCGTCTCCGACGGCGCGCGCGAGCCGCGCATCGGCGAGTTGCATCAGCACGATATAGACGGCGATCAGCGTCACATAGACGAGAATCGCGCCCTGCGCGCCGAAGAAGAACGGCAGCGGAAACCCGGCGATGCGCACGTGCTGCAGGCGCTCCGCGAAAAGCGGCACGCAGAACGACACCACGAATCCGACGGCAAGCAGCACTGCGATCAGCGCGACATTGAAGCGCCAGTACGCGCGATGCGCGCGCGCCGCGGCCGCCGGGACGCGCGGCGGCGGGGCAAGCGTGGGATTGAGCGGATCGGCGGGCGTGACCATGCGGTTATGTACCAAAACCGCGTGGCATCGGCAATCGGGATCGACCGCCGCTTATCGGGCGGCGGTCGTTTAGAACAGCTTCAGCGGGCTTCGCCCAGTTGATCGAGAATCGCGGGATTCTCCAGCGTGGACACGTCCTGCGTGATCTCCTCCCCCTTCGCGAGCGAGCGCAACAGACGCCGCATGATCTTGCCCGAGCGCGTCTTCGGCAAGTTCTCGCCGAAGCGGATGTCCTTCGGCTTCGCGATCGGCCCGATCTCCTTCGCGACCCACGCGCGCAAGTCGTTGGCGACCTGCTTCGCTTCGTCGCCTTCCGGACGCGCGCGCTTCAACACGACGAACGCGACCACCGCTTCGCCCGTCGTGTCGTCGGGACGTCCGACCACGGCGGCTTCCGCGACCATCGGATTCGCGACGAGCGCCGACTCGATTTCCATTGTGCCGAGGCGATGCCCCGAGACGTTGAGCACGTCGTCGATGCGGCCCATGATCGTGAAGTAGCCGGTCTCCTTGTCGCGGACCGCGCCGTCGCCCGCGAGATACAGCTTGCCGCCGAGTTCTTCCGGGAAGTAGCTCGTCTTGTAACGGTTCGGATCGCCCCAGACGTTGCGCAGCATCGACGGCCACGGGCGCTTCACCACCAGAATGCCGCCATGCCCGTTCGGCACGTCCTGCCCGGTTTCATCGACGATCGCGGCCATGATGCCCGGCAGCGGCAGCGTGCATGATCCCGGCACGAGCGGCGTCGCGCCCGGCAGCGGCGTGATCATGTGGCCGCCGGTTTCCGTCTGCCACCACGTATCGACGATCGGGCACTGCCCGCCGCCGACGTTCTCGTGGTACCACATCCACGCCTCCGGATTGATCGGCTCGCCGACCGTACCGAGAATGCGCAGCGTCGAGAGGTCATAGCTCTTCGGATGCACCTTCGCGTCCGCTTCCGACGCCTTGATGAGCGAGCGGATGGCCGTAGGCGCGGTATAGAAGATGGTGACCTTGTGGCGCTGAATCATGTCCCAGAAGCGGCCCGCGTTCGGATACGTCGGCACGCCCTCGAACATGATCTGCGTCGCGCCGATGGCAAGCGGCCCATACGCGATATAACTGTGCCCCGTGATCCAGCCGATGTCCGCGGTACACCAGAAGATGTCGCCCGGCTTCATGTCGAAGGTCCACTTCATCGTCTGCGCGGCCCACAGCAGAATGCCCGCCGTGCTGTGCTGCACGCCCTTCGGCTTGCCCGTGGAGCCGGACGTGTACAGGATGAAAAGCGGATGTTCCGCGCTCACCCACTCGGGCTCGCACTGCGCCGCTTCGTTTTCGACGATCTCGTGCAGCCACACGTCGCGTCCTTCGTTCCACGCGATCTTGCCGCCCGTGCGCCGATACACGATGACGTCCTTCACCGCGTCGCAGCCGCCGGCCGCGAGCGCTTCGTCGGCGATGCTCTTGAGCGGGAGCGCCTTGCCGCCGCGCATTTGCTCGTCGGCGGTGATGAGCGCGACCGCGCCGACATCGACGAGCCGCTCGTTCAGCGACTTCGACGAGAAGCCGCCGAACACCACCGAATGCGTCGCGCCGATGCGCGCGCACGCCTGCATCGCGACGACGCCTTCGACCGACATCGGCAGATAGATCACGACGCGATCGCCCTTCTTCACGCCGCGCTTCTTGAGCGCGTTGGCGAGGCGGCACACGCGTTCGAGCAGGTCCTGATACGTGACGTTGGTCACCGTGCCGTCGTCGGCTTCGAAGATGATCGCGTTCTCGTTGCCGCGCCCCGCTTCGACATGCCGGTCGAGGCAGTTATACGACGCGTTCAGCTCGCCATCCGCGAACCACGTATAGAACGGCGCGTTGCTTTCGTCGAGCACGTTCGAAAACGGCTTGTGCCACGCTAGCGTCTCGCGCGCGAGCCGCGCCCAGAAGCCTTCGTAGTCGCGCTCCGCTTCGGCGACGAGCGCCTTGTACGCGTCCATGCCCGAAATCGCCGCGCCGGACGAAGCCTTGGCTGACGGCGGAAACACACGTTTTTCCTGAAGAACCGATTCGATCGCAGACATCGACAACCCCTCCGATGGTGATTCCAAAAGCCGGCGGCGCGCTCGACGCTTAAGGTGGGCACGCCGCATGTTATTGAGGTTCGAAAGCGTCACGCGCACGGGCGTTCTCGCCGAACCCTGTCTCCTTTCGACCGGCTCCGCCGTCTCGCGGAAAGCCGGTCACTTGCAACCTTGCCGGCGCGATTCGTTCGAGAATCGCGCGTGCCGACTCATTGCAGCCTGCATGAAGATCAAGATAGGCCGCGCAACTTACCCGCTTCTTACGCGGCCGACGGCTGCGGCACGGGGTATACACGGAGTCGGCGCGGCTTCTACAATGCGTCCCCACAATCGTAACTGAACTCGCCGCGCGCTTGTCGTGCGCTTGTCGTGCACTCGCTGCCGAAATCACAGCTTGAATCGCTACGCCCTCTATCTCATCGCGTCGATGCTGCTCGTCGGAAGCAACGTCGGCATCGGCAAGTCCATCGTCGCGTCGGTGCCGGTGCCGCTCTTCGCGCTGCTGCGCTTCGTCATCGCGCTGGCGGTGCTGTGGCCGCTGCTGCGTCCGTCGAAGATGAGGCGCGTGGCGCGCGCCGAGTGGATCAACCTTTTCTTGCAGGCGCTCTTCGGCACGTTCGGCTTCACGCTGCTGATGCTCAACGGCGTCGCGCGCACGAGCGCGGTCGCGGCGGGCGTCATCACGAGCACCATGCCGGCTGTCGTCGCGCTTTTCGCGTGGCTCTTCCTCAGGGAAAAGCCGGGCGGACGAGCGTTCGCTTCGATCGCGCTGGCGGTCGTGGGCGTCGTCGTGATCAATGTCGCGCACAGCGGCGGCGGCGTTCACGGCGGCGGCTCGCTCGCGGGCAATCTGATGGTGGTCGGCGCGGTCTGCTGCGAATCGCTCTATGTGATCCTGTCGCGGCGGCTGACGCAGACGCTGCCCGCCATCGACATCTGCGCGTACACGCACGGCTTAGGCTTTCTGCTGATGTTGCCGCTCGGCCTGCCGAGCGCGCTCGCGTTCGACTGGCGCGGCGTCGACGGGCTCACGTGGGCGCTCGTCGGATGGTATGCGCTTTCGGCAAGCGTCTTTTCCTTCTGGCTCTGGATGAAAGGCATCCGCCACGTCGCCGGCAGCCTCGCGGGCGTCTTCTCCGCCGTCCTGCCGATCGCGGCGGCGCTCTACGGCATTGCGTTCCTCGGCGAGCGGCCGACGCTCGCGCATGGCGTCGCGCTCGCGTGCGTGATGGCGGGCATCGTTCTCGCGAGCCTGAAGCGCCGCACGCCAGCGCCGCGCGACGAGCGCGAGCGGCGCGAAAGCGGCGTGTAGCGGCACGTAGCGTCACGTGGCCGCGCATTCCATCCGATTGACACAACAGTGCTTGCCGCTGCGTTCAGGCAGGCTCGCGCGGCGACACGCTACAATACCGGGCTTTCCCGGACGGGCCAGAACCGCCCGTTTCACGTTTTCAGCCGTTCACTCTCCGCCGACCGCCCGACCGACACGCCGCCCATGTCCGCTCAGAAGCCCTTCCCCGACTCGCCCGCTCGCCCCGGCCCGATGAAGGCGTTGCCCAGAATCATCTTCATGAGCCGCTGGCTTCAGGTGCCGCTCTATCTCGGACTGATCGTCGCGCAGGGCGTCTACGTCGTCCTGTTCCTGAAGGAAGTCTGGCACCTCGTCACGCACGCGATGACGCTCGACGAAACCAACGTCATGCTGGTCGTGCTCGGCCTGATCGACGTGGTGATGATCTCGAACCTGCTCATCATGGTGATCGTCGGCGGATACGAAACGTTCGTGTCGCGTCTCGGCGTGGAAGGTCATCCCGACGAACCCGAGTGGCTCGATCACGTCAATGCGGGCGTGCTGAAAGTGAAGCTCTCGATGGCGCTCATCAGCATCTCGTCAATTCATCTGCTGAAGACCTTCATCAATCCGGATCAGCACACGTTCCATACGGTGCTGTGGCAAGTCGTGATTCACGTGGCGTTCCTCGTGTCCGCGCTCGTCATGGCGTATGTCGACCGGCTGACCACGCATACGCATCCGCGGCATTTCCACAGCGAAACCGCAACACCCCGAAGCGCACTCGATTGAAGCGTCGAAGAGAACGCAGGCAGTCTTTCGTCCCCAGAGCCCAAGCCATGACCGTCATCAAGCAAGAAGACCTGATCCAGAGCATCGCCGATTCTCTGCAGTACATCAGCTACTACCATCCGCTCGACTATATTCAGGCGCTCGGCCGCGCCTACGAGCTGGAGGAAAGCCCGGCCGCGAAGGACGCCATCGCGCAGATCCTGACCAACAGCCGCATGTGCGCCGAAGGCAAGCGCCCGATCTGTCAGGACACGGGCATCGTCACGGTGTTCGTGAAGGTGGGCATGGACGTGCGCTGGGACGGCGCGACGATGTCCGTCACGGACATGATCAACGAAGGCGTGCGCCGCGGCTATCTGAACCCGGACAACGTGCTGCGCGCGTCGATCGTGAGCCCGCCCGAAGGCGCGCGCAAGAACACGAAAGACAACACGCCGGCCGTGATCCATTACGAGATCGTGCCGGGCGACAAGGTCGACGTGCAGGTCGCCGCGAAGGGCGGCGGCTCGGAGAACAAGTCGAAGTTCGCGATGCTGAATCCGTCGGATTCGATCGTCGACTGGGTGCTCAAGACCGTGCCGACGATGGGCGCCGGCTGGTGCCCGCCGGGCATGCTCGGCATCGGCATCGGCGGCACGGCCGAAAAGGCGATGGTGATGGCGAAGGAATCGCTGATGGACCCCATCGACATTCAGGACATCATCGCTCGCGGGCCGCAGGACTGGATCGAAGAACTGCGCGTCGAACTGCATGAGAAGGTCAACGCGCTCGGTATCGGCGCGCAAGGTCTCGGCGGCTTGTCGACCGTGCTCGACGTCAAGATCATGGCCGCGCCGACGCACGCGGCTTCGAAGCCCATCGCGATCATCCCGAACTGCGCCGCGACCCGCCACGCGCACTTCACGCTCGACGGCTCGGGCGCAGCCAAGCTCGACGCCCCGCCGCTCGACGCATGGCCAAAGGTCACGTGGCAGCCGAACACCGAGACGAGCAAACGCGTCGACCTCAACACGCTGACGCCGGAAGAAGTCGCGTCGTGGCAGCCGGGCCAGACGCTCTTGCTCTCGGGCAAGATGCTGACGGGCCGTGACGCCGCGCACAAGCGCATCGCCGACATGCTCGCCAAGGGCGACAAGCTGCCGGTCGATTTCACGAACCGCGTGATCTATTACGTCGGTCCGGTCGATCCGGTGCGCGACGAAGCGGTCGGCCCGGCGGGCCCGACGACGGCTACGCGCATGGACAAGTTCACCGAGATGATGCTCGCGCAGACCGGCCTCATCTCGATGATCGGCAAGGCCGAGCGCGGCCCGGTCGCCATCGAGGCGATCAGGAAGCACAAGGCCGCGTATCTGATGGCGGTCGGCGGCGCGGCGTATCTCGTGTCGAAGGCGATCCGCGAGGCCAAGGTGCTCGCGTTCGAAGACCTCGGCATGGAAGCCATCTACGAGTTCGACGTGAAGGACATGCCGGTGACGGTCGCGGTCGATTCGAACGGAACGTCGGTTCACAAGACCGGCCCGGCGCAATGGCAGGCGAAGATCGGCAAGATTCCGGTCGCGACGGCGTAAGCATGCGACGCGGACCGCATCGCGCGTGACTTGCGCGGCGCGGCCGGAAAGCCGGGCCGCGCGCCCGGCTTTTCTTTGCAAGCCGCTTTTTCCGATAACGCTTTCCATTCTCACTTTCGGCCGCGACAAAAAATTCCCCCTCAACCTTGGCAGGCCCCAGTCCCAAGGTTTATCTTTCCCCCATGCTCACACGCCCGGAACAAGGACACCTATGAAAGGCGACGCGAAAGTCATCGAATATCTGAACGCGCAGTTGAAGAACGAGCTGACCGCGATCAATCAATACTTCCTCCACGCCCGGATGTACAAGCACTGGGGCCTCGAGCAGTTGAACAAGCACGAATACGACGAGTCCATCGGCGAGATGAAGCATGCCGACTGGCTGATCCAGCGCGTGTTCATGCTCGACGGCTTGCCGAACCTGCAAGACCTGCACAAGCTCCTGATCGGCGAAGAGACCAAGGAAATCATCGAGTGCGATCTGAAGCTCGAACAGATTTCGCAGTCCACCTGCAAGGAAGCCATGGCGTATTGCGAGTCCGTGCGGGACTACGTTTCGCGCGATATCTTCGACAAGATTCTGAACGACACCGAAGAGCACATCGACTGGCTCGAAACGCAACTGGATCTGATCGACAAGGTCGGCATCCAGAACTACCAGCAGAGCATGATGGGCGAGCAATAAGCCGCCTCAACCGATGTCCGCTGTCGTCGCTTCCTCCCCTGCCACGAACGTTCGCGCGCCGGCCGGCGCTAACGCGCCCGTCGGCATCTTCGATTCCGGTCTGGGCGGTCTTTCCGTGCTGCGCGCGGTGCGTGCGGTGCTGCCGCACGAGCGGTTGATCTACGTGGCGGACTCGCTGCACGCGCCCTACGGCGAGCGGGACGACGCGTTCATCACCGCGCGCACCACGGCCATCGGCGAATGGCTCGTCGGACAGGGCGTGAAGGCCCTCGTGGTCGCGTGCAACACGGCGACCGCGCAGTCCATCGCGCACGTGCGCGAGCGGCTGGCGATTCCGCTCGTCGGCGTCGAGCCCGGCGTGAAGCCGGCCGCGGCGGTGTCGAAAACCGGCGTGGTCGGCGTGCTGGCCACGCAGGCGACGCTGCGAAGCGCGCGCTTTCAGTCGCTTCTGGACCGCTATGCCGGCAATTGCCGCTTCATCTGCCAGCCGGGGCACGGGCTGGTGCAGGCGGTGGAACGGTGCGACACGTCGTCGCCCGGCCTCATGGCGCTGCTCGAAAGCTATCTCAAACCGATGCTGGACGCTGGCGCCGACACCCTCGTGCTCGGCTGCACGCACTACCCTTTTCTCGACCGCGCCATCCGGGAGATTGCGGGCGAGCGGCTGCATATCGTCGATACGAGCGTCGCGGTCGCGCGGCAACTCGAACGTCTGCTCGACGCCAGCGGACTCCGAAACGCCGATGCGTCGGTCGCAACGACCCCGCTTTTCTACTCCACCGCCGACGGCGAACCGCAGCGGCAACTCGCCGCCTCGTTGCTGCAAATCCAGGCGGAAGTGCGGTACGCGACTATTCCGAGCGCGTAGTCGCCACAGCGCGCGAAGGGTTGGTTCGCCGCCCCGAGGCGCGCGAAAAGCCGCCTTGCCCCGCCCCGTAAGTCTCCGGCGGGCAAACCCGGCATCCTGTTACAAAAAACCCCGCTCCTCGCTTGCCAAGCACGCGACACTGAATGATAATAATTCGCATTAACGGAAGCTATCGCGAACCATCATGATCGTCTGTGTCTGCAAGTCAGTGTCCGACAGAAAGATTCGCGCCGCCATCGCGGAGGGCGTCGATACGTTCGACGAGCTCCAGTTCGAACTCGGCGTTGCCATGTGCTGCGGGAAGTGCGAGGAAAGCGTGCGCGATGTGATGGCGCAAAGCGGCGTCTGTGCCTCGCACTGCGGCGTGCAGGCGGCGCCGGTCACGTTCTACGAACGCCAGGCCGCCTGACGCATTTGCGCCGGCGCGCCACTCCGTCACGCCGCGCCGGTAGCCAACCGCATTACCTTCTGCAAACCGTTCAGTCCTGTCCGAGGAGAACGAGATGGAATTGCTGATCGGTTTCGTGGCTACCCTGTTCATTTCGCTGCTGATATTTCGTCGATGACTTCGCCCTTCGCTTTCGGGCCAGCTTATGTTCGGGATCTCAGCATCAGGAGCCGTCAGGCAAGCAGACTCTCGAACAACGCCCAAGAATGCAGTCCCCGACCACGTCTTCTGCCGCCTTTTCGCCCGCGCCGTCATCCGGCATCAATCCTCGCATGGTCGCCGCGTGCGCGCTGGTACTCGCGATTCATGCGGCGCTCCTCGGCACCGTGCTGACGATGCGGCACGAAGCGCCGCCGCGCCCCGTGGAGGCCAAGGCGATCACCGCGCAGCTGATCAGCGAGACCCCGCAGCCCGCGCCGCAGCCCGTTGCGGTCCAGTCCCCGCCGACGCCCCAGCCGCCCAAACCCGTCCCGCAACCGAAGCCACAGCCGAAGCTCAAGCCAAAGGCCGAGCCTAAGCCCGCGCCGATGCCGGTCACGCCGGCGCCGTCGCCGATTGCGGCGCCCGCGCCCGAGCCGACGCCGCCGGCTCCTCCCGCTCCGCCGCCGCC